>JAIEPJ010000185.1 GCA_019749835.1 Phreatobacter sp. | reverse complement strand
TCCCGCCGCGCCGTCCTGAAGGCCGCCGCCGGCCTCACCGTCGGCTTCTATCTGCCGACCGGCGCCATGGCCCAGCAGCCGGCGCCAGCAGCCACGCCCGAGATCAACGCCTGGGTGGTGATCCGGCCGGACGACACGGTGGTCTTGCGCATGGCCCGCACCGAGATGGGCCAGGGCACACGCACCGGCCTCTGCCAGATGATCGCCGAGGAATTGCACTGTGACTGGTCGAAGATCGTCACCGAATATGTGACGCCCGGCCAGTCCCTGGCTCGCAACCGCGCCTGGGGTGCCTTCCTCACCGCCGGCAGCCAGGGCATCCGCCAGAGCCAGGACTATGTCCGGCGCGGCGGCGCCACCGCCCGCGTCATGCTGATCCAGGCCGCCGCCGATACCTGGGGCGTTCCGGCGGCGCAGTGCACGGCAAAGGACAGTGTCGTCACCCATGCCGCCTCCGGTCGCCAGGTGCGCTACGGTCAGGTCGCCGCCGCCGCCGCGCGCCTGTCGCCGCCCGCCAATGTGCCCTTGAAGGATCCCAAGGACTGGACCGTCATCGGCACCTCGGTGAAGCGTCTCGACACCGCCGCAAAGACCACCGGCACCCTCGTCTACGGCTCCGACCTGAAGATGCCGGGCATGCTGGTGGCGGTGCCGAAGGAATGCCCGGTCTTCGGCGGCAAGGTCGCCTCCTTCGATGCCGCCAAGGTTGCGTCCATGCCGGGCGTGCGCCACGTCCTCAAGGTCGGCGATACCGCCGTCGCCGTCGTCGCGGACACGTTCTGGCAGGCCAAGACCGCCCTTGATGCCCTGCCGGTCACCTGGGATTACGGCCCGAACCGCGCCGTATCGTCGGAGACGATCGCGGCGAGCCTGCGCGAGGGCCTGGAGGCCACGGAAGCCTTCGTCGGCAACAGCAACGGTGATGCCCGCGCCGCCATCGCCGGTGCCGTTCGCAAGGTCGAGGCGGTCTATTCCTATCCCTTCCAGAACCACGCCCCGATGGAGACGATGAACGCCACGGTGGTGTGGACGCCGGCCCGCTGCGACGTCTGGTGCCCGACCCAGAACGGCGAGGCGGCGCTTGCGGCGACCGCCCAGGCCGCGGGCCTGCCGCAGACGGCCTGCGACGTGCACCGCGTCGACCTCGGCGGCGGTTTCGGCCGGCGCACCACCCATGACTGGCTGATCCAGGCGGTGACCATCGCCCGGCAGGTCCCCGGCGTGCCGATCAAGACGCAGTGGACCCGTGAAGAGGACATGGTGCAGGGACGCTACCACCCTGTCACCATGTGCAAGCTCACCGGCGGCCTCGACGCCCAGGGCAATGTCGTCGGCCTGCACATGCGCATCTCCGGCCAGTCGATCCTCTCCTATGTCTTCCCGACGGCGTTGCAGAATGGCCGTGACCCCGTGCAGTTCCAGGGGCTCAATGCCGGCGGCAACGAGGGCCAGATCGGCTATGCCTTCCCCAACCTGCTCATCGACCACGCCATGCGGAACACCCATGTGCCGCCGCATTTCTGGCGCGGCGTGAACCACAACCAGAACGCCATCTATCTCGAGTGCTTCCTCGACGAACTCGCCCATGCGGCGGGCCAGGACCCCCTGGCCTTCCGGCGGAAGCTGATGGGCAACCATCCGCGCCACCTCGCCGTGCTCAATGCGGTGGCTGAGCGGATCGGGTGGGACAAGCCGCCGCCGGCCGGCATTCACCGTGGCATCGCCCAGCAGATGGGTTTCGGCAGCTTTGTCGCCGCCGCCGCCGAGGTATCGGTCGAAACCGCAGGCCGGCTCAAGATCCACCGCATCGTCGCGGCCACGGATTGCGGCGTCGCCGTCAACCCGCGTCAGATTGAGATGCAGGTCGAGGGCTCCTTCGTCTACGGCCTGTCGGCCCTGCTCTATGGCGCCTGCACGGTGAAGGACGGTCAGATCGTCGAGACCAATTTCGACAGCTACAACGTCCTGCGCATGGACGAGATGCCGCCGGTCGAGACCATCGTCATGCCCTCCGGCGGCTTCTGGGGCGGTGTCGGCGAGCCGACCATCATGGTTGCGGCACCCGCCGTGCTGAACGGCATCTTCGCCGCCACCGGCAAGCGCATCCGCACGGTCCCGCTCAAGGACCAGGACCTCAGGCGGGCGTGAGGGCTCTCGTCGCCGCCTTCGCCCTTCTCGGCCTTGCCGGCCCCGCGGCAGGGCAGGAGATCGTCCCCCATGTCGTGGTGGGCGATGCCGTCGCCGCGCCGCTCGGCGGGCAAGTCGGCGTCGCGGAGCGCGGGGCCCGGATCGTACGCAACCGGGAGACGGCGAATTGCCTGATCTGCCATACCGTGCCTGACCGGTCCGAGGCCTTCATGGGCGAGGTCGGACCGCCGCTCGCCGGCGTCGGCAGCCGCCTCAGCCCCGGCCAGATCAGGCTGCGGCTGATCGATCCGACCGTGGTGAATGCGGAGGCGGTGATGCCGGCCTACCATCGCATCGCCGGGCTCGCCCATGTCGACGAGCGCTGGCGCGGCCGTCCCGTCCTGTCGGCCCAGGAGATCGAGGATGTCGTCGCCTACCTGTCCGCCCTGAAGGAGTGAACGATGACCGCCCATCCCTCATCGAGACCGGTCCTCCTGACCCGGCGCCATGCCCTCGCCGCGACCGCCGCGACCGCGCTCCTGCCGCCGGCTGCGGCGGCCCAGTCATCATCGCCCGAGAGCTTCGCCGCCGCCCAGCAGGCGATCCTCGCCGGACGCGTGCCGGTGAGTACGGGGCTGTCGCTCGACATGCCGACGCTCTCCGAGAACGGCAATTCCGTCGACCTCGCCATCAAGGTCGACAGCCCGATGAGCGCCGATGACCACGTCGCCCGCATCCATATCCTCGCCGAGAAGAACCCCTTCCCGCGCGTGGCGACCTTCCATATCGGACCGCGCGCCGGCCGCGCCGATGTCGCCACCCGCATCCGCCTGTCCGAGACACAGACCATCGTCGTCCTGGCCGAGACGAGCCGGGGCCTCGTTCATCGCGACAGCCGCGAGGTGATCGTCATCCTCGGCGCCTGCGTCGACGGGGGCTGAGCCATGGCCAACGCGACCCTTCCTGCCCGCATCACCATGCCGCCGGAGGCGCGGCGCGGCGAGATCGTCGAGATCCGCGTGCTAGCCCGCCACCCGATGGAGCGCGCCATCGATGCACCGGGTCTGAGGCCGGTGCCGCGCAAGATCATCCACACCCTGCGCGTCACCCAGGAGGGGACCGAGATCTTCCGCATGGACCTGTCGACCGGGATCGCCGCCAATCCCTATGTCGCCTTCACCAGCCGCGCCATCGAGACCGGCGAGTTCGTCTTCCAGTGGATCGAGGATGGCGGGGTCACCTATGAGCGCCGGCAGGTCCTGACGGTGACATGAAAGGCCTCACCGCCCTTCTGCTGCTCCTCGTGGCCACGGCGCCAGCCGTCGCCGGAGAGGTGCGGGCGCCTGCGACCTTCCTGTCGCCGGACCTGCGCGCCCTGCAGGACGATCCGTCCCGCCATCCCGGCTGGCTGTGGATCGACACCGGCGAGGCGCTGTGGCGGGCCGCACCGGCCGGCGGGCGCCCTTCCTGCCAGGGATGCCACGGCGACATCGCGGGGATGAGCGGCGTCGCCACACGCTATCCCCAGGTGGCGCAGACCGGCGAACTCCTCAACCTCGAAGGCCGGATCGAGAACTGCCGCAGCCGCCATCAGCAGGCTCCCGCCTTCGGCTACGAGAGCGAGGCGCTGCTGTCGCTGACGTCGGCCGTCGCCCTGCAGTCGCGCGGCTTGCCGGTCTCGGTGGCCACCGATGGGCCGGCGGCGCACTTCGTCGCGGAGGGCCGCCGCCTCTACACCCTGCGCCAGGGCCAGCTCAATCTGTCCTGCGCCCAATGCCACGACGAGAATGTCGGCCGGCGCCTGCGTGGCGACGTGATCTCGAGCGGGGTCGGCACCGGCTTTCCCGCCTATCGCCTCGAATGGAACATGATGGGCTCGCTGCATCGCCGGCTGCGCGCCTGTTCGCTCGGCGTGCGGGCGACGCAGTTTCCGCTCGGAGCCCCCGAATATCTCGCCCTCGAACTCTATCTGGCGGCGCGGGCGAAAGGCCTGCCCGTCGAGACGCCGGGCATCCGGCGCTAGGCGCGCGACCACGGCCCCGTCCCCGTCGCCTCAGGCGAGGGAGCGGGAGGATTCCCTGACCTTGCGCGCCGCCATGTCGATATCCGTCGTCGACCGGGCGATCGTGCCCATGGACCCGGAGATGGCCGTCACGCCCTGGGCGGCGACGCGCATGTTGGACGACATGGCGGCCGTCACCGCGCTCTGCTCCTCGACAGCGGTGGCGATCGCCGTGGCGATCTCGCTGATGGTCGAGATGGTCGCGGAAATATCGCCGATGGCGCTGACGGCCCCCTCGGTCGAAGACTGGACCGAGGCGATCTGGGCACTGATCTCGTCGGTGGCCTTGGACGTCTGGTTCGCGAGGCTCTTCACCTCGGAGGCGACCACCGCGAAGCCCTTGCCGGCCTCGCCGGCACGCGCCGACTCGATCGTGGCGTTGAGCGCCAGGAGATTGGTCTGGGCGGCGATGTTGTTGATGAGCTGGACCACGTCGCCGATGCGCTGGGCCGCGACCGAAAGACCGGCGACGATGTCGTTGGTCCTGGCCGCCTGATCGACGGCTGTCATGGAGATTTCGCGCGAGTGGCTGACCTGGCGGCTGATCTCGCTCACCGAGCCAGCGAGTTCCTCTGCGCCGGCAGCGACCGCCTGGACGTTGGAACTGGTCTGGGTGGACGCCGCCGCAGCCTCCGTCGCCTCGCGCGTCGCTCGGGTCACAGCTTCGCCGATCGCCTCCAGGTCGGTGTCGATCTGCTGCTGAACCTGCTTGCGCCGCCGCTGTTCGCTGATCTCGGCGGTGATGTCGGTGGCGAACTTCACAACCTTGAACGGCTTGCCGTTCATGTCGAGGATCGGATTGTAGGAGGCCTGGATCCAGATTTCCTTGCCGCCCTTGCCGATGCGCCTGTACTGGGCGGAGCGGAATTCGCCGCGACCGAGGGCACTCCAGAACTCTCGGTAGACCGGACTGTCGCGATCCTCGGGCGGCACGAACATCCGGTGATGCTGGCCGATGATCTCGTCGAGCCGGTAGCCGACGGTCTTCAGGAAGTTCTCGTTGGCCATCCGGATCGTGCCGGCGAGATCGAAGGCGATGACGGCCTGCGCCCGGTTGATCGCGTCGAGCTGGCCTTCCAGGTCGGCGTTCTTCAGCTTCTCCGAGGTCACATCGATGGCGAATTTGACCACCTTGTAGACCTTGCCCGAAGCGTCGAGCAGCGGATTGTAGGTGGCCTGGATCCATATCTCATGGCCGCCCTTGCCGAACCGCTTGAATTCGGCGCTCTTGAACTGGCCTGCGCGCAGGCTGTCCCAGAAGCGGCGGTACTCCGCCCCATCGCGTTCGCTCGGATCGACAAACATCGCATGATGCTGGCCCTGGACCTCAGCCAGCAAATAGCCGACGGCGTCGAGGAAATTGCGGTTGGCTGTCAGGATCGTCCCATCCGGCTTGAACGCGATCACCGCCTGCGAGCGATCGAGCGCAGCAACAATGGCGGCGGGATCGCCACCCAACAATGACTTCAACCCGAACATCTGATCCCCTTCAGAATTCTTTGGATCGAAATTGTCCAATATTGCTTTAAATAAAATTAACGCGTCAATTTTCCATGATTTTTTACTCATTGATTTCAGATTACGTGGCACGGAACGCCGACCTTTATTCGGAAATGAGCAGCACGTTGCTTGGTTTTTGTGATGTATTATCGGAGCGGCTTGAAATCGATTGCACAGGCCTCGTCAACAAACTGCAGGTGAATGCATTGCAGCCAGCCCGGATCGATAGATCCTGCTTCGAAATCGGCGCAGGGCGACGCAGCGCCATGGGATTCTGATACCAAGATAATACACATTCTTATGTGGTGATTTGTCTGATTTGCACCAATCGACAGCTGGTCGCGGTGTTTTTCATCGTTGCCACGATGCCGGATCGCAAGACCGATCGAGGCCGGGACCGTGAATGGCTTGGCGCCGCAAGGGACTGAAAGCGCCCCATCAGGCGTCGAAGCGCGGGGTCTCGAATCGTTCGATGGCGGGGCGGACCAGCTCATGACACGTCGCGCGACATGCCCGTCACCCTTTTGTACAAGTCCCAGCTCAATGAATCCCGCCCGGCCGGGGGCAGGACCAATGGTCGCCGCGGACAGGGACACGGCACGCATCGTCACAGGGCCGCATGCATCCGCTGCATCGTCTCAGCCGACTGGCGCACGACATCGGCGATCGCGTTCAACTGCTTCGCGAGCGGGCTCGTCCCGCGCCAGATCATGCCGATGGTGCGCGAGGGGCGCGGATCCTCGAAGCGGGCGATGGCGACCGGCGCCGAGCGCGTCTCAACCGCCACCGCCATGTCCGGGATCAAGGTCACCCCGACACCGACGCCGACCATCTGCACCAGGGTCGACAGGGTGCTGCCGTCGAGCATTTCCTTCGGTCTGGCGGCAGTCAGGCCGCAGAAGGACAGCGCCTGGTCGCGGAAGCAATGGCCCTCTTCCAGCAGCAGAAGCCGCATCTCGCGCAGCATCTCGGCGCTCGGCACCGGCTTGTCTGCGTCCACCCGCGGTCGCACCAGCACGAAATCCTCGCGAAAGAGGGCGGTCTCCGTCATCGAAGGCTCGGAGACCGGCAGGGCGACGATGGCGGTGTCGAGCCGCCCCTCCGTCAGTTCCTGGATGAGTTTGGGCGTCTGCGTCTCGCGGATGCGGATGTCGAGCCCCGCATGGCTGCGTCCGAGATCGCCGATGACCGCCGGCAGCAGATAGGGCGCGACCGTCGGGATGATACCGATCCGCAACCGCCCCACCAGCCCCGCCCGCGAGGCCCGGGCGAGGTCGCCCAGTTCATCGACCGCCCGCAGGATGTCGCGGGCCCGCGCCGAGAAGGCCTCGCCGAAGGCCGTCAACCGCACCTGCCGGACACCCCGCTCGAACAGCGGCGTCCCGAGGCCTTCCTCCAGTTCGCGGATCTGCATCGACAGGGCGGGCTGGGAAATGGCGCAGGACTCCGCCGCCCGGCCGAAATGACCATGGCGCGCCAGCGCGTCGACATAGCGCAGCTGCTTGAAAGTGAGGTTTATCATAATTTGAGCTTATCGTCACAATCAGATAATTCAACTTAGTCTAATGAGATGACTTCGCTAGAAGGGGTCATCGCCAGCCGGATGCCAGTACCGCACTCCTGTCGGTGGCGACCGTCCCCCGACGGCCGGCGACGGCATGCAGGACAAACAGGGGATCCCGCGCCGCAAGGCCGACACCCCCTCCAAGACGATCGGAGATCACGATGGACGGAATGAATCTCGAGGCCGGCAAATGCCCGGTCATGCATGGCGCGACCACCAATGCGATCCGCTCCAACCGCGACTGGTGGCCGAACCAGCTGAACCTGAAGATGCTCCATCAGAACTCCGCCCTCTGCGATCCCATGGGCGGCGAGTTCGACTACAGGGCCGCCTTCGGCCGCGTCGATTATCAGGCGCTGAAGCAGGACCTCTACGCGCTGATGACCGACAGCCAGGAGTGGTGGCCGGCCGACTATGGCCATTACGGGCCCTTCTTCATCCGCATGGCCTGGCACAGCGCCGGCACCTACCGCACCGCCGACGGCCGCGGCGGCTCCTCCTCCGGTACCCAGCGCTTCGCGCCCCTGAACAGCTGGCCGGACAATGCCAATCTCGACAAGGCCCGCCGCCTGCTCTGGCCGATCAAGCAGAAATACGGCAATGCCATTTCCTGGGCCGACCTGATGATCCTCGCCGGCAATGCCGCGCTGGAATCGATGGGCTTCAAGACCTTCGGCTTCGGCGGCGGCCGCGCCGACGTCTGGGAGCCCGAGGAGGACATCTACTGGGGCGCCGAGACCGAATGGCTCGCCGGCAGCGACAAGCCCAAAAGCCGCTACACCGGTGATCGCGTCCTGGAAAATCCGCTCGCCGCGGTCCAGATGGGCCTCATCTACGTCAACCCGGAGGGTCCGGACGGCCGTCCCGATCCGCTCGCCTCGGCCCGTGACATCCGCGAGACCTTCGCGCGCATGGCCATGAACGACGAGGAGACCGTCGCGCTGGTCGCCGGCGGCCACACCTTCGGCAAGACCCATGGCGCCGGCGACGCCGCCCTCGTCGGTCCTGAGCCGGAGGCCGCCCCCATCGCCGAACAGGGCCTCGGCTGGATCTCGACCTACGGCAAGGGCAAGGGCGCCGACACCATCACCAGCGGCCTCGAGGGCGCCTGGACCTCCAATCCGATCCAGTGGGACAACGGCTATTTCGACGTCCTCTTCGGCTACGAGTGGGAGCTGGTGAAGAGCCCGGCCGGCGCCCACCAGTGGCACGCCCGCAACCTCGCGGCGAAGGACATGGCGCCCGACGCCCATGATCCGTCCAAGCGCGTGCCGATCATGATGTCGACGGCCGACATGGCCATGCGCATGGACCCGGCCTACGAGGCCGTGTCCCGGCGGTTCCACCAGAACCCGGACCAGTTCGCCGATGCCTTTGCCCGCGCCTGGTTCAAGCTCACCCACCGCGACATGGGCCCGAAGGTGCGTTACCTCGGCCCCGAAGTCCCGGCCGAAGACCTGATCTGGCAGGATCCGGTGCCGGCCGTGGCCCACCCGCTGGTCGACGGCGCCGACATCGCCGCCCTCAAGGGGAAGATCCTCGCCTCCGGCCTCAGCCCGGCCGAACTGATCCGCACGGCCTGGGCCTCCGCCTCGACCTTCCGCGGCTCGGACAAGCGCGGCGGCGCCAACGGCGCCCGCATCCGCCTCGCGCCGCAGAAGGACTGGGAGGCCAACGAGCCGGCCCAGCTCGCCAAGGTCCTCTCGACCCTCGACGGCATCCGGCAGGCCTTCAACGCCTCGGCAGCCGGCGGCAAGAAGGTCTCGCTCGCCGACCTGATCGTGCTCGGCGGCGGTGCCGCCATCGAGCAGGCGGCGAAGGCGGCCGGCCATGCGCTCGAGGTGCCCTTCGCACCCGGCCGCACCGACGCCTCGCAGGAGCAGACGGACGGCGAGTCCTTCGACGTCCTGGAGCCGCTCGCCGACGGCTTCCGCAACTACCAGAAGATGGCCTTCACCGTGTCGGCGGAGGAACTGCTGCTCGACAAGGCCCAGTTGCTGACGCTGACCGCGCCTGAAATGACCGTCCTGGTCGGTGGCCTGCGCGTGCTCGGTGGCAATCACGGCGGCTCGCCGCACGGCGTCTTCACCGCACGGCCGGGCGTCCTCACCAACGACTTCTTCGTCAACCTGCTCGACATGGGCACGGTCTGGCGGCCGGTCTCGGAGGACCAGGACGCCTTCGAGGGCCGTGACCGCAAGACCGGCACGGTGAAGTGGACGGCGACCCGCGTCGACCTCGTCTTCGGCTCGAACTCGCAGCTGCGGGCCCTGGCCGAGGTCTATGGCCAGGCTGACAACACGTCGAAGTTCGTGCGCGACTTCGTCGCCGCCTGGACCAAGGTGATGAACGCCGACCGCTACGATCTCGCCTGACCGCGACGCAACTCCCGCACGCGGCACCAGCGGCCGCGTGCGGGGCTGGCATTACCCTGGCGCAAGAACCGGTGTTGAAGCCGGGACGCCAGTCGTCTCGCAGCGGTGCCGGTAGCCATGGAACTGCGCCCGGATCACGCGGCTCCCGCGCTCGACGAGGTCGAAGCGGCGACCGAATTTCAACCAGTCGACGATCAGGCCGTGCAACAGCCACTGCAGGGCGGCCGCGGCCGTGCCGTGCGGCCATGACGGCGCCAGGGTGCCGCGCCGCTCCGCCTCGGCGAAGGCGCCGCCGAACTGCGCATGAGCACGGTCCATGGTCTCCAGGGTGCGCTGCAGGACCACGCCGAACTCGTCCCGATATTCGCACAGGGTCAGGATCGTATAGATGCGCTGACGGCGCTCGTCGCTCGCCAGCAGCGTCAGCGCGCCGATGGCCAGCTCTTCCACCAGCGCCAGCGGGTCGGGATTCTCGCTGAGCGCCAGGGGCGCGAGCAGGTCGTCGTGGATCAGCGGCGCATCGTCGAACAGCGCCATGAACAGGTCCGCCTTGTTGGCGAAATGCCAGTAGACCGCCCCGCGTGTCACGCCGGCCTCGGCGGCGATTTCCTCGAGCGAGGTCGACGCCACGCCCTTGGCATGAAAGATCCGCTCGGCCGCGTCGAGGAGACTGCGACGCGTCTCCTCCGCCTCCGCCTTGGTGCGCCGCGCCACGACCCTAGTGCCGGGGATCGGAGGCCGCGGGCGCCTCTTCGGACGCCGGCTTGTCCCGCCCGCCCATCAGCCGCGTCACCACAACGAAGAAGACCGGGACGAAGAACACGGCGAGGACGGTGGCCGAGATCATGCCGCCGAGAACACCCGTGCCGAGCGCCTGCTGGCTGGCGGCACTGGCGCCCGATGCGATGGCGAGCGGCAGCACACCCAGCGCGAAGGCCAGCGAGGTCATGATGATCGGCCGGAAGCGCAGATGCGCCGCCTCGATCGTCGCTTCGAGGATACCCTTGCCCTCTGCCCGCAAGTCCTTGGCGAACTCGATGATGAGGATGGCGTTCTTGGCCGATAGCCCGATGATCGCGACCAGGCCGACCATGAAATAGACGTCGTTCGGCATGCCGCGCAGCGTCACCGCCGTGACCGAGCCGATGACGCCGAGGGGGACGACCAGCAGCACCGAGATCGGGATCGTCCAGCTCTCGTAGAGCGCGGCGAGGCAAAGGAAGACGAGGATGCAGGACAGTGCGATGAGCAGCGGCGCCTGCGAGCCCGCCAGGATTTCCTGCAGCGACTGCCCCGTCCATTCATAGCCGAAGCCCGGCGGCAATTGCCCGGCAAGGCGCTGCATCTCGGCGATGGCGTCGCCCGAGGAATAGCCCGGAGCAGCGGAGCCGGAGATGCGGATGGCGGGATAGCCATTGTAGCCGACGATCTGCGAGGGGCCGCGCTGCCACTCGATGCGGGCGAAGGCCGAGAGCGGCACCATGCCGCCGTTGGAATTGCGCACGTTGAGGTTCAGGAGGTCCGAGGTCTGCATGCGGCTCGCCGCATCGCCCTGCACAAGAACCCGCTGCAGGCGGCCGGCATTGGGGAAGTCGTTGACATAGGCCGAGCCGAGATTGGTGGAGATCGTGGCGTTGATGTCGGCGAAGGTGACGCCGAACGTGTTCGCCTTCTCGCGATCGACGATCAGCGACACCTGGGCGGCGTCGGGGAGGCCCTCGACGAAGACCTGCGCCAGGATCGGGCTGCGCATGGCGGCACCGATCAACTGGTCGCGCGCCGCGGCGAGCTGCTGCTGGGTCTGGCCGCCGCGCGCCTGCAGGCGGAAGGAGAAGCCGTTGGAATTGCCGAGGCCCTGGATCGGCGGCGGCGACAGGCCGAAGACGATGGCATCGCGCAGTTGCGACAGCGCGATCGTTCCCCTCAGCGCGATGGCACTCGCCGCGTCACGCGGTCCGCGCTCGCTCCAGTCCTTCAGGGTGACGAAGGCCAGGGCCGCGTTCTGCCCCTGGCCGAAGAAGGAGAAGCCGCGCACCGTCACGATGCGGGCCACGCCCGGCTCGCCGGCGAACTGCTTCTCGGCGGTTTCGATGGCGGTCAGGGTGCGGTTGACGGTGGCGTCCGAGGGGGCCTGGAAATTGACGATGATATAGCCCTGGTCCTCGTTCGGCAGGAACGAGGTCGGCAGCCGCATGTAGAGATAGCCGAGGCAGGCCAGCAGCACGACATAGATGACCATGAAGCGGCCGCCGCGGCGGACCATGTAGGAGACGACGCTGCCATAGCCGCGCGTCGTCTTGTCGAAGCCGCGATTGAACCAGCCGAAGAAGCCGCGCTTGCCGTGGTGATGGCCTGCGGCCACCGGCTTGAGGAAGGTCGCCGCCAGGGCCGGCGTCAGGCTGAGTGCCAGGAAGGCCGAGAACAGGATCGACACGACCATCGTCAGGCTGAATTGCTTGTAGATGACGCCCACCGCGCCGGGAAAGAAGGCGAGCGGGATGAACACCGACACCAGGACCGCGGTGATGCCGATCACCGCTCCGGTGATCTGGCCCATGGCCTTGCGCGTCGCCTCCTTCGGCGGCAGCCCCTCCTCCGCCATGATGCGCTCGACATTCTCCACCACGACGATGGCGTCGTCGACGAGGATGCCGATGGCGAGCACCATCGCGAACATTGTCAGCACGTTGATGGAGAAGCCGGTGACATACATCACCGCGCAGGTGCCGAGCAGCGCCACCGGCACGACGATCGCGGGGATCAGCGTGTAGCGCAGGTTCTGCAGGAACAGGAACATGACGATGAAGACCAGCACCATGGCCTCCAGCAGCGTGTGCAGCACCTTCTCGATCGACACCTTGACGAAGGGCGAGGTGTCATAGGGCACCGCATATTCGACGCCTGGCGGGAAGAAGGGCGCCAGTTCCGCCAGGCGCTTCTTGACCGCTTCGGCCGTCGCCATGGCATTGCCGGTCGGCGACAGCTGGACCGCCAGGGCCGCGGCCGGCTTGCCGTTCAGGCGCGCCGAGGTCGCATAGGCCTGGGCGCCGACCTCGATCCGCGCGATATCCCTCAGCCGGACCAGCGAGCCGTCGCGATTGGCGCGCAGCACGATGGCGCCGAACTCGTCCGGCGACGCGAGCTGCCCCTTGACCATGACGGTCGCCGTCACCTGCTGGTTGATCGGGTTCGGCAGCGAGCCGATGGAACCCGCCGAGACCTGGGCGTTCTGCGCGGTCACGGCGGCGGTGACGTCGGCGGCGGTCAGGTTGAGGCCGACCATCTTGTCCGGGTCGAGCCAGATGCGCATGGCGCGCTCGGAGGCGAAGAGCTGGGCGCGGCCGACTCCCGGCACGCGCCGGATCTCGCCGAGAATGTTGCGGCTCATGTAGTCGCCGAGGCCGATATCGTCCATCGACCCGTCGGTCGAGGTCAGCGTGGCGACGAGCAGGAAGTTCGACCGGGCCTGGTCGACCTGCACGCCCTGCTGGCTCACCGCGCGCGGCAGGCGCGGCTCGACGCGGCGCACACGGTTCTGCACCTCGACCGCCGCGGCGGCGCCGTTGGTGCCCGGCCGGAACGTGGCGGTGATCTGGATCGCGCCGGTCGTGTCGGCGACGGATTCGAAATAGATCAGGCCTTCTATGCCGTTCAGCTCCTCCTCGATCGGCCGGGTGACCGACTGGTAGGCATCTTCCGGCGAGGCCCCGGGATAGGCCGTGTTGATGGTGATCTGCGGCGGGGCGACGTCGGGATACTGCGCGATCGGCAGCATCGGGATGGCGATGAGGCCCGCCAGCATGATGAGGATGGCGAGGACCCAGGCAAAGATAGGCCTGCCGATGAAGAACTGGGGCATGGTCCTGGGTCCTTATCGGCCGGCGGCGGCGGCCGGGGCGGCGCCTTGCGCCGGCGGCGCCCAGGGGCTCGCTGTGACCTTTCCGCCGGGTCGCAGGCGCTGGAAGCCTTCGACGATGACGCGGTCGCCCGCCGCCAGGCCCTCGTCGATCACCGCATTGGTGCCGACCACGCGGGTTGAGCGCACGACGCGGATCTCCACCGTATCGTCCGCCTTGACGACGTAGAGCTGCGCCCGGCCCGCCGTGTCGCGCTGGATCGCCTGCTGCGGCACGGCGATGGCATTCTGCTGGATGCCCTGCTCGATCAGCACGCGGACATACATGCCGGGAAGAAGGTCGCCGTTCGGATTGGGGAATTCGCCGCGCAGCGTCACCTGGCCCGTGCCGGCATCGACCGTCGCTTCCGAGAACAGGAGACGGCCGGTATGCGGATAGGCGCTGCCGTCGTCGAGGATCAGCCTCACCGCCGCTTCGTCGCCCTGGTCGGGCGTCACGGCACCGGCCTGCATGGCGCGACGCAGGCGGATGAGGTCGGTCGCCGACTGGGTGAAGTCGGCATAGATCGGGTCGAGCTGCTGGATCGTGGCGAGAGCCTCGGCGCCATTCGCCGCCACCAGCGCGCCCTCGGTGATCAGCGCCCGGCCGATGCGGCCGCTGATCGGCGCGGTGATATCGGCATATTTGAGATTCAGCTCGGCCGCCGCGAGGCCCGCCTTGGCGCTGGCGACGTCGGCATCCGCCTGGGCGAGCGCCGCGACGGCGCTGTCGAGCTGCTGCGGGCTCGCCACATTGCGCTCGCGCAGCTGCTCGACGCGTTCGTTCTGCTGCTGGGCGAGGAGCCGCGTCGCCTGGGCGCGCTGCATGGTCGCCCTGGAGCGCTCGACCTCGACCCGGAAAGGCTCGGGGTCGATGCGGTAGAGCACGTCGCCCTCCTTCACCAGGCTGCCCTGCTGGAACACCCGGGCGACGATGATGCCGGAGACGCGGGGACGCACCTGGGCGATGCGCGTCGGGGCGATACGGCCGGGCAGTTCGCTGATGATCGGGACGGCGCCGGCCGTCACCGTGACGATGCCGACGGGCGGTGGCGGCGGGGCTGCCGCCGGCCGCGGCGCAGTGCTGCCGGAATCGTTGCAGGCGGCGAGGCCGACCAGGAGGACCGACATGGACAGAAGACGGAAAAACGACATCGGAGGCCCCGATCCCCGCGCCGGCCCGGAGGGTCGATCGCCAGAAAAATGAAAATACATACAGTCATGAATGTATCGGACATGCTGCAATGCGGCAAGAGCGCGGAGCCCCACATCACCCGGATGTGACGGCCGATCGCGGCGATCGCCCTGCACGCTTCGTCCTCGCCTGACTTGCTGCGTCTCCAAAGACTGTCACGCATCGGTCCCTGCGATGACAGCAGGCGGAACTGCCCGCAATGGTCCAGCCGATCCGCCCGGTGCAGGGTCTCGTCATGAACCGGGACCTCGACGATCCCGCAGCCAAACGCCGGTTCGTCATCGTTTCGCTGAAGCTGACGCCCTTCGCCTTCGTTCTCGCCTGGGTGCTGGCCGCGCTGCAGGGCGCTCCCGCCTTCACCTGCACCGTGATCGCGGGCGTGGCCGGCGGGTTGATTCTCGGCGCCGCCCTGTCCGTCGCCCTGTTCGGCTCCGCGGCGCGCCATGTCCTCGCCGCCATCGTCATCATCGTCTCCCTGCTGCACCTGCCAGGCTGAAAACCCTCCCATCCCCCGCTCGGCCGATTGACCGGGCACCGCCGGCTGACAAAGGTGCCGGCCGACGCTACGTCATCAATGCGCCACGGCTGCGAAGGCCGGCTGGCGCCAGGGAGATGGGACCATGGACGCAAGGGGTATGGCGGCGATCGTCACGGGAGGGGCCTCCGGGCTCGGCGGCGCCACGGCGGCGCGACTCGCCAAGGCCGGCGCCAAGGTGACCATCTTCGATCTCAACGAGGAGCTCGGCCGCAAGCTGGCCGCTGAGATCGGCGGCCACTTCGTCAAGGTCAATGTCACCGACGAGGCTGCGGTCGACGCCGCCCTCGCCGAGGCCGAGGGCCTGCACGGCAAGGCGCGCATCTGCGTCAACTGCGCCGGCATCGGCCCGCCCGCCAAGGTCATCGCCCGCGACGGCTCGCCCCTCCCGCTGGCCGACTTCAGCAAGATCATCCAGGTGAACCTCCTCGGCACCTTCAACGTGCTGTCCAAATTCGCCGCCCGCCTGCACACAGCCGATCCCGTCGGCGAGGAGCGCGGCGTCATCGTCAACACCGCCTCGGTGGCCGCCTTCGACGGCCAGATCGGCCAGCCCGCCTATGCCGCTTCCAAGGGCGGCATCGTCGGCATGACCCTGCCCATCGCCCGCGAGCTCGCCCGCTACGGCATCCGTGTCGTCACCATCGCGCCCGGTCTCTTCCTGACGCCCCTCATGGGCTCCCTGCCCAAGGAGGCGCAGGATTCGCTCGGCGCCCAGGTGCCCTTCCCCTCCCGCCTCGGCCACCCGGACGAATATGCGATGATGGTCGAGGCCATCGTCACCAACCCCATGCTGAACGGCGAGACGATCCGCCTCGACGGCGCCATCCGGATGACACCGAAATGAGCGGCCTCGCCGCCGTCGAGCCCGCCGGTGCCACACCGCGGGCCAAGGCCATTGCGGCGAAGGTCGAAGCCTTCGTCCGCGATGTCGTCATTCCCTACGAGAAAGACCCGCGCCAGGGCCCGCACGGCCCGACCGAGGAGCTCGTTCACGAGATGCGCGGCAAGGCGCGCGCCGCGGGCGTCCTGACGCCCCACATCCTTGGCGACGGAGACCACCTTACCCAGGCCGAGACCGCCTATGTGCTGATCCGCTCCGGCCTCTCCATCCTCGGGCCGACCGCCGTCAACACGGCGGCGCCCGACGAAGGCAACATGTACCTGCTCGGCAAGGTCGGCTCGGAGGCCCAGAAGGCGCGCTTCCTGAAGCCGCTCGTCGAGGGCCGCGCCCGCTCCGCCTTCTTCATGACAGAGCCGGCCCTCGACGGTGGCGCCGGCTCCGATCCCTCGATGATGAAGACCACCTGCCGGCTCGACGGCAACCATTGGGTGATCAACGGCCGCAAGGCCTTCATCACCGGAGCCGAGGGCGCCAAGGTCGGCATCGTCATGGCCAAGTCGGATGACGGCGCCTGCATGTTCCTCGTCGACCTGCCAGACCCCGCCATCCGCACGGAGCGCGTGCTCGACACCATCGATTCCTCCATGCCGGGCGGCCATGCCGTCGTCACCATCGACAATCTGCGCGTACCGGCCGACCAGATGCTGGGGGCGAGCGGCGAGGGCTTCAAATATGCCCAGGTGCGCCTCTCGCCCGCCCGCCTGTCGCATTGCATGCGCTGGCTCGGCGCCTGCACCCGCGCCAACGAGATTGCCACCGACTATGCCTGCCGCCGCGAGGCCTTCGGCAAGACGCTCATCGACCACGAGGGCGTCGGCTTCATGCTGGCCGACAACCTCATCGACCTGAAACAGGCCGAGTTGATGATCGACTGGTGCGCCGGTGTCCTCGACGGCGGCTCGCTCGGTACAGCCGAGAGCTCCATGACCAAGGTCGCCGTCTCAGAGGCGCTGATGCGCATCGCCGATCGCTGCGTGCAGGTCATGGGCGGTACGGGCGTGTCCGGCGACACCATGGTCGAGCAGGTGTTCCGCGAGGTCCGGGCGTTCCGCATCTATGACGGCCCGACCGAAGTCCACAAATGGTCGCTGGCCAAGAAGATCAAGCGCGACTGGAAAAACGCCCGCGCCGGCTGACGCGGCGAGACCAGGCACCGCTCCGGCGGTCGCCCCGAGGGAGGATCGACAATGGCCGAGGCCTATATCGTTGAAGCCGTCAGGACCGCCGGCGGCCGTCGCGGCGGCAGGCTCGCCGGCTGGCACCCGGCCGATCTCGGCGGCGAGGTGCTCAACGCCCTCGTCGACCGCACCGGCATCGATCCCGCCGCCATCGAGGACGTCATCGTCGGTTGCGTCTCCCAGGGGGGCGAGCAGGCGTTCCATGTTGGCCGCAACATGGTGCTGGCATCGAAACTGCCGCAGAGCGTGCCGGCGGTGACCATCGACCGCCAGTGCGGCTCCTCCCAGCAGGCCATGCAGTTCGCCGCTCAGGCGGTCATGTCCGGCACCCAGGATTTCGTCATCGCCGCCGGCGTCGAGAGCATGACCCGCGTGCCCATGGGCACGGTCACCGGCCTCTACGCCAAGGCCGGCATCGGCGAGGGTCCCTTCTCGCAGCGCATCCAGCGGCGTTTCGGCGTCGAGGGCTTCAGCCAGTTCACCGGCGCCGAGATGATCGCGAAGAAATACGGTTTCACCCGCGACGAGCTCGACAGCTTCGCGCTGGAGAGCCATCGCCGCGCCGCCGCCGCGACAGAAGCCGGCGCCTTCGCCCGCGAGATCGTCGCGGTGGACGTCGACGGCGAGGCCCATCGACGCGACGAGGGCATCCGCTTTGACGCGACCCTTGAAGGCATCGGGTCGGTCAAGACCCTCGTCGAGGGCGGCGTCATCACCGCTGCCAATGCCAGCCAGATCTGCGACGGCGCCTCCGGCGTCCTCATCGCCAACGAGCGCGCGGTGAAGGCCCATGGCCTGACGCCCATCGCCCGCATCCACAACCTCACCGTCACCGGTGGCGACCCCGTCATCATGCTCGAGGAGCCCTTGCCCGCCACCGACCGCGCCCTGAAGCGCGCTGGCATGCGGATCGAGGACATCGACCTCTACGAGGTGAACGAGGCCTTCGCGCCGGTGCCGCTCGCCTGGCTGCGGCATACTGGTGCCGACCCGGCGCGGCTCAACGTCAACGGCGGCGCCATCGCCCTCGGCCACCCGCTCGGCGCCTCCGGCACCAAGCTGATGGCGACCCTGATCCATGCGCTGAAGGCCCGCGGCAAGCGCTACGGCCTGCAGACCATGTGCGAGGGCGGCGGCCTCGCCAATGTCACCATCGTCGAAGCGCTCTGACGCCATCGAGCCGGCCCCTCGGCGCCTTTTGTTTTGAATCATTCCATGTCTTGCCGCCGGTCTGTTAGCAGGGACCGGCAGCACGAAGTGGAATCGATCATGGCAGCGGGCCACAGACGACGGTGCATCGCGCGATGCGCCTGACCGACCTCAGGGCCTATCTGGTTACCGTTCCCGCGGCGGGGCTGGTCTTCGGCCTCGCTGCGCGCTGGTTCGACCACCCGGCGCTCGCCGATCCTCTCTGGACCGGCGCGACGCTCGTCGTCCTCATCGCCCTCGCCATCGAGATCGTCACCAGCCTGAGGCGCGGTGAGGTCGGTCTCGACATCGTTGCCTTCCTGTCCATGTCCGCGGCGCTCGCCGTCAGCGAGACCCTCGCCGCTGTCGTCGTCGCGCTCATGTATGCCGGTGGCCAGAACCTCGAAGCCTTCGCCGAGCGCCGCGCCCGGCGCGAGATGGCGGCGCTCCTCGGCCGCGCGCCACGCACGGCAATGCGCTACGGCGACGGGGGCCTCGCCGAGGTCGCCCTCGACGCGGTGGCGGTGGGTGACCGTCTGCTCATCCGCCAGGGCGATGTGGTCCCGGTCGACGGCACGGTGTCGGGGCCCATCGCCATCCTCGACGAGGCAGCGATCACCGGCGAGGCCGTCCCCGTCCAGCGCCGCGACGGGCAGCCGGTCATTTCCGGCACGCTCAATGTCGGCGGCCCTTTCGACATGCTGGCGGGGCGGATTGCCAGGGACAGCACCTTTGCCGGCATCATCCGCATGGTGGAGAGCGCCCAGCGCTCGAAAGCGCCGATGGCCCGGCTCGCTGACCGCTATGCCCTCGTCTTCCTCGGCCTGTCGCTCGCCATCGCCGGAGCCGCCTGGTTCTTTTCGGGCGATCCCGTGCGGGCCGTGGCTGTTCTGGTGGTGGCGACCCCCTGCCCGCTCATCCTGGCGGTTCCCGTCGCCATCGTCTCGGGGCTGTCACGGGCGGCGGCGCGAGGCATTCTCATCAAGGGCGGCAAGGCGCTGGAGGCCCTCGCGCGCGTGCGCGTGCTGGTGCTCGACAAGACCGGCACCCTGACCCGTGGTGAGGCGCGCATCACCTCCGAGGTCGTCTTCGGTGGCCTGTCGCCGCGCGAGGTCCTGCGCCTCGCCGCCTCCGCCGACCAGGTGTCGAAACATGTCGTCGCCCGCACCCTGGTGGCGGAAGCCGAAGCGCGCGGCCTCGCGCTCTCCGTGCCGACCGAGGCCCGCGAGACCCCCGGCGAGGGCGTCACCGCCCGCATCGACGGACGCGAGGTCAGCGTCGGCGGCATCGGCTTCGTCACCGGCCTCATGGACGCCGGCGATGCCGACGCGCTGCGCAGCCTGAAGAAGGACAACGGCGTGGTCGTCGCCATCGCCGTCGACGGAAGGCTGGCCGGCGGCCTCCTGATGGTGGACGAGTTGCGGACCGGCGCCGCCGACCTGCTGCGCCGCTTGCGCGCGCGCGGCATCGACCGCATCGTGCTTGCCACCGGCGACCGCCGCGCCGTCGCCGACGCCGTCGTGGGCGACCTGCCGGTGGACGCCATCCATGCCGACCTCGCACCCGGCGACAAGGTGGCCATAGTCATCGCCGAGCGGGCCTATGGGCCGGTCATGATGATCGGCGACGGCGTCAACGATGCCCCGGCCCTGGCGGCAGCCGAGATCGGCGTCGCCATGGGCGCCACGGGATCATCCGCCGCCTCGGAGACGGCGGATGTTGTGCTGCTGGTGGACCAGCTGGACCGTGTTGCCGAGGCCATCGCCATCGCCGCCCGGTCGCGCAGAATCGCCCTGGAGAGCGTCGGTGCCGGAATCGGCCTCTCGGTCGCCGGCATGATCGTGGCCGCCTTCGGCCTGATCACGCCGGTCCAGGGTGCCGTGCTGCAGGAGGTCATCGACGTGGCGGTCATTCTCAACGCCCTGAGGGCGCTGGGCGCTGGCCGCGGCGTGGCCCCCGCCCCCGGCTGATCGCGACGGCGGGTCTAGCCCACCGGCACGGTTGCCTTCATGGAAGGCCGCTCGGCGAAACCGGCATACCAGGCGGCGAGCCTGGCATGACCGTTGCGCCAGCCGATATCGGGGAAGCGGAAGTCGAGATAGCCAAGCGACACGGCGGCGGCCACAGTACCGATGTCGAGACGATTTTCCAGATGGCCGATCCATTCCTCGGAATAGGCCTTCACGGTGGTGTGGATCTTGGTGATCTGGCCGCCGTGCCAGTCGGCCCAGCGCAGGGCCTCGGGACGCGCCACGGTCTCGTAGCGGGCAAGCAGGGCGGCATCGAGCATCTCGTCCGCCGCCGAGTGCAGGACCAGCGCCTTCCAGCGGTCCTGACCCGCCGCCGGGAACAGGCCGGGCGCCGCGCCCACCGAATCGAGATATTCGCAGATGACGCGACTGTCATAGATGGCCATGCCGTCATCGGCGACCAGGGTCGGCACCTTGCCGGTGGGGTTGTGGGCCTTGATCGCCGCGTCCTGGTTGATCGGGTGGGCAGCCGAGCCGAGCTTGTCGATCTGGCCGTCGATACCGCGCTCGAGGGCGCAGACCATCACCTTGCGCACGAAGGGCGAGGCGGGAGAGAAGAACAGTTTCACGGGCGCAGATCCTCATGACGCGGAAGAGACGCTGGCCGGAGGCCAGGGCGGGGAGAATGATCGCTGCCGGCAGCGGCGTCGAGTAGGCCATCGGGCGGTCCCGGAGGGAACCTGCTCCCCCATCGGCGCATTGATCCCCCATGACGAAAGTTCCGGAGACGCCCACCATCGCCCCCCGCCCCCTCGCACCCACGGCGCCGCCGGAGGGGCCACATGCCCGCGCCGGCCTGATCGACCCGGAGAAGACGCCGGGATCGGGCATGTTCCCCCAGCCCGGCACCAAGGAATCCGAGCCGCCCGCCGGCTGACCCCCGGGGGTGCGGGGCGCACCCTAGCGCCGGGCGCGACGGTCCTGGATGAGGGTCAGGGTCACCGTCAGCAGCATGAACACCGCAGCGACGGCGAAGATCGCCCGGGGCTGGCCCTGATCGAGCAGGGCGGCATAGAGCAGCGGGCCGATCAGGCCGCCGATGTTGAAACCGGTCGAGACAATACCGAAGACGATGCCCTCGGCCCCCTTGGGGGCGGCGGCACGCACCAGCATGTCGCGCGACGGCGTGATGATGCCGGACAGGAAGCCGGCCGCTCCGAGGAGGAGCGTCGCCACCGCAGCCGAGGGCTGGGTGAGCGCCATCGTGCCGGCAATGACCGATGTCCCGAGGAAGGCGGCGGCCGCGACCAGCCCGTGGCGACGGGTGCGGTCGGCGAGCGCCCCGCCCGCCAGCACGCCGCCGGCGCTCATGAACAGAAACACCGTCAGCGCCGCATTGGCGCCGGCGAGGTCGATGCCGTAGCCCATGACGAGGGCGGAGGCGGAGAAGGACTGGATCCCTCCGGTCGACAGGCTCAGCAGAACGTACATGGCTATCAGGCCGACCACCGCGCCGGTGATGAGGCGGGCCCGCGGCGGCCGCGGGATGCCGGCCTC
>JAIEPJ010000096.1 GCA_019749835.1 Phreatobacter sp. | reverse complement strand
CCTGTCCCTGCGGCGGCGGGCGCTGCTGGGTCGTCGGCGGCGGGCCGAGCTGGAGCTGGGCGAGCGCCGGTGCGCCGGCAGGCGGGCTCAGGGCCGGAGCGACGACGGCCAACGCGGTCAGCGCGGAGAGGATCGCAATCTTGTTCGCCAAGGCCTGTTCTGGTGTCCCTGTTGCCGGGCCGCTTTCGCTCGGGCCGGATCTGGATGCGGGGAGGTCCGGCGTCCGGCGAGCATTATGGCCGCGAACATGGCGGAACCATGCCGCCCCGGCGGTAGGCCTGCGGCCTTATGGGCCGGGCGTCCAGGCCTGATAGTCGCCCGTCGCCTTCGGCCGTCGGCCGGCATTGAGGGTCGAGCCCGGCGGCCGGTAGGCCGCGGCGGTGCCGGTGCCGTTCGGCAGATGCGGCGTTTGCCAGGCGCGCGGCTGGTAGGCGCTGGCGGTCGGCGGCTCGGCGGTCCGATGGTGCATCCAGCCCCACCAGCCCGGCGGAATGGCGGAGGCTTCGGCCTGTCCGTGATAGACGACCCAGCGCCGCTCGTGGCCGAGGGCCGGGTCCTTGGCGAAGCGGGACCGGTAATACCTGTTGCCGAACTCGTCCTCGCCGACGAAAACCCCCACCCGCCAGATGGTGAGCTGGGTTCCGAAGGTCTGGCTGTTCCACCAGGTGAAGAACTTGAGGAAGAAGGTCTTCATCGCCTGCCCGCGCGCCTGTCGATCAGACCGGTTCATGCCACCCGCCTTCCCGAATGTCCAGCAGTCAGCGCGGCAATGCAGAACGGCCGCCCCGGTGGGGCGGCCGCTGGATCGTCAAAGTGCTCGGCGCGCGTCAGTAGTCGTCGCCGCCGCCGTCGTCATAGCCGGCGGAATCGTCATATCCGCCGTAACCGCCCGAACCGTCATCGCCGGTGAAGCTGTCCTGCGCGGCGGGCTTCTCTGCCGACTGCTGGGCATCCGACGCAGCGGGCGTCGAGGCCGGGGAGGCGGAGGCGGTGCTGGAGCCGCCGCCCATCATGCTGGAAATGGCATTGGCTGCCAGAATGCCGCCGACCACACCCACCGCCGCCGTGGCGGCCGTCGCGAGGAAGCCGCCGCCGCCGCCCTGCTGGGCGGGCGCGGCCTGCTGCCCCCAGGGGCCGCCCATCGGACGCCCCTGCGGTCCACCCATCGGCTGGCCCCAGGGGCCACCCTGCTGGGGTGCGCCGAAATTGCCCTGCGGCGGAGCGCCGAAATTGCCCTGCGGCGGAGCGCCGAAATTGCCCTGCGGAGGGGCGCCGTATCCCGGGGGAGGCCCGCCCTGCGGCTGGCCGAAACCGGGCGGCGGCGGCGCCATGCCGGTGTTCAGCGGGCGTCCCGGCATCGGCGGCGGCGCCGCCGGCTTGGAGCCGAAAATGCTCGACAGGAAACCGCCGCTCTGCGGCTGCTCGGCCTGACGCTGCATGTGCTGGAGATGCTGCTGCATCTGGTCGACCTGGTTCTGCAGCGACTGCGTCTGACCCTGCAGCGTCTCGTTCTGCTTGGCCAGATCGTTCAGGGCCTGGTCGGAGACATACATCGTCTGCAGCAGGGCGTAGACCGCGCCCGGCTGCTGCACGAGGCGCTCCTTGATGAAGGCATCGACGGCAGGGTCGCGCTGCTGGCTCTCGGCCGATCGCAGGCGGTCGAACAGTCCGGCGATGATATCGCGTTCCTGTTGGTTCATGGGGAAAAATCCTCCGGAAGAACGTTCGTGGCGGGTCGCCCCCGCATGGTTCCTGAATGCCATCATCTCATTGCGATCTGATGTCGCGATTCCGAGCCTGAGTCTTCAGGTAGCGGGAAGATGGTACATGGCCGCAGCGTTCGCCAGAGGCTGGGAGGGGGCGTGGCGGCAAGTCGCAGGGTCCCGGCCGATCCAACGCAAAAAGGCCGGGGCGAACCCCGGCCTCGTGTCTCCGCGCAGTTGAACGACGGGCTTATTTGTAGGGCAGCTTCGACCACTGCAGATCGATCGACAGGCTGGCGACGATGCTGTGGCCGCACCAGTTGGACCGGCCCGAACCGGTGAACACGCCGCGATAGTCGCCCGTGATGTTGAAGCAGTTCGTCGAGGACAGGTTGGTCCCGTGATAACGCAGGTCGAGGGTCAGGAAATCCTTGTAGGTCCACGACACACCGGCATTCCAGTAGGCGTAGTCCTGAAGATTGACGGCACCGAGCGCCGCTGACGTGGTCCCGAGCCAGTAGTAGCCGACCGCGCCGGAAATCGCGAAGTCATTCGGCAGTTTATACTTGGCATTGACCTCGCCATAGGTGCCGGCAGCGCCGGTACCGAGCCAGTTGGGCGCGTGGTAGAGGGCCACGCCGGCGTTGAACTGCGGCGTGAAATCATAGCCGACCTTGCCGTAGACCTCGACAAAGTTGCTGCGCGCCGGAGCCCAGACGCCGTTGAGGGCCGGTGCCGCCAGGCCGGCAGTCACGAACTGCCGCTCGTTCGGATAGAGATAGTACATCACGCCGAGGTCGAAGGTCGCATCCCCGACGACCGGCCGGATGCCACCATAGAGGTCGACTTCGCCGACCGGCCGGTTCGGCAGCTTGGTCGTCCAGAAGGCGGCGCCGGCATAGAGCCAGCCGTAGCGGGCCTCGCCGTAGACATTGACCGCCGGGCCGCGCGCCGACTGCGAGATGCCGCGGAAATTGTAGTCCGAGAGAACCTTGCCGCCGAAGGCGAAATCGAAGGCCCAGGGGGCCGGCGCAGCGATCGGGGCCGGCGCGGCGACGTCGGCGGCGAAAGCCTGGCTTCCCAGCGTCGCGGCCAGAAGGCCCGTCAGCATCGTTTTGCGAAACATCTGCGTCTCCTGACTGCGGTCAGCGCTGGCCGCCAACCCAAATCACCACATGTTCGTCACAATGACGCCACAAGCGGGCCAGGGGCCACAAGGCAAAAAACCGGGCATACGCCGGCAAAATGCCCAATCAGAAAGCAGAAGAACCCAATAGATTCCCCCCTGTGGCGGCGTGGCCACAGGGGGTTTGTTAACCAATTTGACCATCGCTGCCGATTCGTCGCTCAGGCGAGCATGCGATAGGCCGGAAGGGTGAGGAACTCCTCGAAATCGGGCGCCAGGGACAGCTTGGCGAAGAGGGCGATGGCCTCTGCGAATCGGCCCTTCTCGAAAGCCTCGGCACCGACCTCGGCCTTCACCACCTCCATCTCCTCCTTCAGCGCCTTGTCGAAGAAGGCCGGGGTGCAGGCGATGCCGCCTTCCAGTGCCACGCCATAGGTCGTCCACTGCCAGATCTGCGCCCGCGAAATCTCGGCGGTCGCCGCATCCTCCATCAGGTTGTAGATCGGCACCGCGCCGCGGCCGCGCAGCCAGGCCTCGATATACTGGACACCGACGCGGATGTTCTCGCGATACCCGGCTTCGTTCCGCGTCCCCTCGTGAACCGCCAGCAGGTCCTTCTGGCCCACCACGACGTCGTCGCGCTGGCGCGCCACCTGGTTCGGCGTCGGCATCAGCCGGTCGAAGGCTTCCATCGCCACCGGCACGAGGTCCGGATGGGCGACCCAGGTGCCGTCATGGCCGATGGTCGCCTCGCGCTCCTTGTCAGCCTTCACCTTGGCGAAGGCGGCGGCATTGGCCTCAGGATTGTTCTTGATCGGGATCTGCGCCGCCATGCCGCCCATCGCGAAGGCGCCGCGCTTGTGGCAGGTCTTCACCAGGAGTTCGGCATAGGCCTTCAGGAAGGCCTTGCTCATCACCACCTGGCCACGGTCGGGCAGCACGTAGCTCTGGTTCCGCGCGAGCTTCTTGATGAAGGAGAAGATGTAGTCCCAGCGCCCGGCATTGAGGCCGGCCATGTGGTCCTTCAGTTCGAACAGGATCTCGTCCATCTCGAAGGCCGCCGGCAGTGTCTCGATCAGCACGGTCGCCTTGATCGTGCCGCGGGGGATGCCGAGCTTCTCCTGGGCATGGACGAAGACATCGTTCCACAGCCGCGCCTCGAGATGGCTCTCCATCTTCGGCAGATAGAAATAGGGGCCCGAGCCCTGGGCCAGCGCCGCCTTGGCGTTGTGGAAGAGGTAGAGACCGAAGTCGAACAGCGAACCCGACATCTCCTCGCCGTCGACATGCATGTGAACTTCCGGCAGGTGCCAGCCGCGCGGCCGCGGAATGATGACCGCGACCTTGTCCTTCATCGCATAGGACTTGCCGCTATTCGGGTCGGTGAAGGCGAGCGTGCCGGCCCAGCGATCCCTGAGGTTGATCTGGCCCTCGATCTGGTTGGACCAGGTCGGTGAGTTGGCGTCCTCGAAATCGGCCATGAAGCACTTGGCGCCGCAGTTCAGCGCGTTGATGACCATCTTGCGGTCGACCGGGCCGGTGATCTCGACGCGGCGGTCCTGGAGGTCGGCGGGGATCGGTGCGACGCTCCAGGCGCCGTCACGGATATGCTTGGTCTCCGGCAGGAAATCGGGAAGGGCGCCGGCGTCGAACTGCTTCTGCCGTTCGGCGCGCAGTTTCAGCAGGCGCTTGCGCGTCTCGTTGAAGGTCCGCTGGAGGTCGACCACGAAGGCCACGGCCTCCGGGGTGAGGATCTCGTCATAGCGCGGGCCCATGGCCCCCTTGATGGTGACACCGGTCGTGGTCATGGCCTGTTTCCTCCAGGAGCCGCATTCTGTGAGATCACTCTAGCGCAGCGCCGTCTGTTCCGAAATGGACGAGGGTGATGAAGACTTATTCCGATCTGGGATAAAATCAGGCCGCCGGGCCTTCGTCTGGCTTTTGCCGCCCGCAGGCGTTATGGCGACGGGCAGCAATTCCGTCCCGCGGATGACATGGCCGAGATCGCGCGCGTAGAGACCTATTCCTTCACGCCCGCCGCTCTGCGGGTCGGTGAGCGGCGGCCGGGTATCTCCGGCTTCGTCCGGACGCGGAACGGGGCCGATTTCGTCGCCGCCGCCATTCGCAGCCATGCCGCGCATGTCGACGAGATCGTCGTCGTCTACAACCAGTGCACCGACGGAACCGAGGCGATCCTCGCGGCGCTGCAGGACGACCTCGGGCCGGAGAAGCTCAAGATCGTCCATTACCTGCCGCGGGTCTTTCCGCCCGGCTCCGACGAACATATCGCCGAGCCCGCGGATTCGCCGCACAGTGTGGTCAATTACTCGAACTTCGCCCTCGCCTGCACCACCCGTCAGGTCGCCTTCAAGATCGACGACGATCACGTTGCCATGGACGGTGCCTTCGCGCGCATGGCGGCGGACATCCACCGGGACGGGCTGGCGCCCGGACGCATGGCCTGCTTTTCCGGCATCAACCTGGCGCGGGACGACCAGGGGCGGGTCGGCGTCTTCGCCGCGACACCGCTGGCGGGCAATGGCGACCACGGCTTCTTCCCCGTGACCCCCGACGCCTATTTCGTCCACGACCGCCGCTACGAGGATTTCCGCAAGCGCTACTTCCGCCGCACCTTCATCGGCTTCGCCTATTGGCACCTGAAATATCTGAAGGCCGGTCTCGGCTTCGCCAATTACGAGATCGCCGGCGGCGCCAACCGCCGCTTTGCGAAGAAGCAGCGTGACTTCCACCGCCGCCGCGAGATCGTCACCATGGCCGAGCTCGCCGCGACCATGCCGCGCCTGCGCGCCTCGCTGATGCGGCTCCTGCCCTTCGACAAATGGGCGCTGATCGGCAACCGCGCCCTCGCCATGGCCGATGGCGCCGTGACCGAGGCCGACCTGGCGGAGGTTCTGGCCCGTTACGACCTCGGCCCGCTCCACCGCTCCGACCAGGCCTCCGCCACAGCGTGACCGCTGCCGCAACCGCCTTCTATTCCGCGGCGTCGAGGGCCCGGGTCGGGCGCGGCGCGTAACCGGCCGCCTCAAGCACATCAGGGACCGGCCCGCCCGTCGCCCAGTCGAGCAGTTCGACCGTATGGACGATCGGCACGCCGCCACCCCGTTCGGCATAGCCGTTTCCGATCTGGGTGATGCAGCCGATATTGCCGGCGGCGATCATGTCGGGCCGGGTCTTGTCGAGATTGGCGATCTTGCGGTCGCGCAACCGCTTGGCGATCTCCGGCTGCATGATGTTGTAGACGCCGGCCGATCCGCAGCACAGGTGCCCCTCCGGCGGTTCCTTCACGGTGAAGCCGGCAGCCTTGAGCAGATTCTTCGGCGCGTCCTTGATCTGCTGGCCATGCTGCATCGAACAGGCGGAATGGTAGGTCACGACGAGACCGTTGGGCGCCGCCGCGGGCAGGCCGAGGGTCGTCAGATATTCCGTCACGTCCTTGGCGATGGCCGACACACGCGCCGCCTTCTCCGCATAGGCGGGGTCGTCGCGGAACATGAAGCCGTAATCCTTGATCGTCGTGCCGCAGCCCGACGCGGTGATGACGATGGCGTCGAGGCCCTCGCCATCCATCTCGGCGATCCAGGCGTCGATGGTGCGCTTCGCCTGGCCATGGCTCTGCTCCTCGCGGCCCATGTGATGGACCAGCGCGCCGCAGCAGCCCTCGCCCCTGGCGAAGACCACCTCGACACCGAGGCGGGTCAGCAGACGGACCGTCGCCTCGTTGATCGAGGGCTGCAGCACCGGCTGGGCGCAACCCTGCAGCAGCACGACGCGGCCGCGCTTCGAACCCTCTGGCGCGTGCACGCCGCCGCGGTCGAGATGCGAGCGGGCGGGGAGGCGGTCGGGGGCGAGGCCGATCATCGCCCGCGTCCGCTTCAGGATGCCGACGCGCTCGGAGATCGGTCCGACCGCCTTGCGCGACACGGCGACCGCGGCCCGGCCCTTCCAGCGCAGAACCGAGACCACCGACAGTGCCTTCTTGGCGAGGAACCCGCCGGCGAGCGCCAGCCGGAAGCGGTTCGGATAGGGCAGGATGTTGGCGAGGACGGAGCGCATCAGCCGGTCGGTCCAGGGGCGCTCGTAGGTCTTCTCGATATGGGCGCGGGCATGGTCGACGAGGTGCATGTAGTGCACGCCCGAGGGACAGGTCGTCATGCACGAGAGGCAGGACAGGCAGCGGTCGACATGTTTGACCACCTCCGCCGTCGCCGGCTGGCCGGTCTCGAACATCTCCTTCATCAGGTAGATGCGCCCGCGCGGGCTGTCGAGCTCGTCGCCGAGCAACTGATAGGTCGGGCATGTCGCCGTGCAGAAGCCGCAATGGACGCAGGTCCGGAGGATCTTCTCCGAGGCCGCCATGGCCGGATCGGCGAGCTGCTGGGGCGTGAAGTTCGTCTGCATGGACCTCAAACCCCCGGATACATGCGGCCGGGATTGAGCACCCCTGCCGGATCGAAACTCGCCTTCAGCTTGCGCTGGATCGCCATGAGCGGGCCGGCGGGCGGCGAGAAAACATCCACCGCGCCACGCACGGCGTCCGGCGCCCGCACCAGCGTCGCATGGCCACCTGCGGCCTTGGCGGCGGCATGGAAGCGCGCCGCTCCAGCATCTCCCGATGCCGCGACGCCCGCCCAGACAAGGCCGCCGCCCCAGTCGAGGACGATGCGGGGAGACAATGGCGCCAGCCTCTCGGCCAGGGCCGGCGCGGCCGAGGGCGGCACCGAGAGGCGCCAGACCGCCTCGTCGGTTCCTGAGAAGATCGCGGCATCGCGGATCTCGGCCCAGACGGCGGCTGAGGCATCGGCCTCCAGGGTCTCGATGCCGCCGAAGGGCGCCAGCAGTTTCGACAGGGCGTCGGTGCGATAGGCGAGGGAGGCGGCAAAGCCCTCGATGCGGATGAGGGTGCGCGCCGCCTCTCCAGCGGTAGCGGGCAGGTGCGCCGCCCCCGTCGGCTCGAAGGGCGAGCCGAGCGCCGCTGACAGGGCTTCCACGGCCCTTGGAATGGACAGACCTGCGACGACCAGCGTCCGCTCGCCCTCGGCGACGGGCAGCACCTTGAAACAGACCTCGTGGAAGACGGCGAGCGTGCCGAAGGACCCGGCCAGCGCCTTGACCAGATCAAGGCCGGTGACGTTCTTCATCACCCGACCACCGGACTTCACGTCCTCGGCCAGACCGTTGACGAATTTCAGCCCGATCATCGAATCGCGGGCGGCGCCGAGATTGATCCGCGCCGGACCGGAGACATTGGCCGCGGCGACGCCGCCGACCGTCGGCTCGCCGGTCGTCCCGTACAGCGCGCGGTGGTCCATCGGCTCGAAGGGCAGGCGCTGCCCCCTGGCCGCCAGCGCCTCCGTCACCTCCCGCAGCGGCGTGCCGGCCTTTGCGGCGATGACGAGTTCGGCCGGCTCGTAGAGCGTGATACCGGAGAGCTTCGCCGTGGAGACCTTTGCGGCCGCCTGGACCGGCCGGCCGAGGCCCGAGCGGGTTCCCCCGCCCGCGACTGCGAGCAGCGTTCCGGCGCGCCTCGCCTCGGCGACGACAGCCGCGAGGTCCGCGGGAGAGGAGGGGGTGTGGAGGGTCATGCCGTTGTTGATCCGTACCAGAAGGCCCCACCCGTACCCTCCCCTCGCTGGCGCGAGGAGAGGGGGACTTCGACGTCCCGCGTCATCATAAGGATTGTGCCCGGCGCAGCCGTCCCCGGCTGGAGGCGCGATGCCATCGTCCCCCTCTCCGCGCAGCGGGGAGGGTGCGGGTGGGGCATTTCGCCGGATGCATCGACGGGCTGCAAATTGTCCATCATGCCGCCTCGCGTGGGGCTTCGTCCCGCGGCGCATCCAGCGGAAACACCTTGGCCGGGTTGAGGATCCATTTCGGGTCGAGGGCGGTCTTGATCCGCGTCTGCTGCAGGAGGTCGACCTCGGTGAACTGCTCCCGCATCAGGTCGCGCTTCTCGATCCCGACACCGTGCTCGCCGGTCAGGCAGCCGCCGAGCTGCACGCAGAGCCTGAGAATGTCCTCGCCGGCATGTTCGGCCTTCACCTGCTCGGCCGGATCGTTGACGTTGAACATCACCAGCGGATGCAGGTTGCCGTCGCCGGCATGGAAGACATTGGCGACCCGCAGCCCATAGCCCTTCACGATCCGGTCGATGCCGGCGAGCACGTCCGGCAGGCGGCCGGTCGGGATCGTCCCGTCCATGCAGATATAGTCGGCGACGCGGCCCGTGGCGCCAAAGGCGGACTTGCGGCCCTTCCAGATCGCCGCCGTCTCCATCGCCGATTTCGATTCCTTCACCGTTGCCACGTCGTGTCGCCTGGCGATGTCGACGATGCGCGCCAGCATGGCCTCCATCTCCGCCTCCGAGCCCTCGACCTCGATGATCAGCATGGCCTCGACGTCGAGGGGATAACCGGCCTTGGCGAAGGCCTCGCAGATATGGATCGCCTCCCGGTCCATATATTCGATGGCGACGGGGATGATGCCGGCGCCGATGATGTCCGACACGGTCTGCCCGGCCTGGGCGATCTCCCGGAAGCCGAACAGCACCGGCCGTGCGCCCTCCGCCTGCCTGAGGATGCGCACCGTCACCTCGGTGACGACGCCGAGCTGGCCCTCTGACCCGACCAGCAGCCCGATCAGGTCATAGCCGGGCGAGTCGAGGGCCCCGCCGCCGATCTCGACGATCTCGCCCTCCACCGTCACCAGCTTCAGGCCGAGGATGTTGTTGGCGGTGACACCGTATTTCAGGCAATGGGCGCCGCCGGAATTCATCGCCACATTGCCGGCGATGGTGCAGGCGAGCTGGCTCGACGGGTCGGGCGCATAGAAGAATCCGGCATGGGCCACCTCGCCGGAAATGGCGAGATTGGTGATGCCCGCCTCGACCCGCATGGTCCGGTCGGCGAAATTGACGTCGAGCACCCGGTTCATCTTGGCAACGCCGAGCACCACCGCATCCTCCTGCGGGATCGAGCCGCCGCACAGCGAGGTGCCGGCGCCGCGCGCCACCACCGGCACACCTTCGGCATGACAGAAGGCCATGATGGCTGCGACCTGCTCGGTCGTCTCCGGCAGCACCACCACCATGGGCACCCGCCGGTAGGAGGTCAGCGCGTCGGTCTCGAAGGCGCGACGCTCCTTCTCCTCGGTGATCACGCCCTCGCCGGGCACGATAGCCCGGAGGGCGGCGACGACGCGGTCGCGCTTCGCCAGCACGTCGGCACGCGGCGCGGGAAAGGCGATGGCCATGATGTCCTCCCTCTCAGGGGTTCGGGGCTGCATGTCGGACCCGGCGCTCTTCGTGGCTCGAATGACGCCATTCCCGGATACAGATCCCCTCCCGGCTGGATTGATTTCACATGACTATACGCTGGATCCCCTCTGGCGGAATGGTGCGGAACAGGTCAAGATTGTTTCCCTGCAGGAAAGAATAGGGGCATTCTTTTGACGCCACTCGCGGATCTTGAGGTCTTCGCCCGCGTCGTCACCGCGGGCAGCATGTCGGCCGCCGGGCGCGAGATGGGCCTGTCGCCGGCGGTCATCTCCAAGCGCATCAAGCGGCTGGAGGATCGGCTCGGCACGCGCCTGCTCCAGCGGACCACGCGGCAATTGTCCCTGACTGAAGCGGGGCAGGGCTATTACGAGCGCGTCGTCGCCATCCTCGCCTCCATCGACGAGGCCGAGACCTTCGTCACCCGCCGCTCGAACCTCGCCCGCGGTACCCTCCGGGTCTCGGCGCCGACCTCCTTCGGCCGTCTGCATATCGCGCCGCATCTGCGCGCCTTCCTCGGCGCCAATCCCGATCTCGTCGTCCATCTCGAACTCTCCGACAGTTTCGTCGACATCGTCGCCGAGGGTTACGATGTCGCCATCCGCATCGGCGAACTCGACGATTCCTCCTTCGTCGCCCGACGCCTCGCCCCCAATCACCGACTGCTGGTGGCGACGCCCGGCTATCTCGCGGCGCGCGGCCGGCCGGCCAGTCTCGCCGACCTCGCCGATCACGCGCTGCTGGCCCACAATGCCGATACATGGCGGCTGGAGGGTCCCGACGGGCTGCAGGTGGTGCGGCTGCATGGGCCGCTGCGCACCAATTCCTCCGAGGTCGTCCGCGAGGCCGTGCTGGCCGGCATCGGCATCGCCCTGCGCTCCACATGGGATGTCGGGCCGGAGTTGAAGGATGGCCGCCTGGAGGTCGTGCTGCCGCCATGGCGCGCCTCGCGCCGGGTCGCCGTCCACGCCGTCTATCCGACGCGCCGCTTCCTGCCGCAGAAGGTCAGGGTCTTCGTCGACTGGCTGGCGGCGCTCTACGGCCCGGTGCCCTATTGGGACCAGGGGCTCGACCTCGCGCCGCGGGAAGGCTAGAGGCTTGGCGGCAAGGCCCAGGCGGGCGCGCTGTCCGGTGTGCAGCGTTTGATCTGACCGACGGCCATTCACCCGGAACACCGCATGACGCGCGCCCTGTCCGATCTCGATCTCCGCCTCGCGGGCCTGCTGGCCGCGGCCGGCTTCGCGCGTGCCGAGCCGCCGCTGCTCATCGCCGCCGATCTCGTCCGCGATCTCGTCGGCGAGGCGCTCGCCCGCCGGCTCTTCCTCACCAGCGACGCCGAAGGCCAGGAACTCTGCCTCCGGCCCGATTACACGATCCCCGTCGTCCAGGCCCATCTCGAAGGTCCGCGGGCCGGCGAAGCCGCGGCCTATTCCTATCTCGGCCCCGTCTTCCGCCACCGCCCCGGCATGGCGGGCGAATTCAACCAGGCTGGCATCGAGCTTCTCGGCCGCGCCGACCACGAGGCGGCCGAGGCCGAGGTCGTCGCCCTCGCCCTTGAGGGCGCCCGTCTCTACTCGGATGGGCCGCTGACCCTTGCCATCGGCGATGTCGGCATCTTCATGGCGCTGGTCGCCGCCCTCGGACTGCCGCCCGTCTGGCGCCGGCGCCTCGCCAAGGATTTCCGCCGTTCCGGCATGCTGGAGGGCGATCTGAAGCGCCTCGCCGAGCCGGCGCGCAACGGTTCCACCCATGCCGGCCTGCTCGCTGCTCTCGAAGGCTCCGACCCGAAGGCGGCGCGCGCTCTCGTCGCCGACCTCCTGTCCATCGCCGGCATCACGACAGTGGGCGGCCGCTCCGCCGCCGACGTCGCCGAACGCTTCCTCGAACAGGCGGCGCTCGGCACCGGCGGCCTCGGCGCGGACCAGGTGGCGGTCGTCGAGAAGCTGCTCGCCATCGACACTGACGCCGCGTCGGCCGAGACCGCGATCCGCGATCTTGCCACGGCGTCCGGCCTCGCCATGGGCCCGGCCATCGACCGGCTGGCCCGCCGCAACGCGCTGCTCGCCGCGGCCGGGGTCGACCTCTCCGCCGCGCGCTTCTCGACGCGCTTCGGCCGCGACGTCGACTATTACACCGGCCTGGTCTTCGAGATTCACGACGGATCGGGCCGGGAGCGCCGCCCGCTCGTCGGCGGTGGCCGCTACGACCGTCTCACCGACATGATGACCGCCAAGATGGGGCTCGACATCAAGCTGCCGGCGGTGGGCTGCGCCTTCTGGGTCGAGCGCCTCGCCGTTGCGGGAGGCCGCGCATGACCGACACGCCGCTCGTCTTCGCCATCCCCTCCAAGGGCCGCATCCTCGAATCGGCGCAGGGGTTCCTGGAGCGTGCCGGGCTGAAGCCGGTGCAGGGCCGAGGCGCCCGCGACTATCGCGGCACAATCCCGGGCCTCGACCAGGTGGAGGTCGCTTTCCTCTCGGCCTCCGACATCGCCCGCGAACTGGCGGCCGGAACGGTCCATCTTGGCCTCACCGGCCTCGACCTCATGCACGAGGCGACGCCGGAGCCCGAGGACCGCCTCGTCTCGCTCACCCCGCTGGGCTTCTCGCGCGCGGACGTGGTCGTCGCCGTGCCGCAGGCCTGGATCGACGTCGCCACCATGGCCGATCTTGACGATGTCGCCAGCCAGTACCGCGCCCGCCACCGCTCGCGCATGCGGGTCGCCACCAAATACCTGAACCTCACCCGCGCCTTCTTCGACCGTCACGGCATCGCCGACTACCGCATCGTGGAATCGGCGGGGGCGACCGAGGGCGCTCCGGCAGCCGGCGCCGCCGAGCTCATCGTCGACATCACCACGACCGGCGCGACGCTCGCCGCCAATGCGCTGAAGGTGCTCGACGACGGCATCATCATGAAATCGGAGGCCCATCTCGTGGCCTCCCGGACGGCGACCTGGCATGAATCAGCGCTCGCCTCCGCCCGCGACATGCTCGACAGGATCGAGTCCCAGGCGCGGGCACGCCGGGTCAAGGAGGTGCGCACGCGCTTCGCTTCGGCCGACGCGGCTTTGCTGGACGAGGCCCGCGCCCGCTTCGGCGTCGAGGCGCCGTTTGGCGGGCCGACATCCTCCGGCATGCTGACGCTGCATTGCCCGCCCAAGGCCCTGTTCGGCCTCGCACGCTTCCTCCGGGACCGCGGCGCGGAGACCGTCTCCGTCACCGAACTCAACTACGTCTTCGCGCGCGACAACCCGCTCTACGAAACGCTGACCGCCGCGCTGGCCTGAGGCTCAGACCGCATCCGTCGAGGTGACGACGAAGGTCGTGAGGTCGCCGTCCTCGTCGCGGATGGAGACATATTCGCCGATCTGGAAGGCGTGGTCGCCGAAGCGGAAGCCGGCCTCGTCGTCGTCCGCGGCCGTCGGGTCATAGTCGAAGGTCCAGGTCGCGCCCCTGGCTCCGCCCGCCTTGTGGACGAGGAGGCCGTGCTGGTCGGCTTCGCCCTGCCAGAAGCGGCGCACCTTGCACAGGGCACGGTGCTCCTTCCACGCTTCCGCGTCGATGAAGCCTGTCGCGTTCAGCGGCGCGACGAATTCATAGCCATGCAGCTTCGAGCCCTCGGGATAGCCCGGCGCGCGTGCCATGTTGAGGCGGATGCGGTGAAAGCCTCGGGGGAGTGTCGTCATGCGTCGATACCTCTGGCTGTGAGGTATCCTTGATGCGCCCGGACCCGCCGCCCCGCCTTGATCGGGGTCAACTCGCCGGTGCTCAGGGCAGGCCGATGGCCCGCGCGGCCATGACCGCACCCATGCCGGCGGCCATCGCCGCGATGTCCTTGCGCACCGCCAGCATGGTCGCCGCCGCCACCGCGACGCCGATCCAGGCGGAGAGGCCGCCGCGCATCGCCAGCGGCACGACGGTGGCGACGATGATGGCGCCGGGCAGTGCCTCCAGCGCGGCGCGCAGGAACGGCGTCAGCGGCACCCGGCTCATGATCCAGTATCCGGCGAAGCGCACCATGTAGGTGGCCGCCGCCATGGCGAGGATGGCCGCGACCGGCCCGGTCCAGTCAGCTGCGGTCACGGAACATTCCCGCCGCAAGCGAGCCGGCGAGCGCCCCGGCGATGATGAACCAGAAGCCCTCGACGAGCTGTGCCGTGATCACCGCAACGGCGCCCGCCACCGGCCAGGCCAGCCGGTCGCGCCTCATCCGGAACAGGCCGACGGACATCACCGTGAAGGTCAGCGGCATGACCATGTCGATGGCGAAGCGCTTCGGATCGGTCAGAAGGTGGCCGAGGGCGTGGCCGGGAATGGTCGCCAGCGTCCAGATGATCCACATGAAGACGCCGGCGCCGACGAAGACGCCGGCATCCTGACCGCCTCCCGAATGGTAGCGCGAACCGATGACGAAATTGGCGTCCGTCAGGCCGGCGAGGCCGAGATGGACGGGTCCGGCCGGCCCGCGTGACAGCCAGGGCTGCAGGGCCGCCCCCATCAGCAGGAACCGCAGGTTGACCGCCGTCGTCACCACCACGAGCGCGACGATGGCGGAGAGCGAGAAGATTTCCGGCCAGAGCTGAAGGGCGAGGAGCTGGGAGGCTCCGGCATAGACCGCGAAGCTCATCAGCACCGCCTGTCCGAGGGTCAGGCCCTTTTCGGCGGAGGCCGCGCCCACCGCCGCGGCGAAGACGAGGACGCCGGGCAGCATCGGCACGCTCAGCCGGGCGCCCTCGACCATGCCGGCCAAGGTGCAGGGGACGGGACGGGGAGCGGAATCGGGCGCGTGCATGGGACCTGCAGTGTGGTCGGCCTTTGTCCTTTTCCGCAGCCGGCTGGTCCAGTCCATCCGGCGCAGGGCGGGGCTTCTCGCATCGCAGGGGTTGGCGGGCGCAGGGGGCTGGCCGCCTGGGCCGGCTCTCTCGCTCTTCGGCCGAAGCGCGTGGCGCGCGTCGCCGCTATACCAGCCGCTTGCGGAAGCAGAATTCCCAGCTGGCGCTGGCATCTGCGAGGTAGCGCTCCACCGGTTCCCGCACGAAGCCGAGTTTCTCGTAGAACCGATGGCCCCTGAGGAAACGCGTATCGCTCCACAGGATGATCGTGTCCGCGCCGCGCTGCCGGAGCAATGCTTCGCCCTGTCCATAGAGAGCCTGCGCCAGGCCCGATCCCCTGAGGTCGGCACGGGCATAGACCTTGAACAGTTCTCCCAGCCCGGCCGTCCCGGTCATCACCGCGGCGAGCGAGCCGACCAGCAGGCCATCGCTCTCGGCGACGATGAGGCAGCCACCCTGCCGTTCGTAATGGCTGGCTGGGGCCCTCAGCTCGGGAAACTCGGCGTCGATGAACAGGCAGCCCGGATATTCGGCGAAGGTGGCGGCGATCAGCGCGGCGAGGGCCGGGCCATCGGCATCGGTGGCGGGACGGAGGATCATGCGTTTGCGGGTCTGACGAGGGTGAGGGCGGTGAGAGGGTCGAGCGCCGTGGCGGTGAACTGCGCCGGTATGGGCAGGGCGGCGGCCAGCATCCTCTGGTAGCGGTTGCGCGGCACCTCGACGGCGCCGAGCGTGGCAAGATGCGGCGTGACGAACTGGGTATCCAGCAGGCGGAAGCCGTCGGCGGTGAGGCGCGCCACGAGATGGACCAGCGCCACCTTGGAAGCGTCGGTCTCGCGATGGAACATGCTTTCGCCGAAGAAGGCACCGCCGAGGCTGACGCCGTAGAGGCCGCCGACCAGCCTGCCCTCGCGCCAGGCTTCCACCGTGTGGCAATTCCCCATCCGGTAGAGCGCGCCGTAAAGGCGGCGGATGCGGGCATTGATCCAGGTCTGGTCGCGCCCCTCGGCAGGCGCGGCGCAGGCCGCGATCACCGCCTCGAAATCATGATCGAGACGGATCTCGAAGCGGCCCGACTTGACCGTACGGGCCAGCCGCGACGAGACCGTCAGCCCGTCGAGCGGAATGATGCCGCGCCGCTCCGGCTCGACCCAGTAGAGGCCGGGATCGTCGGCGCTTTCCGCCATCGGGAAGATGCCGCAGGCATAGGCCTTGAGCAGCACCTCCGGTGTGATGGTCTGGTCGAGGTCGTCGCCGTGGCGCGTCATGCCGCTAGACTAGCGCCGGGGCGCGGTTGCGGCCAGTCGGTCGGCAAAGCCATGGGCGGGATCCCGGTGCGCTAACCCAGCGCCTTCTCGAAGCGGATTTCTCCATCGGCCGTTCGGCCGGTCTCGCGCCAGCCCTGATGCCGGTAGAAGCGCTCGGCACGGGTGCCCGGATCCGTCGACAGCCAGGCGCGTCCGTGACCGGTCGTCGCCAGATGGAGGCATGCCGCATCGAGCAGGGCGCGGGCGATGCCGCGCCCCTCGCTGGCGGGGTCCATGAACAGGGCGAAGATCGAGCCGTCGCGCGGATCCGCCGAGGAGAAACCGTGGATGCCGGTCGCGTCCTCGAAGACCCAGAAGGCGTCGCGGTCGATCAGGTATTCGACGGCGTCGACGATCTTTTCTGGCCGGGAGAGGACGTTCTCCCGGACGGCCATGCGGATCTCGGAAATGCGCGGCAGGTCAGCGCGGGTCGCGACCCGGATCACTGCTTCTCGATGCCGGCGACGCGCGCGGCCTCTTCCCATTTGATCGCCTCGGCAGTGACGCGCGCGGCGAGTTCCTCCGGCGAGGAGGGCGCGATCACCATGCCGAGCCGGTCGGTGAGGCTCGCCTTCACCTCAGTGCTGGCAGCGGCGTTGCGCACGGCCTCGTTCAGCTTGGTCACGACTTCGGCGGGGACGCCAGCCGGGGTGAACATTCCGAACCAGGCGATGAGTTCATAGCCCTTGGTGCCGGCCGCCTCGTCGACCGTCGGCAGGTCCGGCATCTGCGGCGTCCGCTGCTGCGACGTCACCGCCAGCGCGCGGACCGTGCCGCCGCGGACCTGCGGCAGCATCACGCCGAGATCGGCGGTGAACAGGGTGACGCGCCCGGCGATCAGGTCCTGCATCGCGTTCGGACCGCTGCGATAGAAGACATGGGTCATCTTGATGCCGGTCATGGTCAGCAGCATCTCGGTCGAAACGCGCTGCGACGCCGAGGCCGAGGCGAAGGTCAGATCGGTCCGGGTCTTGGCGAGGTCGATCAGTTCGCGCAGCGTCGTCGCGGGCACCGAATTGGCCACCGCCACGATCAGCGGCACCGAGCACAGGAAGGACACCGGCTGGAAGTCCTTGTGCATGTCGAAGGGCACGTTGTTGAACAGGGCCGGCGCCGCGGCATTGGTCGAATTGGTGCCGATGAGGATCGTGTATCCGTCATTCGCCGCCTTGGCGACGGCATCGGCGCCGATCAGGCCGTTGGCGCCGGGGCGGTTCTCGATGACGATGCTCTGGCCGAGCGTCTTGGACATCTGGTCGGCGAAGGTGCGGGCGACGATGTCCGTGGCGCTGCCGGCGGCGAAGGGCACGATCGCGCGGATCGGACGGGTGGGATAGTTCTGCGCTTCTGCGGCCTGCGGCGCCAGCGAGAGGCCGGCAAGGACCAGGGTGGTGGCGGCGGCAAGGCGGGCCATCGACGGCATGGCGCGGAACATGGGGCATCTCCCTTTGAACATGTCCGGACGTCGGTCGCGCCCGTTCAGAATGCGGCTATGTCTATCGGCTTTGCGGGCGAAGGCAAGAGATCGCAGGATCCTCCAAGCCAGCACGATGTCGGTCACGGCAGCGCAGACCTGCGACGTCGCGGCGACTCGTCCGGCCGGGCAACGGCGGATAGGAAAGATGATGCCCTTCATCCCAACACCGACGCCTGCCCTGCGACGGCTTCTGGCCTGTGCCATCGCCGCCACCTGTCTCGCCGCACCGGCCGCAGCCCGGGAACTCGTGCCGCTGGACGCCGCTTCGCCGGCCGCGCGACCGCTGGTCGACCGGTTGCGCCAGGGCGGCCTGGTGCTGTTTTTCCGCCATGCCGATACCGCCGGAATGCCCTGCGACAGTACCTATCGCATCGGTGACCGCGCCGGACAGCGCAACATCTCGGTCCGGGGGCGCGAGCAGTCCCGCCGCATCGGCGAAGCCCTGCGTGCCCTCGGCATCCCCGTTGCCTTTCCGGTCCTCGCAGGTCCCGTCTTCCGCGCCCGGGACACGGCGGAAGAGGCCTTCGGCGCCGGGCAGGTGGCCGTCATCGACGGACTGACGGCCGACGATTTCGCCGGGTCGCGCCTTGGCTGGGTGCTCTCCGAACATCGCCGGCTGATGGCCGAACCGGTGCCGGCGGGCAGGAACCGCGTCCTCGTTGGCCACCGCACGCCGGCGATGATGCTCTTCGGTGAGGCGGCCGGCGGCCAGGCCTTTCCGGAGGGATCCGCCATCGTCATGGAGCCGGCGCCTGTGCCGCGCCTCCTCGGTGTCCTCATGCCGGCACCGATCCCCGGCGCCGGCTTCCATAATTGCTGACCCGCGCCCATGTATTTCGATATTTGTCGAAATATTTGTTGACGGCGATCGGAACCGGCGGCATGCTCTGGCCATGGACATTCTGACCCAGGCGAGCCGGCTTGAAGCGCTCGGCAATCCGACGCGCCTTGCCATCTACCGGGCGCTGGTGCGGGCCGGTCACGCCGGCACGCCCGTCGGCAAGCTGCAGGACGCCATCGGCATTCCCGCCTCGACCCTGTCCCACCATCTCGCCAAGCTTTGCGCCTGCGGCCTTGCCGGCCAGACGCGCGAGGGCACGGTGCTGCGCTGCCGGGCGCATTACGACGTGATGGAGCAACTCGTCGCCTTCCTCGCGGCCGAATGCTGCGCGGATGCGACCAGCGTACCCTGCGAGACATCGGCATGCGGATGACAGCGCACGAAGACCTGCAAACCTCGCCCCAATATTTCGAATTTTCCGGAATGATCAAAGGAGTGGATGATGCGCGACATGACCATGCATGAGGACCTCCCGGTGGTGGTGATTGGCGCCGGGCCGGTTGGTCTCGCTGCGGCGGCCGAACTGGCGGAGCGCAACATTCCCTTCCTGATCATCGAGAAGGCACCGGCCGCCGCCGGCGCGGTGTCCGCCTGGGCCCATGTGCGCCTGTTCTCGCCATGGCGGTTCAACGTCAGCGATGCCGCGGCCCGGCTGCTCCTGGCAACGGGCTGGCGCCGGCCGCCGGAAACTGTCCACCCCACCGGTGGCGAGCTCATCCGGGATTATCTCGCGCCGCTGGCGGCCCATCCCGCCATCGCGCCGTATCTCGTGACGGGCACGGAGGTCACCGCCGTGGCGCGGGCCGGCACCGACCGGGTGCGCGATGCCGGCCGCGCGGCGCGTCCTTTTCTCGTCCGCCTCCGTTGCGCGGCTGGTGAGAGGGAATTGCGCGCCCGTGCGGTGATCGATGCCTCCGGGACCTGGTCGTCGCCCAACCGCGGGCTCTCGGGCGGGCTGGGGGCGCTCGGCGAGACCGAACCGGCCGTAGCCGCCCATATCGCCTATGCCATGCCGGACGTGCTGGGGCAGGATCGCGCGCGTTATGCCGGTCGTCGCGTCGCCGTTCTCGGCTCGGGCCATTCGGCTATCGGAACCCTCCTCGATCTCGGGCGCCTCGCCGCCGACGTTCCCGGGGCGCAGATTGTCTGGCTGTTGCGCGCCGGTAGCGTCGAGAGCGCCTATCGTAGCGGCGCGAATGACCAGTTGGAGGAGCGTGGAGCCCTCGCCACCCATATCGCCGGCCTCGTCGCATCCGGGCACATCGCGGTGCGCACCGGCATCCGCATCGCGCGCCTCGCGGCGGCGGAGGGGGCGCTCGCCATCAACACCGATGGCGGTGATCGCCTCGTGGTCGACGAACTCGTCGTCGCCACCGGTTTCCGGCCCGATCACGGCCTTGCCGGAGAACTGCGCCTCGCCCTCGACCCGGCCCTCGATTGTCCGGTGGCGCTCGCCCCGCTGATCGATCCGAACCAGCATTCCTGCGGGACGGTGCGCCCGCACGGCCATGCCGTCCTCGCCCATCCGGATGCCGGCTACTTCATCGCCGGCATGAAGAGCTACGGCCGGGCTCCGACCTTCCTGATGGCGACGGGGCATGAACAGGTCCGCTCCATCGTCGCCCATCTCGCCGGCGACGACATGGCGGCCGCCGACGTCCGGCTGGTGCTGCCGGAGACGGGTGTCTGTTCCACCAGCCCTGCTGCGGCGGAACCGGCCAAGGCGACATCCTGCTGCGGGGGCGTCGCCACCGCTCGCGTGCTGGAAACGCAGGACTGAATCGCGGCGGCCCCGGATTGACCGGGGCCGCATTCCGCTTTCAGCATCCCGGCATCATCATGCGCGCATCCTTCCCCTTCATCATCTCCGCCCTCGGCGTCACCCAGATCATCTCCTGGGGCACGATCTTCTACGGCATCTCGGTGCTGGCCAAGCCCATGGTGGCCGAGCTCGGCTGGAGCTTCACCTTCATCTTTGCCGGCTTCTCACTGTCGCTGCTCGTCGGCGGCATCGTCTCGAAACCGGTGGCGCGGCTGATCCAGCGCCGTGGCGGGCGGTTCACCCTGACCCTCGGCTCCATCGTCGGCGGCATCGGCCTGCTGATGCTCTCGCAGGTCAATGATCCGGTCGTCTATATCGCTGCATGGATCGTGCTCGGCTTCGCCTCGCGCCTGACGCTCTATGACGCCGCCTTCGCCACCCTCGTCGAGATCTACGGCATGCGGGCGCGCCGGCCGATCTCCGTCCTGACCCTGTTCGGTGGCCTTGCCTCGAGCATCTTCTGGCCGATCTGCCACTATGCCAACGAGGCCATCGGCTGGCGCGGCGCCTGGATGGTCTGCGCCGTCGCCGTGCTCGTCATCTGCACGCCGCTGCACCTGTCGCTGCCGCGCTTTGGCGCCCCGATCGGCGGCAGCGACGCCAGCGGCGCCGGCGAGCCCGATCCCGAGCCGCTGGTGCCGGCGGCCCAGCGCGCCTTCGCCGTGCTGATGCTGACCATCGCCTTGGCGGCCAATTCCTTCATCACCACCGCCCTGTCGGTCCATCTCATTCCGGCCGTGGTGGCGATGGGCATGGGGGCGGCCATGGCGGTGTGGATCTCCTCCCTGCGCGGCGTCTTCCAGACGCTCGGGCGCCTCGCCGAGATCCTCTGGGGCCGCAACCTCGATCCCTTCCTCTTCGCCAACATCTCCACCGGCGTCATGGTCCTGGCCTTCGTGCCGCTGGCGATCGGCGGCGTCGGCACCCCCTATTTCTTCGCCTTCAACGTGCTCTTCGGCATATCGGTCGGGCTCGCCACCATCGTGAAGGGCGCCGTTCCCCTCGTCCTCTTCGGCAAGCACGGCTATGCCGGCGTACTTGCCTCCATCGCCACGCCCGGCCTGATCGTCACCGCCGCGGCGCCCACCGCCTATGCGGCCGTGCTCGATGCAGCAGGTCCGGTAGCAGGCTTCTGGCTGCTCTTCGCCATCGCCATCCTGTCGTTCTCCGCGACGGCGGCCCTTGCATGGAGGTTCCGCCGCAGCCCAATCTGACCCCGGGGAAACGGCGATGATTCTCGAGGTCTGGCAGGGCGCAGGCGATCCGGTGCGCGGCGTGGCGGTCGTGGTGCGGGCCCTCGCCACGGCGAGCGCCATGGGCGCTGCCGGCGCGGCCCTGTTCCTGGTCTTCCTCAGCGAGCGGCTCACCTTCGACGAGGCCCGCGCTGCCCGCCGCTGGCTCACCGTCTTCGTCGTGCTCGCCCTTGTTGCGCACGCGGCGCTTTGGCCCTTCCGCGCTGCGGCCCTGACCGGGGTCGGCGAGGGCATGGGCCGCTGGCAACTCTATCCCGAGATCGCCCGCTC
>JAIEPJ010000140.1 GCA_019749835.1 Phreatobacter sp. | reverse complement strand
GGGCGAAATTGAGGAAGGGGTAGAGTCGGCGCACGCCCTCCTTGTCGAGCAGTTCCGCGTCGATCCCGTGCAGGCGCATGGCGTTGCCGCGGCGCGCATAGGCGTCGCGCTGGCCGTCGGAATGGTAGAGGTTGAGGACGCCGCGCTGGCTCACCATGGCGTTATAGTTGATGTCCTGCTCGAGCCCCTCCCAGAGCTGCATGGAGAGTTCGTAGAGCGGGATATTGCCCGGCAGCAGGTAGTTCGAGCGGACGATCGTCGTGTTGCGGCCGACATTGCCGCCGCCGATCCAGCCGCGCTCCAGCACAGCGACATTGGCCATGCCGTAGTCGCGCGCCAGGTAATAGGCCGTCGCCAGCCCGTGGCCGCCGCCGCCAATGACGATGACGTCGTAGCGCGGCTGCGGCGCCGCGTCCCGCCAGGCGGGTTTCCAGTCCCTGTTGCCGCCAAGGGCGTGGCTGACGAGCGAGAAGAGGGAATAGCGCATGGGCGGGGGGCGATCCGGCGGGAAACCGATTGCATTGTCGCCGCTCTCCAGCGGTCGCGCCAGTGTTGCGCGCGAGGATCCCGCGCCGGTCGTCGGGAAAGAGCCATGCACATCGGCAAGGGCGGAGTGATTGACAGGTGCCCCATCGTCTCTCCAGACTTCGACAATACCGGCGTATTTACTGGCGATACGGACCTGGGCCCGGCCAGCCGACGGAGACTTGCCATGTCCGATATCGCCCCCGATCCGCAGCGTGGCCGGTCCGCGCCGGTTCTCGACCTCGACCCCTATGCCGACCCCGTGCTGGAAGACCCGCGGGCCATGCATGCCGCCGTGCGGGATGCCGGTCCCGTGGTTTTCCTGCGGCGCTACGGCGTCCATGCCATGGGCCGGCACCGCGACATCCTGCCTTTGCTGAAGGACTGGGAGACCTTCTCCTCAACCGGCGGTTCGGGGCTCGGCGACATCCGCAAGCCCGGGGCATGGCGGCCGGCGAGCCCCATCGTCGAGGTGGATCCGCCGCAGCACACCCAGGTGCGGACGGTGCTTCAGCGGATCCTCTCGCCGGCCGTCATCCGCCGCTGGCGCACGGATTTCGAGGCGGCGGCCGATCGCCTGGTTGCCGAACTCGTGGAGCGACGTGACTTCTGCGGCGTTTATGACCTGGCCGAGACCTATGTCTCCGGCACCTTTCCGGAAGCGCTCGGCTTGCGCGACTCACCGCAGCGGCGCGACAATCTCTTCCTCCTCGGCGCCCTCAATTTCGACGGGCAGGGGCCGAAGAACGCGCGCTACGAGGAGACCCAGCGCAAGGCCGACGTCATCTGGGACTGGTTCCTCGACAGCATGAAGCGCGAGGCCATGGTACCCGGAGGGTTCGGCGAGGCGATCTTCGAGGCCGCGGATCGCGGCGAGATCGATTACACGACGGCGCCGCTTCTGGTGCGTTCCTTCCTGCGCGGCGGGCTCGACACCACGTCGAGCATGATCTCGGCGGCGCTCTGGTATCTGGCGATCGATCCGGCGCAATGGGCGTTGCTGCGCGAGGATCCCGCCCGCATCCGCCCGGCCCTCGACGAAGCCATGCGGCTGGAGACGCCGATCCAGAACGTCTGCCGGCAGACCATGCGGGAAGTGGTCATCGACGGCGTGACGGTGCCGCATGACAGCAAGATCCTGATCATGCTGGGTGCCGCCAACCGGGATCCCGACCAGTGGGAGCAGCCCGACGCCTTCGACGTCAGGCGCCAGACCATGGGCCATCTCGCCCTCGGCATCGGCGTCCACATGTGCATTGGCCAGATGATTGCCCGGCTCGAGGGCGAAGCGGTGCTGAAGGCCATGGTGGCGCAGGTGAGGAGCCTCGACCTCGCCGGCGCCCCATCCCGCACCCTCAACAACAACCTGCGCAGCCTGAAGACGCTGCCGCTGCGCGTCACGGCAGCGTGACATGCCGCAGCCGGCCCTGCATCTTCCGGGTCGGGCGCGTTGCCGATCGATGCGATATCGCCGGCTTGCCTGCCCGATTCTCCTGACTGACGCGCCGGATGGCCGCGTGGTATCGGTGCCGGGCGCGCCGATCTGACGCCGCTGGGGCGTCCGCGTACAGACCTTGTGACCTCGATGACGCAGCCTTTCGCGACCCATGCCGACGTCGTCATCCTCGGCGCGGGACAGGCCGGCCTCCAGGCCGCCCTGTCGCTGCGCGAGGATGGCTTTGCGGGAACCATCCAGATGATCGGCGACGAGCCGGTCCTGCCCTACCAGCGACCACCCCTGTCGAAGGGCTACCTCCTGGGCTCCATCAGCGAGGACGGGCTGGTGCTGCGGCCCCAGGCCATGTTCGACAAGCTCGACATCCGCATCCTCATGGGCACAAGGGTGGCCCGGATCGATCGCCCGGCGCGTCGGCTCGAATTCGCCGACGGCGGATCCTGCACCTATGGCCATCTGGTGATCGCCCCCGGCTCGCGCGGGCGACCCTGGAGCGGCGCCGGCGCCGATCTCGACGGCGTCGTTTCTCTGCGCACCCTCGCAGATGCCCGGACGCTCGGCGGGCGGATGGAGGCAGCAGCCGACGTGGTGGTGATCGGAGCCGGTTTCATCGGCCTGGAATTCGCCGCAGTCGCCGCCAAGCGCGGCAAGACGGTCCATGTGGTAGAGGCCGCCGACCGGGCCATGGGGCGGGCCGTGACCCCTGCGATCTCCGCCTTCTTTCGCGAGCGACACGAGATCGCCGGCGTGCAGTTCCGTTTCGGTGCGGGGGTCGAGGCGATCCTCGGGACAGCCGGCAAGGTCACGGGTGTCGGGCTCGTCGGCGGCGAGAGGCTCGCAGCTGATCTGGTCCTGGTCGGTATCGGCGGCATCGCCAATGCCGAGATCGCGGCAGAGGCCGGCCTCGCGGTCCAGAACGGCATCCTCGTCGACGACCATCTGCTGACCGCCGACCCCGCCATTTCGGCCATTGGCGATTGCTGCAACCACCCCAATCCCTTCGCGGGCGGGCCGGTGCGTCTGGAATCGGTGCAGAACGCCATCGACCAGGGGCGGGTCGTCGCCGCGCGGCTCGCGGGCAGGCCGCAATCCTATCACGCCGTCCCGTGGTTCTGGTCCGACCAGGGCGATCTCAAGCTGCAGATGGCCGGCCTGACGACCGGTTTCGACAGGCAGGTCACCATCGGGGATCCGGGCGAAGCGCGCTTCTCCCTGATCGCGTTCCGCGCCGGCATCCTGATCGGGGTCGAATCGGTCAACCGCCCGGGCGACAACATGCTGGCCCGCCGGATCCTGGCGCTGCCCGCGCCCGTCACCCTGGCGGCGGCGGAGGCCGTCAACTTTGACCTGAAGGCGCTGGCGGCGGGCGCGCCCGCCAAGGCCTGAGGCCGGTCGGGCTGGACTACCGGCGAGCCGGTATTGTGGCACGATACGATCGTGTTGCATTTCCGCGCCTGCGGCGGCATAGCAATCGCCAAGGTTGAACACGCAGCCCCTGTCGGACCGGGCAAGTTGCACGGACCAGCGAGGATGGCCTGCGCCAGGGAGGATGGGCCGAGCGCTCGTCCCACGGACTTCGATGACCAAGAATGCCGGCGTCAACGCCGTCGACGAGCGTCTTTTCCTGCAATCGGTCGCGCGCGCCCTCGATGTCCTCGAGGCCTTCGCGCAGAGCCCGCGGCCGAAATCGCTCGGCGAGATCGCCGCCGCCACCGGAATCAACAAGAGCGCCGCGCAGCGGATCGGGCAGACCCTTCTTGCCCGCGGCTATCTGGAGCGGGCCGACAGCGGCGGGCTGATGCTCGGACGCAAGCTGCTCGACCGTTCCTTCGACTACCTGCGCTCCAATCCGCTGATCGAGCGGGCGACGCCGGTGCTGATGGAGCTGCGCAAGCTCGCCGGCGAGCGCATCGATCTCAGCCTCTTCGACGACACGTCGACGATCTATGCCATCCGCCTGCAGAGCAAGCGCGAGACCTTCTATGCGACCTTGCCCGGACGGCGGATTCCGACCTTCCTGTCGTCCGGTGGCCGGGCCTGCATGGCGCACATGGCCGATGACGCGGTCGGCGATCTGCTGATGCGGTCGAGCCGCCGCGCCCTGACGCCGAAATCGCGGACTGAACTCCCGCAGATCTGGGAAAAGATCAACGAAGCCCGCGTCGAAGGCTATTCCTGGGCGGCGGAAGAGGCGCTGATCGGCGAGGTCGTGCTCGCGGCGGCCGTGCTCGACAGCGACCGCCGGCCGATCGGAGCGGTCCATATCGCGGGTTCCCTCAGCGAATGGGCGATTCCCGACTTCCGCCGGAGGTTCTCGCCCCTGGCCATCGAGGCGGCCCGCGCCCTCAGCGTCTGAACCGCTCCAGTCCCGCTCACGCAGCAATCGGGCCGGCGCCGGACGCCGCGTCCTGCGTTTCGGACAGGCCACCCATGCCGGCGATTTGCCCCGCTCCGGCGCTTGCCGGGGTTTGACAGCGCGCAACCCGGCGTATCAAGCTATCAATATATCCGTATTGCTTAACGATACGATCTGAAAGAGTTCTCGCCGCGACGCAGCTGTCCCCGGTTATCGGCCGGCGGCGCCAGGGACAGCGCAAGGGAGGTCGAGCATGAACGTGGTGACGCGAGCACGTTTCGAGGATCGGGTGGCAGCAGTAACGGGGGCCGCGGGCGCGCTCGGGCGGGCGAGTGCGGTGGCCCTCGCGCGCGAGGGCGCGCGCCTGGCGCTGTTCGATCGCAATTCCGCCGGCCTTGCGCAGACCGCCGCGCTCTGCCCCGGCGCGGTCAGCGTCACCGGCGACGCCCGCTCCACCGCCGACGTGCAGCGGTTTGCCGACACGGCGCAGGCCGCCTTCGGCCCGGTGGAACTGCTGGTCGCCGCCGCCGGCATCATCGGCCCGTCGAAAAGCGCCATCGATGTCGAGGAGGACGAGTTCGACCTGGTCTTCGACATCAATGTGAAGGGCTCCTGGCTCGCCGCGAAATCCTTCATCCCCCAGATGCGCACCCTCGGTCGCGGCGCGGTCGTGCTCTTCTCCTCCACCGCGGGACTGCAGGGCTCGCCGGTCTATTCGATCTATTCGGCGTCCAAGGGCGCGGTCACGCTGCTGACCAAGAGCCTCGCCCTCAACCACGCCACCGAGAACATCCGCGTCAACTGCGTCTGCCCCGGCACGATCGACAGTCCCATGCACCGTCAGGGCATGGCGGCCATCGCCGATCCCGTGCTCCGCGCCGAGCGCGAGGCCTTCCAGAAGACGAAACATCCGATGAACCGTTTCGGCCAGCCGGAGGAAGTGGCGGCCGGCGTGCTCTACCTGCTCAGCGACGATGCCTCCTACGTCACCGGCCATGCGCTGCCTATCGACGGAGGGCGCCTTGCCTGATCCCAAGCGCTTCGCCGGCAAGGTCGTCATTGTCACCGGCGCCGCCCGCGGCATCGGCGAGGGGATCGCCGGGCGGTTTGCGGCGGAGGGCGCACAGGTCCTGCTCGTCGATGTGATCCCGGAGGTCACCGAGACCGCCGCCCGCCTCGGCCAGAGCGCGCTCATCCAGGACGTCACCGACCGCGGCGCCGGCGAGGCCATGGCGAAGGCTGCGCTCGCCGCCTTCGGGCACATCGACATTCTCGTCAACAATGCCGGCATCGGCGGTTCGAAACGGCTGATGGAGAGCGACGACGCGCTCATCGACCGCTTCCTCGACACCAATCTCGCCGCCGTCCTGCGCGTCACCCGCGCGGTGGTACCGCATCTGCCGCGGCCGGGCGGCCGCATCGTCAACATCTCCTCGATCTTCGGCATCACCGGCTATCCCGGCACCACGGCCTATGCGGTGGCGAAGGCCGGCATCGCGCAGTTCACCCGCCAGCTCGCCGGCGAACTCGCGCCCGAAGGCATCCTCGTCAACGCCGTGGCACCAGGCCTGATCGCGACGCCCATGACCACGGGCCACCGGCAGAACGCGCTCTACAACAGGCTGATCGTCGAGGGCACGCCGGTGGAACGGATGGGAACGCCCGCCGACATCGCCGGCCCGGTGGCCTTCCTCTGTTCGGAGGACGCCGCCTTCGTCACCGGCGCGGTCTTGCCGGTCGACGGCGGCTTCCTCGCCGCGCGGCATGGAAAAATCTGAAACCAGACCAGGGGAGACGAGACGATGCACGACATGAGCGTCAAATGGCCGAACGGCGCCCGCTGCGCCGTGATGCTGACCTTCGACTTCGACGCAGAGACCCTCTGGACCTCGCGCGACCCGGACAATGTCCGCCGCCCGGGCGTGCTCAGCCAGGGCCGTTACGGCGCCAAGGTCGGTGTCCCGAAAATCCTCGATACGCTGCGCGACGAGGGCATCAAATCGACCTTCTTCGTGCCCGGATGGACGGCGGAGAACCACACGGACCGGGTCGAGATGATCCTGAAGGACGGGCACGAGGTCGCCCATCACTCCTATTCCCACAAATGGGTCAGCGACGATCCGGCGGCGGAAGTCGAGGAGATGGAAAAGGGCCTCGAAGCGCTGAAGCGGACCGTCGGCGTGGTCCCAAAGGGCTATCGGTCACCGGCCGGCGAGGTTTCGGAAGGTCTGTTCAAACTGCTGAAGCAGCACAATTTCCTCTATGATTCCTCGCTGATGGACGACATCAACCCCTATCGGCACATCATGCCGGACGGCTCCAAGGGCGTCATCGAACTGCCCTGGCACTGGTCGCTGGACGATGCGCCCTTCGCCCTGTTCTCGGTGAAGACGCCGCGCCCGATCTTCACCAACGAGCACATGCTCTCCGTCTACAAGGAGGAGTTCCGCGAGATCTACAAGTGGGGCGGGCTGTTCGACATGATCTTCCATCCGCAGGTCGGCGGACGCCCGAGCCGCATCGCCCTGATCCGCGAACTCATCGCCTTCATCCGCACCTTCCCCGGCGTGTGGTTCGCCACCGGCGCGGAGGTGGCCGAAGCCTGGTCGCAGGCCCACGAGACGGCCTGACCCCAAATGGCGGGCCGGCGACATTGCTGGCCTGCCAATCGCCTGCGTTGACAGGTCCCGGGGGCCTCCCTAACCGTTGCGGCCAAGTTGCAAGGCGCCGGTCAACGGCGCGGGACAGGGCGGGGAGGGTGCCCGGAAGGCAGGACCTGAGCGCCGGCGCAATCCGCCGCGCCGCGCAGCGCCGGTTTCCGACCTTCGCCGACCCGATCGATGCGGCAGACGCCGCGGGTGGAGACAGGTCGATGAGCGACAATGAAATGACGGGTGGCGAAGCCCTGGCGCGGATGATCCTCGCCTTCGACGGCGGCCCGATGTTCGGCATGGGCGGCTTCCAGCTCCTGCCCTTCTATGATGCCGCCCGCCGCCTCGGCCTCAAGCACCACCTGATCAATGACGAGCGCGCCGGTGTCTTCGCCGCCGACGCCTATGCCAAGATCACCGGCCGCGTCGGCCTCGTCGACGCGACGCTCGGACCCGGCGCCACCAACCTCGTTACCGGCCTGGTCGAGGCGCTGAATGCCGGCACGCCGATGGTCGCCATCGTCGGTGACACCCACCGCGACCATTCCTGGAAGAACATGACCCAGGAGAGCCGCCAGCTCGACATCCTCAGGCCCTGCGCCAAGGAGGTGATCAGGGTCGAGGCGATCCATCGCATCCCCGAGCTGATGCGCCGCGCCTTCGCCGTCGCCACCACCGGCCGGCCTGGCCCGGTCATTGTCGACGTGCCCGAGGACATCTGCCACGGCAGCTACGGTTTCTCCGACGAGGACTTCAAGGTCGATCCCGCCCATGGCGGCGCGCCTGCCTTGCGCTGCCGCCCCGACGGCGCGGCCCTGGCCAAGGCTGCGGCGCTTCTCGCCGACGCGAACCGGCCCATCGTGCTTGCCGGCGGCGGCGTGCACCTGTCCGGCGCGGCCGAGACGTTGCAGCGCTTTGCCGAGACCTTCTCCATCCCCGTCGCCCACACGATGACCGGCAAGGGCGCCATCGCCTGCACAAGCCCGCTCTCGGCCGGCCTGTTCGGCCGGTATGACCGCATCGCCAACACGCTGATCGAGGAGAGCGACCTCATCCTCGTCATCGGCTGCAAGCTCGGCGAGATCGCCACCAAGCGCTTCACCGTGCCGCCGCGCGGCAAGCGCATCGTCCATCTCGACATCGTCGCCGAGGAATTCGGCCGCACGGTGCAGCCCGAAGTGACGCTCTGGGGCGATGCGAAACTCGGCATCGAGGACCTTGCCGCCGCGCTCGCACCGAAGGCCGAAGCGATCCGCGCCCGGCTCTCCGCTTATGCGGCCGACGTGCCGAAGCGGATGGCCGCCTGGCGCGCCGACGTCAACGAGAAGCTGACCTCCGACGAGGTGCCGGTGAGCATGGGTCGGCTGATGACCGAGATCAATCACGTGCTGCCCGCCGACGGCTATCTCGTCGCCGACGGCGGCTTCGCAGCCCATTGGGGCGGCCTGCTGTTCGACACCAAGAAGCCGGGCCGCTGCTTCGTCCCCGACCGCGGCTTCGCCTCCATCGGCTACGGCCTGCCGGGGGCCATGGGCTGCGCCATGGGCGCGCCCGGCAAGGCCGTGATCGGGCTGACCGGCGATGGCGGTTTCAACATGATGCTGGGCGAGATCGAGACCGCCCGCCGCATGGGCCTCGACATCACCATCGTCGTCGTCAACAACGCCGCCTCGGGCTATGTGAAGGCGCTGCAGCATCTGGTCTATGGCCCCGGCGCCTATCATGCCTCGGACCTCGCCGAGACCAACTACGCCGATGCGGCGAAGGCGCTGGGCTGTCACGGCATCCGCGTCGAACATCCCGCGACCCTCCGGGCGGCGCTCCAAGAGGCGCTGGCGACGAAAGGGCCTTCGGTGGTCGATGTCGTCGTCACCCGCGATCCCGCCAAGATGCTGCCGGGCGTCGACAACCGCGCTGCCGCCAAGCTGAAGAAAGGCGACCGCCCGGCCTGAGACTGCGGGCCTGCAGGTTGCCTTCCTCCGGCGGACATGGCCTTAACTCTTCCTGGCCGCTGGAGGACCCGCCGTGAGCATGGGCCTGATCGCACTTCTCGACGATATCGCCGCCCTCGCCAAGGTGGCGGCGGTCACCCTCGACGATGTCGCCGCCCAGGCGACCAAGGCCGGAGCCAAGGCGGCCGGCATCGTCATCGACGACGCGGCCGTGACCCCGCGCTATGCGGTCGGCTTTGCCGCGTCACGTGAATTGCCGATCGTCGGCAAGATCGCCTGGGGCTCGCTCCGGAACAAGATGCTGTTCCTTCTGCCAGGGGCGCTCCTGCTGAGCGCCTTCGCCCCCTGGGCGATCACACCGCTGCTGATGACCGGCGGCGCCTATCTCTGTTACGAGGGCTTCGAGAAGGTGCTGGAAGTGCTGGTGCCGCATGGCGAGGGCACACCGGCTCCCGACCCGCTGGCGACCGCACCCGCCGATGCCGCGGCCCTTGAGACCCAGCGCGTCGCCGGAGCGATCCGCACCGATTTCATCCTCTCGGCCGAGATCATGGCCATTGCGCTCTCGACGATCACGTCACCGAGCATCTGGACACAGGCTCTGATCCTGGCCGTCGTCGGGATCGGTATCACCGTCCTGGTCTATGGTGCCGTCGCGCTGATTGTGAAGGGAGATGATATCGGCCTCGCCCTCGCCCAGAGCAGCCGCCCCGTCTCCGGCATCGGGCACGTCCTGCGCGGCCGCCCGACGGAATTGGAACCGCGCAGCCCCTCCGCCATCGATCGCACGATCAGCCGGCTGACCCAGCCGGTCGGACGGGGCCTCGTCTTCGGCATGCCCTATTTCCTGAAGACCCTGAGCCTCGTCGGCACGCTCGCCATGCTCTGGGTCGGCGGCGGCATCGTCGTCCATGGTCTCGCCGGTTATGGCCTGACCGGGATCGAACATGCGATCCACGCCGCCGCCGTCGCGATCGCGGCCCTGGTTCCACCGGTCAAGGCGGCTGTCGAATGGCTGGCCACGGCCCTCGCCTCGGGAGCGGTCGGCCTGGCGCTGGGCGGCGCCGTGTTCCTCGTCATGCACTATGGCGTGGAGCCGATCCTGAACCGCGCTGGCGCCGCGAAGGGCCATTGATGGGGGCGCTGTCGCTGTCAACTCCGGATGCTGCGGGGGCGGCTGAGCCGCCCCCGCACGCGTCAATCGTTGAAGTTCACCACGGCCTGCTCGGAGCGCTCGTCGGCAGCATAGGGATAGACCGAATAGTCGCGGATGAAATGCAGCGAGATGTAGAACGAGATCCGGTTGTCGTCGCCGGTGTTGGAAATGCCGCGGTGAATGGTGCCGCGGCCCATGTAGAGCACCGACATGGGCTTGGCGACGATCTGGTGGACCTGGAAGTGGTCAACGCTGCGGGCGAGCGCATCGACGTCGACCTCGTCGACATGTGAGGCAACCTTTTCAAGCGCATCGGCCGGGGTCGTCTCCGGCAAAGTGATGAACTGGGTGGCGTTCTTGTCAGTGAACTGGGTGAGGGGAATCCAGATCGCCGCAGCATCCGTCGTGTAGTCGACGTGCCAGACCTGCGGCTTGGATCCGATCGGGTTCACCACGAAGCCGTAGCCATCCATAATGGCGCCCTGCTCGGCAAACTGACCGGCCGCGGTCGCGCACCAGGCATGGAGTTCGGCGGCCAGCGTCTTGTCGGAGAGCTCCATCGCGTCGCCCTCGTCGTCCTCCTGCCAGATGTTCATCCAGCAGATCTCCTTGGCGGCGATCTGCGCGTCCCAGGCGTCGCCCATCGTGCGCTTGAGATCCTCATAGGCGCGCCTCAGCAAGGGGCGGGCTTCATCCGGCACGGTCCCTACGTAGCGGAAGCCCATCAGTGCGGGCTTCAGCTTGATATAGTCGCGGTCGTCCATCGTATTCTGCTCCAGCCATGGCCATGAAGGATCGCCACCCGTCGTCATGGCAGCATCACCCCGATGAACTCACGGTGAAGGCGGAATGTTGCAGAGTGTCGACAGGCCGGTCATGTCATTGTGACAGGCCGGAACCGCGCGTCAGAACGTCACGACGGAACGGATCGACTTGCCCTCGTGCATGAGGTCGAAGGCGGTGTTGATCTCGTCGAGCGGCATGGTGTGGGTGATCAGGCTGTCGATGTCGATCTTGCCGTCCATGTACCAGTCGACGATCTTCGGCACGTCGGTGCGGCCCCGGGCACCGCCGAAAGCCGAGCCCTTCCAGACACGGCCGGTGACGAGCTGGAACGGCCGGGTGGTGATCTCGGTGCCCGAGGGTGCCACGCCGATGATGATGCTCTCGCCCCAGCCACGGTGGCAGCATTCCAGCGCCTGGCGCATCGTGTGGACATTGCCGATGCATTCGAAGGAGAAGTCGGCGCCGCCGCCGGTCAGGTCGACGATGGCCTGGACCACCTTGTCGCGGCCGACCTCGTCCGGATTGACGAAATGGGTCATGCCGAACTTCTTCGCCATCTCGACCTTGGCCGGGTTGAGATCGACGCCGATGATCTTGTCGGCGCCGACCATGCGGGCACCCTGGATGACGTTGAGGCCGATGCCGCCGAGGCCGAAGACGACGACATTGGCGCCCGGCCAGACCTTCGCGGTGTAGATCACGGCGCCGATGCCGGTGGTGACGCCGCAGCCGATGTAGCAGATCTTGTCGAAGGGGGCGTCCTCGCGCACCTTCGCCAGGGCGATCTCCGGCAGGACCGTGAAGTTCGAGAAGGTCGAGCAGCCCATATAGTGGAACACCTCGTTCCGCCCGCGGCCGCCGACCGGCTCGCAGGAGAAGCGCGAGGTGGCATCCGGCATCAGGCCCAGCCCCTGGGTGCCGCGGATGGCGGTGCACAGGTTCGAGCGCTGCGACAGGCAGGTTTTGCAGGCGCGGCATTCCGGGGTGTAAAGCGGGATGACGTGGTCGCCGACCTTCACCGAGGTTACGCCAGCGCCGATCTCGCGGACGATTCCGGCGCCTTCATGGCCGAGAATCGCCGGGAACTTGCCCTCGGAATCGAGGCCGGACAGCGTGTAGGCGTCGGTATGGCAGACGCCGGTCGCCATGATCTCGACCAGCACTTCACCCGCCTTCGGCCCCTCGATGTCGATGGTCTCGATCGTGAGGGGCTTGTTGGCTTCCCAGGCGACGGCGGCACGCGATTTCATGAAAGGCTCCGGACGATCCGTGGCAGCACGCGGCCGCCGATGTGATGAAGGCGTGGGAATGAACCACGCCGCGTGACGCACCGCAATGACGGAAATCCCGTGGAGTTGACACTGTCAACATCGCTTGGTAGACACTGTCAACACTCCGTCGTGTCGAGGTTTTCCCATGTCCGTCTTCGACCAGCCCCCTTCGCCCCTGCCGCGCGGCCGCCTCGCGCCCTATGGCCCCTGGGCCGTCGTCACCGGAGCCTCCGACGGGATCGGCCGTGCCTTCGCCCTGGAGCTCGCCGCCAGCGGCTTCGGCGTGGTTCTGGCGGCCCGGCGCAAGGACAGGCTGGAGGCCCTCGCGGCGCAGATCGCCGCGGATGGCTGTTTCGCGCCGCGGGTGGTCGCCGGCGATCTCGGCACCGATGACGGCATCGCCGCCCTCTGCGCCGCAACGGCGGATCTCGATGTCGGACTGCTCGTCTGCGCCGCCGGGTTTGGCACCTCGGGCCCCTTTGCCGAGGCCGACCCAGCGAACGAACGCGACATGCTCCGGCTCAACTGCGAGAGCCTGATGCTGACCACCCATCGCTTTGCTGGCCGGCTTGTGGCGCGTGGCAAGGGTGGGATCGTCCTGATGAGTTCCCTGGTGGCGTTCCAGGGCGTTCCGCGGACCGCCCACTATGCCGCTACGAAGGCCTATGTTCAGACCCTGGCCGAGGGCCTCCAGCGCGAACTCGCGCCCCACGGTGTCGACGTCGTCGCCTCCGCCCCGGGGCCGGTCTCGACCGGCTTCGCCGCCCGTGCCGCGATGACCATGGGCAACGCCGAGAAGCCGGAGGTCGTCGCCCGCCAGACCCTCGCCGCGCTCGGTCGGAAGACGACGGTGCGGCCGGGACTTCTCGCCAAGGTTCTCGAAGCCTCACTCGCGCCATTGCCGCGCCGGGGACGGGTCCGCATCATGGAACTGGTGATGCGGGGCATGACGGGACAGGGACATGGCCAAGAGACCAGCCGGCGCGGCTGACCTGCGCGAGTCCTGCCTGCGGGAAGCCCTGGCGGTGATCGAACGTTCGGGGGTCGAGGCCCTCAGCCTGCGCGAGGTCGCCCGCGGCCTCGGCGTCTCGCACCAGGCGCCCTACAAGCACTTCGCCAGCCGCGACCACCTTCTCGCCGAGGTCGTTCGGCGGATCTATGACGGCTTTGCCCGCCACCTCGACGATCGGCCCCGCCACGACGATCCCTATGGAGATCTCGGCGCCATCGGCGAGGCCTATCTGGCCTATGCCCGCGCCCACCCCCTGCAGTACCGGCTGATGTTCGCGACACCGCTCCCCGATCCCGCCGCCCATCCCGCCATGATGGCGAGCGCGCGGCACGCCTTCGCCATCCTCAACGAGGCCATCGACCGGGTGCATGGGCGGCCCGATGCCGCGAGCCCGGCCGGCCGCGCCGTTCCGCTCGACGCGCTCTATGTCTGGGCGACCGTCCACGGCCTCGCCAGCATCATGCAGGCGAGCGCCATGCGGACGCTGGCCCTGCCGGAATCCATCCACGCCGCCGTCGAGCCCCATGCCATGGGGCGCCTCCATGCGGCGATGACCGCCGCGCTCTCTTCGAAGGACCTCCCATGACCGTCGGCCGCCCCGGACTCGCCGAGGCCATTTTCTGGACCGCCACCCTGGTGATGGTCCTCATGCTGGCGCTCGCCGCCCTGTTCTGGACCATCGACAAGCGTCTGATCAACGAGGTCAGCGTCTGGGCAAAGCCGATGAAATTCGCCGTGTCGCTGGCCATCCACATGGCGACGCTGGCCCTGATCGTCAGCCTGCTCGGCGCCGGCTGGCGGATGGGCACCCTGCTCGCTGTCGTCGCGGCCGCCTGCGCCTTGGCCTCGCTCGGCGAGATGATCTACATCATCCTCCAGGCGGCCCGGCAGCAGGCCTCGCATTTCAACCTCGCGACCCCCTTCACCCGCGCCATGTATACCGCCATGGCGACGGGCGCGGTCGTCATCACGCTGAGCGCCGCGGCGGTGGGCATCGCCGCCTTTGCGGACCGCGATGCGGCCATGGCGCCGGCCCTGCGCCTCGCGCTCCTGCTCGGGCTGGTCGGCGGCGCCGTGCTGACCCTCGTCACCGCCTTCACCATCGGCAGCCGCCTCAGCCCGCATGTCGGCCTGCACCCGGCGGGCGGCGCACGCATGGCGGTGACGGGCTGGTCTCTGGTGGTAGGCGATCTGCGCGTCGCCCATTTCCTGGCCACCCACATGATCCAGGCGGTGCCTCTTGTCGGGCTCATCGCCGCCCGCAGCCTGCCGCCGGCGGTCGCCATGGCGACGGTCTGGATCGCCGCCCTCGGCTGGACCGGTCTCGTCCTCGCGAGCTACCAGCAGGCGCTTGCCGGCCGTCCCCTGCCACGGCTGTTCTGAGGCCCGGTCCCGGGCCTTCCGCCGGCGCCACGGCCTGCTAGGCTGCGGCCAAGCCTGCCGCCGCCCTCCGCAGGGAGGGCGGTCCACGATCAGGCGACCGGGAGGATCCCATGAAGGCGCTCGTCATCCACGCTCCCCACGACCTCCGGCTTGAGGAGCATGCCGTCGCGGCGCTCGGGCCGCGCGAGGTTGCGGTGAGGATCGGGGCCGGCGGCATCTGCGGCTCGGACCTGCACTATTTCCACCATGGCGGCTTCGGCGCCGTCAGGCTGAAGGAGCCGATGATCCTCGGCCACGAGATCGCCGGGACAGTGGAGCGTGTCGGGGCCGATGTCGCCTCCCTCGTCCCCGGCGACCGCGTGGCGGTCAGCCCGTCCAGGCCCTGCGGCCAGTGCCGCTACTGTCTCGACGGCATGCCCAACCACTGCCTGAACATGCGCTTCTACGGCTCGGCGATGCCCTTCCCCCATATCCAGGGCGCCTTTCGCGAGGTGCTCGTCTGCGACGCGGTCCAGGCCCACAAGGTAGTGGATGGCATCAGCCTCGGGGAGGCCGCCTTCTGCGAGCCGCTGGCGGTCTGTCTCCACGCGGCGCGGCGGGCGGGACCGCTCCTCGGCAAGCGCGTGCTCGTCACCGGCTGCGGCCCGATCGGCGCGCTCTGCATCCTCGCGGCACGGGCGGCGGGGGCGGCCGAGATCGTCGCCACCGACGTCGCCGAGGCGACGCTCGCGGTGGTGAAGGGCATGGGGGTCGCGACGACGCTCAACACCGCGGCAGACCCCGAGGCGCTGAAGCCGTACGAGGCGGACAAGGGCAGCTTCGACGTGCTGTTCGAGGCCTCCGGCAACATGAAGGCGCTGACGGGGGCCCTCGCGGCGCTGAAGCCGGGCGCCGTCATCGTTCAGGTCGGCACGGGCGGCGACTTCACCCTGCCTATCTCGGTGCTGGTGGCGAAGGAACTGGAGCTGCGCGGCACGTTCCGCTTCCACCACGAGTTCGCCACCGCCGTGGCGATGATCGGCGCGCGGCGCATCGACGTGCGCCCGCTGCTCACCGCGACGCTGCCGATGGAGCGGGCGGTGGAGGCCTTCCACCTCGCCTCCGACCGGTCGAAGGCGATGAAGGTGCAGATCGCGTTTGGATGATGCGGCGTTCGTCGGGCGCGTCTGACGTGGATTTACAACACGCAGGGCGCGAGGCTTCGGCTCCCTCCCCGCGTCAGCGGGGAGGGTTGGGGTGGGGCCTTCAGGGCGCGCCCTTTGCGTATTGCCCCACCCTACCCTCCCCTCTGGCGAGGGGAGGGAGACCACGACGTCGCGATTGATTTTTTGATCGTGAGGCTCGTCCGGCGGGCGCCGACCTCACGTTTCCCCGCCTGGGAAAGGTGTGACCGTCGGCGCATCGGTGAGGGGCAAAGCTCCGCCCCACAAACAAAAGGCCCAGCGCGGGGCCGGGCCTTTCGTCGTTCCAGTCCGAAACCCGCCTCAGGACGGATTGACCGTCGCATCGATGACGTTCGAGAGCTTGTCGGCGATCTGCGCGATGTCGTCCTCGGTGACGATGAAGGGCGGGGTCACCACCAGGCAGTCGCCGGAGGTGCGGACCATCATGCCCTCGTCGTGGAAGGCCTTGTCCATGGCGACGAAGGCGCGCTTGCCCGGCGCGTCCTTCCAGCCCTCGAAATCGACGGCGGCGGTGAGGCCGACCTGACGGATGTCGAGGACGCCCGCCTTGCCCTTCAGCTTCGAGAAGATGGCGTCGGCCCAGACCGGCTCCAGCGCCTTGGAGCGCTCGAACAGGCCCTCGTCGCGGTAGAGGTCGAGGGTGGCAAGGCCGGCGGCGCAGGCCAGCGGATGGGCCGAGTAGGTATAGCCGTGGAACAGCTCCACCACGTGCTCCGGGCCGGTCATGAAGGCGTCGTGGACGTGCTTGCGGGCGACGACGCCGCCCATCGGCGCGGCGGCGTTGGTGACGCCCTTCGCAAAGGTCATGAGATCCGGGATGACGCCGTAGCGCTCGGACGCGAAGGGCGCGCCGAGGCGACCGAAGCCGGTGATGACCTCGTCGAAGATGAGCAGGATATCGTGCTTGTCGCAGAGCTCGCGCAGGCGCTTGAGGTAGCCCTGCGGCGGCGGCAGCACGCCGGTCGAGCCGGCCATCGGCTCGACCATGACGGCGGCGATGGTGGAGGCGTCGTGCAGGGCGACGATGCGCTCGAGCTCGTCGGCGAGATGGGCGCCCCATTCCGGCTCGCCCTTGGAGAAGGCCTGCTTCTCGCGGTTGTAGGTGTGCGGCAGATGGTCGGCGCCGGCCAGCATGGAGCCGTAGACGCGGCGGTTGGCGACGATGCCGCCGACCGTGATGCCGCCGAAACCGACGCCGTGATAGCCGCGCTCGCGGCCGATGAGGCGGGTCTTGGAGGCCTTGCCGCGGGCGTGCCAGTAGGCGATCGCCATCTTCAGCGCGGTGTCGGCGGCCTCCGAGCCGGAATTGCAGAAGAAGACGTGGTCGAGGTCGCCGGGAGCGAGGGCCGCGATGCGGCTCGCCAGCTCGAAGGCCTTGGGGTGGCCGAACTGGAAGGTCGGGGCGAAGTCGAGCTCGGCCGCCTGCTTCTGGATCGCCTCGACGATCGGTTCGCGCGAATGGCCGGCGCTGGAGCACCACAGGCCCGCCGTGGCGTCGATCACCTGCTTGCCCTCGGGCGTGTAGTAGTAGAGCCCCATGGCGCGGGCGACCATGCGCGGGCGCGCCTTGAACGAGCGGTTGGCCGTGAACGGCATCCAGAAGGCCTGGAGGTCGTTCGGGATGGCGGTGGCTGAGGAATCGTCGCCGACCACACGCAGCGCGCTCGTCTTGGACATGGAAAAAATCTCCGGGATGGCCGTGGTGAAGAATGACCATACCAACAGGCGAAACGGGAGCAAGGCGGAGAAAGCGAAGGGGAGGAATGCGGTCAGCGCCCGATCGGCCTGGCCGTGTGGCCTGCGCAGGTCAGCCCGGACAGCCGAGCCTTGCGTGCGGGTACCGACAGGACTAGCTGTTATCTGGAATAATTCTAATCAAGGCCTCCGCCATGCTCAGCCGCTTCTCCATTCCCGGCTTCGGAGCCAAGCGCCGTTTCGACGACCTCAGCGAACAGGAGGTCCTGGCGCTCGCCATCTCCGCGGAAGAGGAGGACGGCCAGATCTACCGCGCCTATGCCGCCAAGCTCGCTCAGAGCTATCCGCATTCGGCCGCGGTTTTTGAGGGGATGGCGGCAACCGAAGACGACCATCGCCGCCGGCTCATCGACACCTACAAGCACCGCTTCGGCGACTTCATCGTTCCGATCCGCCGCGAACACGTGGCGGGCTATTATGCCCGCAGCCCCGTCTGGCTGGTGGAGAACCTCGCCCTCGACCGCATCCGCGAGGAGGCTGCCGACATGGAGCGGCAGGCCCACGCCTTCTACGTCGCGGCAGCGGCGCGGACGACGGACGACGATACCCGCAGGCTGCTCGGCGATCTCGCCGCCGCGGAAGCGGCCCATCAGCGCGAGGCCAATGCCCTCGGCGAGACCCACCTGACCGCGGAGGGGCGCGCCACCGAGGATGCCGCAGCCCATCGCCAGTTCGTCCTGACCTGGGTGCAGCCGGGCCTTGCAGGCCTGATGGACGGCTCGGTCTCGACGCTGGCGCCGATCTTCGCCACCGCCTTCGCCACCCAGAACCCCTGGACGACATTCCTCGTGGGGCTCTCGGCCTCCATCGGCGCCGGCATTTCCATGGGCTTCACGGAGGCCGCCCATGACGACGGCAAGGTCTCAGGGCGCGGCTCCCCGCTGAAGCGCGGCATCGCCTCGGGCGTGATGACGACGATCGGCGGACTCGGCCACGCCCTGCCCTATCTCATCCCCGACTTCTGGACGGCGACGGCCATCGCCTTCGCCGTGGTCTTCGTCGAGCTCTGGGCCATCGTCTGGATCCAGAACCGCTACATGGAGACGCCCTTCCTCCGGGCAACCTTCCAGATCGTGCTTGGCGGTGCCCTGGTTCTGGCCGCCGGCATCCTCATCGGCGGAGCCTGACGCCCCAACAGAAAGGCCGCCCCGTCGTGAGACGGAGCGGCCCCTCCTGTCCGCTCATGTCGAGCGCCGCGGCGGGGCGCTGTTACGCTTGCCCGCCGCAAGGACAGCCGCAGGGCCCGAAGGCCCGGCGGCGAAGATCACATCACCACCACCCGGGTGCCGACGCGCACCCGGTTGTAGAGGTCGATGACATCCTCGTTGCGCATGCGGAAACAGCCCGAGGAGACGGCCTGTCCGATGGTCCAGGGCTCGTTCGAACCGTGGATGCGATAGAGCGACGACCCGAGGTAAAGCGCGCGGGCGCCCAGCGGATTGGCCGGTCCGCCGGCCATGAAGCGCGGCAGGCCGGGACGGCGGCGCAGCATCTGTTCAGGCGGGCGCCAGTCCGGCCACTCGGCCTTGCGGGTGATGGTCTTGGTCCCGGTCCAGCCGAAGCCCGGGCGGCCGATGCCGATGCCGTAGCGCATGGCGGTGCCGCCGGCCTGGACGAGATAGAGGTGCCTCTCGGCGGTATTGATCACGATCGTGCCGGGGCGATGGCTGCCCTGGAAGGTCACCTGCTGCGGCAGAAATCGCGGGTCGATCCCGCGGGCCGGGGCGGAACGCGGTGCGGCCTCGCGCTGCAGCCGCGGCTCGGCCGGCCGGGGCAGGAGCGGGCGCACCGGCTCGAGATCGGAAGCGACCGTATGCGAGGCCCTGAGATGGGCCGGCGAGGTCTGCATGCTGCGCTGCGGTACCCCGGCGCGGTGGGCGCCGGCGATGGGACCGGCCGGCTGGCCGCCATTGTAGAGGAACTCGATGAAGCCGCCGCCGAGATCGCGGCGGACGCCCGCGATCTGCGCGGAGGCCTGGAAGGTCGTGCCGAAGAGGCAGAAGGCCGCGAGGGCGGCCGTCAGACGGGAAAGGGACATCGCCGAACTCTGATACGCAACACAGGGCGAAGGGTGGAACAGCCCATCGTCTCGGGAGGCTTCAGCAAAGCGCCTAAAGCCGCAAGCGAATGGTAAACGCCGTGGCCAAAAACATCCTTTTCGAACCGTCAACAGCCATCGCGTTCCATTACGGTTAAGCCCGCGTAAATGAGCGCTGGATACTGGCCGGAGCCGCTCATGCGCTGGAGAAAGATGTGATTAACCCTAATTGTTTTTGCAATGGACCTTGGTTTTTTGGGTGAATGACGCGGAACCGCCTCTTAACTCCCTGCCGGTACTTTAATGTAAACCGGTCGCTTTCGGCCGGAGGCTACGTCTTGCCCGGATCGTCCATGCGCGCCCAGAAAAGAGCCTTTCGTATTGAAGTGATCTCCCAGCCGGAGACTGCATCGCATCCCAAAGGAGCATCCGCCAGCGGCAGCCACCAGGAGATCCTCTCCGAGATCAAGCAGCTGCGTGCCCTGATCCGCCCGCCGGAGGAGGTTTCGAAGCAGATGATCGACGCCTACCGGGCGGAGATGCAGGAGGCGATGAAACTGAAGGCCGAGCTCGACCAGATCTGGCAGGCCATCGACCAGACCAAGCACGAGATCGCGACGCTGCATGTCACCGGCTTCAAGGGCAAGCAGATGACGCGCGTGACGCATGAGCTCGACGCCATCGTCACCGGCACGCAGGAGGCGACCGAGGGCATCCTCACCGCCGCCGAGGGCATCGACCAGATCGCCAGCCAGCTCGCCGCCAAGCTCAAGAGCACGCAGGATCAGGCGGCGATCGACGACATCCAGCAGAAGATCATCACCGTCTTCGAGCACTGCAACTTCCAGGACCTGACGGGACAGCGCATCACCAAGGTGGTCAACACGCTGAAGTTCATCGAGGACCGGATCATGCGGATGATGGAGATCTGGGGCGGTCTCGACAGCTTCAAGGACATCGCCGTGGAGGGCATCAGCGAGGCGACCGGCGACGCCGCCCTGCTCAACGGTCCCAAGCTCTCCGAGGATGCCGGCCACGCCAGCCAGGACGATATCGACGCGCTCTTCAACTGAGCCCGACGGGGCGCCGGGGCTCCGGCGCCTATTCCGCCGCCTTCGGCAGCGCCACACCCGCCTCGCGCAGAACCTCGGCCGTGTCCTGCCCGAGCCTGGGCGGCGCCATCCGCGTCGAGGCCGGGGTCGCCGCGTAGTTCACCGGGTGCTTCATGTCGACCCAGACATAGCCGTCGGGATGGGCGTGCTTGCGGAAGAAGCCCACCGCCTTCAGATGCGGGTCCTCCATCAGATCACCGAACCGGTTGATGGGGGCGAAGGGGATCGCCTTCTCGGTCAGGACCTTGGCCCAGTCGGCGTTGGTCCGGGTCGAAACCATGGCATCCATCATGGAATAGAGCTCCTTGATGTTCACCATCCGCGCCCGGTAGGTCGAGAATTTCGGGTCGCTGTTGAGTTCCGGCCGGCCCGCCAGGACGAAGAAATCGGTCCAGTTGCGGTCGGTATAGGGCAGGATGCCGATCCAGCCATCCTGCGACTTGTAGGGACGCCGGTCGGGATTGTGGATGCGCCCATAGCCAAAGCCGGTTCCCGGCGGCGGCGGGTCGTAGACATGGCCATAGAGGTTCTCGTGCATGACGTAATGCGTGTAGCACTCGAACATCGGCACCTCGACGAACTGCCCTTCGCCGGTCCGCTGCTTGTGGAACAGGGCGGCCAGCACCGCCTGCACCATGAACAGCCCGACCGTCTTGTCGGCGGCCAGCGTCGGCAGGTAGCGCGGTGCCGGATTGCCGTCGACGCGGGGGAGAATGTCGGCGCCGCCTGAAATGCCCTGGATGAGGTCGTCATAGGCCGGTCGGCCGGCATAGGGCCCCTCGGCGCCGAAACCCGCAGCATGGATGTAGATCATGTTGGGCATGTGCGCCTTGAGGCTGTCGTAGTCCATGGTCAGGCGGGCGGCCGTGTCCATCCGCATGTTGGAACAGACGACGTCGCAGGTCCGCGCCAGCGCAATGCAGGCCTCCTGGTCCTCGCGGCGCTTCAGGTCGAGCGCCACCGACTTCTTGTTCTTGTTGTACATCATGAAGAGCGGGCCCATGCCGGGGCCTGCCTCCTCCGGCCCGGAGCCCGGCCAGCGCATGATGTCGCCGCCGCCCTCGCCCGGGCTCTCCACCTTGATGATCTCGGCGCCCATGTCGCCGAGCAGCATGGTCGCATAGGGACCGAGGATGACCGAGGTGAGGTCGAGAATACGGATGCCGGCGAGCGGTCCGCGCGGGGCGGGGGAT
>JAIEPJ010000300.1 GCA_019749835.1 Phreatobacter sp. | reverse complement strand
ATCTCCTCCTCTTTGGAGATCAGCAGACGCCACATCGTAGCTTCCGTCACTGTCCGGATTGCGGGGAGCATCTCAGTGTGCAGAACCGCCGGCTGTGGATCCGGCTGCATGAGAAGGGTGGCAAGGAAGTTGACCTGCCCTGCCAGCACAACCTCGAAACCTACCTAGACGCTTGCCTGGATGGCGCGGGAATTCGAACGATGGCTCGGGGCCGCTTTTTCGAACTGTCGGCCGAGGAAATGGCCAGTTGATGCGTCCCCCCCCCTCCCCCAGGCCAACGCCTGGGCGATGATCAAGCGGCTGGCCGAGCCTGCCGGCATCCGGACGAAGATCGGCAACCACACGTTCCGGGCGACCGGCATCGCCGCCTATTTGAAGAACGGCGGGACGCCAGAGAAGGCCGCGGCGATCGCCAATCTTGTGAGGTGGTCGCGCATCAGCGGACAGTTTGGCAGCCTTGCTAAGCTTGGTTCTGGTCTGTGTCACGCCGCCGTTTCGATCGTCAGGTATAAACCTCCCCCAAAGAACCGACCGCATTCTGTCTGCTCTTGAGGCGCACAGGGCCACTTCCGGTCAAGAGGGGCGCATCGGAGATATCAACATTTGTGAAAGCGCGGGTAGGCTCTCCACATCTGGGGGCCGGACGTTCCCAAGGATCTCATGGCGACCGATCCATTCACTGACCTGAACAATCTGTTCGATCGCGCGATGATTGGCCTTGATGACGAGGTCGAGATATCGGAGGACAACCCGACTGGTTGGTCGGCAATCGCTGCTCTCCATCGATCGGGTGGCCGCGATGTGCTCGACGCCGCCCTCGCCGCGTGCGCAGATCCTGATCCGCTGAGGCGCCGTGTCGGCGCGTCTGTCCTGGGACAGCTCGGCCACGTTGCGGTCGGTTTCCAGCCGGTTTTCGAGGAAGAGCGATACCAAGGGCTGGCGACACTGCTCGCGGCTGAACGCGGGGGGCCGGGTAGCCCGGCCGTTCTCGCGGATGTGTGCGTCGCTCTCGGGCATCTGCGCGACCCGCGGGCCATCCCCGCCCTTGTTGATCTGCGGGCGCATCCAGAGACCTCCGTGCGTTTCGGCGTCGTATTTGGGCTGAGTGGCCACGACTCGCAGGAGGCCATCGACGGGCTCATTGAGCTCTCGGCCGATACCGACGAGGACGTGCGCGACTGGGCGACGTTCGGCCTCGGACAGTTGATCGAGACGAATACGCCCGCCATTCGGGCCGCGCTGCACGCGCGCGTTGACGACCCTTGCACTGCTGTTCGCGGCGAAGCGATCGAGGGCCTTGCGACGCGTGGCGACCGCTCCGTGGTGCCCTTCCTAATCCGGGAACTCTTGGACGGTGTGTCGCTGCCTCTGCTCAACGCGGCGACGGCGCTCGCGACTCCAGACTTATGTAAGGCCCTGGCCGCCGCACGAAATGGCGGGCTGGTCGTGCAAGAGGCTGGGAAGCACGGCTATGATCTCACGGTAGAGTGGGAAGAAGCACGCCGCGCTTGCAATTGCTAAGCGTCCGCAGCCATTTCACCGGCAGCCTGCCAGCCAATGCCGGAACTCCTTTGCCCCCAAGACGCTGGTCTGGAACCAGAGCTCTGGCCGCGACCTCGGGCTGTGGCCCAATGGTCCGCCGGCAGAGACGCTCGCCGCCCGGTATGGGAATCCTGCGGTAACGAGCGGCCGGCTTCAGTTCGCTTTCGAGCGCGAAAGCGCGGCGGCCTGCTCGAAACTCAACCCGAACCTTGCCAGGTACTTTCTCAGCCGATCGGCATCATTGTCGCTCGATTTTTTCAGGCGCGAGGCCGAAAAGAGCGTTCGACCCGCTTCGCTGAGCGAAGAGCTCTGCTGACAGACGCTGATCACCGCGGCCAACTGGACCTGGTCGAACAGGTCGGTGTCCTTCAGGCGCTCCGCCCCGAGCACTTCCGCGAGCAGATCTTGCGCATCGGAGCCGTCCCCACCGCTCTTCCATTGCCGCGACAGGCGCTCGATCTCGTCGCGCACTGTCGGCTCGTCGATGCGGCCTTTCGGCGCCAGCGTCGCCATCCGCGTCACGGAGGCCGAGAGATCGCGGAAATTGGCAGCCCAAGTCGCCTCGGGCGCCATGGCGAAGGCGAGATAGCGCTCGCGGGCCTCGCGGTTGAAAGTCACGTTCTCGCCCTCGCGCTCGCCGTAACGACGCAGCTCGAAGTCGAGATTGGGCTCGATATCCTCCTTGCGGTCGCGCAGTGCCGGCAATGCAAACGTCCACAGATTAAGCCGGGCAAAGAGATCTTCGCGAAACGTACCCTCGCGCACGTTGACCGACAGATCGCGGTTGGTGCCGGCAAGTAGCTGGAAGTCCGAGGTCGTGTCGCTGTCGGAGCCGACCGGGAGAAAGCGCTTCTCCTCGATCGCCCGGAGACACATGGCCTGCTCGTCGAGACCAAGTTCCCCGATCTCGTCGAGGAACAGCACGCCCTTGTCGGCTGTCTTCATCAGGCCCGGGCGGTTGGTTTGCGCTCCCGTGAACGCGCCCTTCACATGCCCGAACAGGGCGGATGTCGCCTGGTCGCCCCGCAAGGTCGCGCAGTTCACCTCGACAAAGGCGCCTATGACCTGGTGGCGCGCGCGCTTCAATTCGTAGATTTTCTTCGCGAGTTGCGACTTGCCTGCGCCGGTTGGGCCCATCAGAAGAAGCGGGGCCTTGGAACGGATCGCAACCTTCTCGATCTGGTCGATCATCGCGTTGAAAGCCGGGCTGCGTGTGGCGATGCCGGACTTCAGGAACGACGTTGCCTCCTCGCGCTCGGCCGCGAACCGGGTGGCGATGGCGTCGTACCGCGACAGATCGAGGTCGATGAGCGAATGGCTGCCGATCCCCTCGCCACCCCAGCCGCGCGGCGGCGAAAGCTGCAGCAGCCGGCCGGGAATGTAGCGGGCCTCTGTCAGCAGGAACCAGCAGATCTGGGCGACATGGGTGCCGGTCGTGATGTTGACGAGATAATCCTCGTGGTCGGTGTCGAACGCGTAGCCGCGGGCGAAGTCGCGCAGGCTCGTATAGACCTCACTGAAATCCCACGGGTCCTGCTGGCTGACCAGATGGCGGCGCACCTCGGTGGCCGGTGATACGGCTTCGATATCCTGGGTGATACGGGCGGCGAGGTCCGCCGAGCCATGCCCATGGAGCAGTTCGAGGCGATCGATGAACAGCCCCGGCTGCTGGCAAAGCGCCAGTGTTGGACGCCAGCGTCCGCCGCGGCCGACGTCCAGCGTGGTCCCAAGAATGCTGATCGCGACGCGTCGGCGCATATCAGGCGTATCCCAAAAGATAAGATGCTATCTCTCGATACTGCATTGCCGGGTCTTGCGCAACGGCGCGTGCCGCCAGACGGTTTCCGTAACGCTGGAAATATCAAAGCAATGTCAATGCACTAAGGGACTGCTTGCCGCTTCGCCAGCTCCTATCCAATCACTTGGCACGGGTCTTGAGAATGAAAGTCCTGTGAAGAGCGAAGGATGAAGAGAGATGGCAAGCAAATCCGTGTTTGCGACGATTGTGGGAAAGCTGCTTCCGCGCACTGACGCCTGGAACCATGAGAACGCGCCGGCCTACCAACTGACGCCGCATCAGGCCCTGGCGCAGCTGGCATCGACGGGGACGTTCAACCGGACCTTCTATGCCGATGCGCGGGAGCAGCTGGACGAGGTGCTGAAGCTCGCCTGGCAGGTGGAGCCGGAGTTCCTTGCCAAGACGGCGATCGCGTCGTTCGAGAGGGGACACATGAAGGACATGCCGGCCCTGCTGCTGGCGGTTCTGTCCGCGCTCCATGGCAACGAGTTCAATCGCGCGTTCCCGCGCATAGTTATGAACGGCAAGATGCTGCGCACTTTCGTGCAGGTCATGCGATCCGGCGCGACGGGGCGAAAGTCGCTGGGGACGCGTCCGAAGCGGCTGATCCAGGCTTGGCTTGAGCAGGCAACGGACCGCGAGATCATGCGGGCCGCCGTCGGGCGCGATCCGTCGCTCGCTGACGTCATCAAGATGGTTCATCCGAAGCCGGGTTCGGCCTCGCGTGAGGCGCTTTATGGCTACCTCATCGGCAAGCCGCATGATGCGTTGGCGCTGCCGGAACTGGTCCAGGCCTTCGAGGCGTTCAAGCGCGACCCGTCTCTCGCCGTGCCGGACGTTCCGTTCCAGATGCTCACCTCGATGCCGCTCACCAGGGCGCATTGGGTGCAGATCGCCGAGACGTCCGGTTGGCAGATGCTGCGTCAGAACCTCAACACCTTTGCACGCCACGGCGTGTTCGAGGTCGAGGGATTTGCCGGTCGGCTGGCGGCAAGACTTCGTGACGCCGGCGAAATCCGCCGCGCTCGCGTGTTCCCGTATCAGCTGATGGTGGCGTTCACCATGGCTGATGCAGCCGTACCGGCCGAGGTCAAGGCGGCGTTGCAGGATGCGATGGAGATCGCGCTTGCCAACGTGCCGGCGATCGAGGGCCGGGTCGTGGTCTGTCCTGACGTGTCCGGATCCATGGGTTCGCCCGTGACCGGCTATCGGCAGAGCGCGACGTCTCAGGTCCGCTGCATCGATGTGGCAGCCCTCGTTGCGGCGGCATTCCTGCGGGCCAACCCGACGGCAAGGGTCCTGCCGTTCGAACAGGCTGTGGTCGATATCGACCTCAACCCGCGGGATTCGGTGATGACCAATGCGGCGAAGCTGGCGGCGATCGGCGGCGGCGGAACCAATTGTTCCGCTCCGCTGGAGCGGCTCGTGCAGGAGAAGGCGAAGGTCGATCTGGTGGTGATGGTGTCGGACAACGAATCCTGGGTGGATGCGGTCCGGTACCATCAACAGGGTACGGCGACGATGCAGTCATGGAACCGGGTGAAGGCCCTGAACCCGTCGGCAAAGCTCGTCTGCATCGACCTTCAGCCGAACACGACGACGCAGGCCAAGGGCGGATCCAAGGATCAGGCCGACATCCTGAACGTCGGAGGTTTCTCCGACCAGGTCTTCGAGGTGATCGCCGCGATCGTCCGCAGCGATGGCCATCCCGACCAATGGGTGCGGGCCATCGAGGCCATTGAACTGTGACAACGACGTCCCGGCGGGCAACTGCCGGGAGGAAACAGGGGAAAAGCGGCCCGCGGGCCATGACGAATGCCGATGGAACTACAGGCTATCACCCTCCAGGTCGCGGGTTCGAATCCCGCCGGGTTCTCCATTCTGGACCCGTAGCTCAGCGGATAGAGCAGGAATCCGTCGCAAGGCGGGGGACGTTTCATCACTCTTGTCGTCATGGCCTTCGGGCCGCTTCGAACTGACATCAGAAGGCCAAACACCAGGCCGCGGCGAATGCAGGCAGGACTACAGGTAGAGCGCCCGCGGCGAGAGTTGCGGGAGGTCGGGTGTTCAAATCACCCCGTCCTTCTGAAGGACGTAGCTTAGTTCCGTCTTGCCGAACCTTGTCGCCGCGGCTTCACGCAATCTTGGCGAATGCAGGCAGGACTACAGGTTAGAGCGCCCGCGGCACGTGACGCGGGAGGTCGGGTGTTCGAGCCACCCCTTCCTGGCCCTTCGAGGCGAGGCTGTAGCTCAGTATCGTCTTGCCGATCCTTGTCGCCGCCTTGGGCAGGGCTTTTCCTGCTGGATACTGAAACCGAGATGGCTCGCGCCCCTCAGGGCGCGGGCCTACAGGAGAATAAACATGACCGAGACCATTAGCGGACAGGATCTGATCGATGCCGGGCTGCGGCAGGGCAAGTGGTTTGGCCCCGCGCTCGGCGCTGCCAACGGCCACCTCGCCAGAGGCGGAACCTTTGAGGAGGCGCTGGCGATCGCACGCGGCTTCCAGCCGCCGCCGACCCTGCCTCTGCAGGCGGGCGGCATCGTGCCCCTGCACCTCAATATCGACGCCGCGTCCCCGGACGAGGAGGCCAATATCGAGGCGGTGAAGCGCACCATGCAGGTCCTGCTGCGCACCCCGGTGATCCGGGCCGGCGCGGTCATGCCGGACGCCTGTCCGGCGGGTCCGGTCGGGACGATCCCGGTCGGCGGCGTCGCTGCCTCCGAGGCGATCCATCCGGGCATGCACTCGGCCGATATCTGCTGCTCCATGGCGATCTCGGTCTTCCCGGACATCGCCCCGGCAGCCCTGCTCGACGCCGTGCACCAGGTCACCCATTTCGGTCCGGGTGGGCGGGAGCGTGGCAAGCAGATCCGCCCGCCGGACGCTGTCATGGCGTTGTTCGACGGAAACCCGCTGCTGCGGGATCTGACCAGCCAGGCCATCGAGCATTTCGGCACCCAGGGCGACGGCAACCATTTCGCCTATGTCGGCACCATGAAGTCGACGGGCGAGACGACGCTCGTGACCCATCATGGCTCGCGGGGGCCGGGCGCGCGGCTCTACAACAAGGGCATGCGGATCGCCGAAGGCTTCCGCCTGATGCTCTCGCCGGAGACGCCGGCGCAGAATGCCTGGATTCCGGCCGATACGCGTGAGGGCGACGAGTATTGGGCGGCGCTGCAGGCGGTGCGGGAGTGGACGAAGCAGAACCATGTCGCCATCCACGACATGACCGCGGAGCGCCTCTCGGCGCGCGTCGCCGACCGGTTCTGGAACGAGCACAACTTCGTCTTCCGCCGGCCTGACGGGCTGTTCTATCACGGCAAGGGAGCCACACCGGCCTTCGACAACTGGGCTGCCGACGCGACCGATCTGACGATCATCCCGCTCAACATGGCGGAGCCGATCCTCATCGTGCGCGGCAAGAATGCGGCGCATGGCCTCGGCTTCTCGCCGCATGGTGCGGGGCGCAACTACTCGCGTTCGCAGCACAAGCGGATGCTGGGCGGGCGCACGGATGCAGAGATCTTCGCGGAGGAAACGAGCGGCATCGACGCACGCTTCTTCTCGGGGTTCACCGACATTTCAGAACTTCCGAGTGCCTACAAGAATGCGGCGGCTGTGCGCGCGCAGATCGAACGCTACGGCCTCGCAGAGATCGTCGACGAGGTGCTGCCCTACGGCTGCATCATGGCTGGCGACTGGGACGCCGATGCGCCGTGGCGACGAAAACGAGAGGCGCGGAACAAGGCCCGGGCGCAAGACGCAGGATCGTAACCCACCACACGAAATGGCACCGGCGCGCGAGAGAATTCCCGTGCGCCGGCATTTGGTGAGATCGATGCCGACCCATTGCTGTAGCACCCGATGCCTCGTCCAACGTCGCCATACTGCGGCACACATGAGGTCTGCTGTTGGAAAGCAGCGGAATGTCCGCTTCGGCGGCGCAAAGCGGACGCCGGGCCCGGTGCTCTGGTCTTTAGCGGCAGTCCGGAACATCTGCATTATGGCGGCGGAGTTGGGGATTCTCCGGTATTCCCGGCTGCGAGCCGGGCGCAGCTCTCATGGACGCTCAATGCCTATAAGATCGTCTACGCTGCCCTGCTCGTCCCGGGAGGAAGGCTTGCCGACAGGCCTGGACGGCGCCAGGTATTCCTCGGCGGCCCCGAGCCGCCCGTTGAACCTTTCAGCGAGGCTCTGCAAACGACCGGGGGAGGCCACCGCTGTTGGCGGGTGCCCCGGGCGCGAACTCCAAGGCTTCACCTAGGTGTCGATCTCCGCGCGCATGAAGGCGAGGAAACGGGCATCGTCCGCATAGGCGACGTTGACGCGGATCGCCGGCTGGTATCCCACCCGGTCCAGCGTAAAGATCGAACTCGGCGCCATGAAGATCCCGGCATCGGCCGCCCGCGCCGTCAGCGCCATATCGTCGAACCCCTCGGGAAGCGGGCACCATAGATAGTAGCCGCCCGACGGTGGGCTGAAGCCGGGGAGGCCCAGGCGCCCGAGGTTGTCGGCCGCGGCCTCGCTCGCCCGCGCCACGCGGTCGCGCAAGCGCCGGAGGTGGTGGCGGTAATGGCCCTCGGCCATAAGGTCGTGAATGAGCCGCTCGACATAGCCGGAGCTGTTCACGACGGTCAGCATCTTGACGTCGGTGAGGGAGCGGATGACGTCGCGGTGGCCTGCGATATAGCCGGCGCGCAGGCTGGCCGAGAGCGTCTTGGAGAAGGTGCCGACATAGAGGACGCGGTCGAGATGGTCGAGCGCGGCGAGGCGCGGCGTCATCGGCGGCAAGATGTCGGCGAAGGGGTCGTCCTCGACCACCATCATGTCGTGTCGCTCCGCCGCCTGCAGCAGGCGGTGCAGGCTGGCGAGCCCCATGGACGTGCCGGTCGGATTGTGGGCGAGCGCCTGGGTGAAGAAGAGCTTAGGCCGGTATTGGACGGCCTTGGCCTCAAAGTCTTCGAGATCAGGCCCATCGGCCGTGCGCAGGATCGGCACTAATGTCGCGCCCATGAGGCGCAGCTTGCCGAATAGCGGGTAATAGCCCGGACTATCGACGAAGACAGCATCCCCGGGCTCGAGGAAATGGCGCACAATGAGGTCGAGCCCGTGATTGGCGCCGAAGGTCATCAGCACCTCGGCCGATGTCGCCGGAATGGACCGCTCGATCAGCTGATGTGCGATGCGCTCGCGCAGCGGCGCATAGCCCTGCGGGGCACCGTAGCCATGTTCCATCTCGCCTCCGGCCAGGCCCGCGCGCGGCCGCAGGAACCGCCGGAGCTCCGAGCCCTCCATCCAGCTCGGCGGCGGCCGGCCGTCGCCGACGCGGACGGCATGGTGCTGGTCGAGCTGTTCGCGCAGCAGGGACAGATGGTCGATGGCCGCCGCGACATGGGCGGGCCGCACCTCGACGCCGCGGCGGCGCGGCGCCGCCACGTAGAAGCCGGACCCCGCCCGCGGCTCCAGCGCGCCCGACGCGACGAGGCGGTCATAGGCTTCCACGACGGTGTTCTTGGCGACGCCGTATTCCTGCGCCGCCGCCCTGACGGAGGCGATGCGGCGGCCCGGCGTCAGGTGCCCCTCCTCGATCAGCTTGAGGATGATCGCCGCGATCTGTTCGGAACGGCTCGTGCGCATCGAAAATCGTACCAGTCAGTTCTCTGGCACAGTTAGGCGGACGATAGGCCAAACTGTACCTTGTGGGTTCGCGCAGACTGGCCAAACTCTTGTGAAAATCAAGCGTGGTCCGCTGTGGCCGCCGTCTGAGGAAACTGCCGATGAGTGCCGAGCCGTCGCGTCGCAACGCGGTCAATTCGCGTCTGGAGAACTATCGCAACCTCGAGCCGGCCGACCGTGTCGCCATGCTCGCGGACGCCGTCGGCCTGACCGACGCCGAGAAGGCCATGCTCACAGCTCCCGGCGCGCTGCCGCTCAACCGCGCCAACGGCATGATCGAGAACGTCGTCGGCACCTTCGAACTGCCCTTCGGGTTGGCCACCAACTTCCAGGTCAACGGCCGCGACTATCTCGTCCCGATGGCGGTGGAGGAGCCCTCCGTGGTCGCCGCCGCCTCCTACATGGCCCGCATCGCCCGCGGCTGCGGCGGCTTCGAAACCTCGTCCACCCTGCCGATCATGCGCGCCCAGGTGCAGATCGTCGGCCTCACCGACCCCTACGGCGCACGCCTGCGCCTGCTCGGCGCCCGCGACGAGATCGTCGCCGCCGCCAATGCCAAGGACAAGGTGCTCATTTCGCTCGGTGGCGGCTGCCGCGACATCGAGGTCCACGTCTTCCCGCACACTCCGCGTGGCGCCATCGTCGTCATGCACCTCCTCGTCGACGTGCGCGACGCCATGGGCGCCAACACGGTCAACACCATGGCCGAGACGGTCGCCCCCATCGCCGAGCGGGTCACCGGCGGCACGGTGCGCCTACGCATCCTCTCCAACCTCGCCGACCTGCGCATCGCCCGCGCCCGTGTCAGCCTAACCCCCGACGCCCTTGCGACGACGGAGTTCTCCGGTCAGCGGATGATCGACGGCATCCTCGACGCCTATACTTTCGCCGCCGTCGATCCCTACCGCGCGACGACGCACAACAAGGGCATCATGAACGGCATCGATCCTGTCGTCGTCGCCACCGGCAACGACTGGCGCGCCATCGAGGCCGGCGCCCACGCCTATGCGGCGCGCTCCGGCCGCTACACCTCCCTCACCACCTGGGAGCTCTCCACCGACGGCCGCCTGGTCGGCACCCTCGAAATGCCCATGGCGCTCGGCCTCGTCGGCGGTGCGACCAAGACCCATCCGCTCGCCCAGCTTTCGCTGAAGATCCTCGGCGTGGAGACGGCTCAGGAGCTCGCCGAGGTGACGGTCGCAGTCGGTCTCGCGCAGAACATGGCGGCCCTCAGGGCGCTGGCGACCGAGGGCATCCAGCGCGGCCACATGGCCCTGCACGCGCGCAACATCGCCATCGTCGCCGGCGCCACGGGGCCGGAGATCGACACCGTCGCGGCCGAACTCGCCACCTCTCACGACGTGCGCACCGACCGCGCCAAGGAGATTCTGGCCCGGCTCCGTCAGGGCTGACCAGCGCATGGGGGCCGTGCTCCGGCGCCCGTCCTCATCCACAACCAGAACAAATCTCGGAGGAATTACATGTCTCTCGATCGTCGAATCGTCCTCAAGGGCGCGGCCGTCGCCGCCGCCGCAACCGGCCTCGCCGCTCCGGCCCTCGCCCAGAACCAGGTGAAGTGGCGCATGCAGGCGCTGTGGGACCCGGGCACGACGCCGCAGAAATTCGAGGAGCGCTTCGTCAAGCGTGTCGGTGAACTCACCGGCGGCAAGTTCACCATCGACCTCTTCGCCGGTGGTCAGATCGTCCCCGCGGCCCAGGCCTTCGACGCGGTGCGCGGCGGCGCCTTCGAGATGATGAAGACCTTCGACGGCTATGAGGCCGGCAAGATCCCGGCCTTCGCCTTCACCTCGACCATTCCGTTCGGCTTCCCCGAATCCGACCAGTTCGAGGCCTGGTTCTACGAGATGGGCGGCCTCGAGATGGCCCGCGAGGCCTATGCTCCGGCCGGCCTCGTTTATGTCGCCCCGACCATCTACGGGCAGGAGCCGATCCACTCGAAGGTGCCGATCACCAAGATCGCCGATCTCGCCGGCAAGAAGGGCCGCTTCGTCGGCCTCGCTTCCGCCGTCATGGCCGCCTTCGGCGTCTCGGTCTCACCGCTTCCGACGGGCGAGGTCTATTCCGCGCTCGATAAAGGGGTGATCGACATCGCCGACCGCGGCGACCTCACCGCCAATTTCGAAGCGGGCCTCGCCGAAGTCGCCAAGCATGTCGTCCTGCCGGGCGTCCACCAGCCGACCACAGCGACGAGCTATGTCGCCAACCGTCGCGCCCACGACGCCCTGCCGGCCGAGTTCAAGGCGGCACTGACGGTGGCGGCGCGGGAGATCTCCACCAGCCTGCGCCAGCACATCCTCGTGCAGGACGTCCTCGTGCTCGACAAGTACAAGGCCAAGGGCTGCACCATCCACATGCTGGACGGCGCCGACATCCTCGCCAACCGTCCGAAGGCGGTCGCCGCCTGGCAGGCGGCCACCAAGGACAATGCGCTGGCGAAGAAGATTATCGGCAGCCAGATCGACTTCATGAAGAAGCTCGGCGTCCTCGCCTGAGCCTGCAGCGCGGCCGGGCTCCGGCCCGGCCGCCCTCGCCTCTAGACCGCATCCCGAGGAGCCGGCCGTGCCGCCGATCATCAGCGCCTTCACGCGCGCCGTCACCGCGGTGAGCCGGGCGGCCTTTTATCTCGCCGCGCTCTCCATCTACGCCATCGTGCCGGTCATGCTGATCGACGTCGCCATGCGCTACGTCTTCAACAGCCCCACCGTCTGGGCGATGGAACTCGCCGTCCTGATCTTCGGCCCCTATTTCCTGCTCGCCGGCCCCTATGTCCTGCACCTCAAGGGGCACGTCGCCATGGACATCATCCGCCAGCGCCTCTCGCCCGGTGCCGGGCGCGTGCTGGACCTCGTCAACATGCCGATCATCATCGCCTTCGCGGCGATCCTGCTCTGGTATTCATGGCCGCTGGCGGTCGATTCCTGGAACTACGGCGAGACGTCGTTCTCGGCCTGGAATCCGCCGATCTGGTGGACCAAGGCGGCGGTGCCGCTGTCACTCGCCCTCATGCTCGCCCAGGCGCTCGCCGAATTCCTCCGGTTGCTGTTCCGCGACCCCACCTATGAGGCGGTCGCATCATGACGCCGGCACTCTCCTCCACCGCCATCCTGATCATCATGTTCGGCGGGCTGACGCTGTTCATGATGACCGGCCTGCCCATCGCCTTCGTGCTCGGGGGCCTCTCCCTCGTCATCACCGTCGCGCTTTGGAACCCGCAGGCGGTGGTCATCCTCGTCCTGCAGATCTTCGACACGATGAAGTCCGAGGCGCTCCTCGGCATCCCGCTCTACATCCTCATGGCGGCCCTTCTGTCTCGCTCCGGCGTCATCGAGAAGCTCTACCGGGCCATGGAACTGTGGTTCGGGGGGCTGCGCGGGGGCCTTGCCATCGGCACGGTGGTGATCTGCGTCATCATGGCGGCGATGACGGGCGTGGTCGGCGCGGCGGTGACCGCAATGGGCCTTCTCGCCCTCCCCGAAATGCTGCGGCGGCGCTATTCGCCGGAACTTGCGACCGGCACGATCTGCGCCGCCGGCACCCTCGGCATCCTCATCCCGCCCTCGGTGCTGACCATCGTCTATGCCGTGACGGCGCAGGTCTCGATAGGCAAGATGCTGATGGCCGGCATCGTCCCGGGCATCATCCTGGCGACGCTCTACATCCTCTACATCATCGTCATCTCGTGGCTGAAGCCGGAGGTCGCGCCGCTCGCCGACGACACCGGCGACGTGCCGCTCGCCGAGAAGCTGAGGGCGCTGCGTTCGCTGATCCTGCCGACCTTCATCATCGTCATGATCCTCGGCTCGATCTTCTTCGGCATCGCGACGCCGACGGAAGCGGCCGCCGTCGGCGTCCTCGGCGCCGTCATCGCCGCGGCCATGGAGAAGCGCCTGACGCGCGACGCCCTCGTGTCCTCCGCCATCGATACCGCCAGGGCGACCGCGATGATCCTGTGGATCACCATCGGCGCGAAGGCCTATGTGGCGATCTTCACCGGCCTCGGCGGGGCCGACACCCTGCTCGGCCTCATCAAGTCGCTGGATGTCGCGCCCATTGTCATCCTGCTGGTGATGATGGCGATCCTGATCTTCCTCGGGACCGTGCTGGACGAGATCGGCATCATCCTCCTGACCGTGCCGGTCTTCATCCCCGTGGTGAAGTTCCTCGGCTTCGACGAGATCTGGTTCGGCGTGCTCTACGCCATCACCATCCAGATGGGCTACATCTCGCCGCCCTTCGGCTACACGCTCTTTTACATGAAGGGGACATTGCCACCGCACCTTTCCATGGGCGTCGTCTACCGCGGCATCATGCCGTTCTGGATCCTTCAGGGCGTCGGCCTCGCCATCGCCATGGCCTTCCCTGGGCTGATGACGATCCTGCCGACCCTGATGGATCGCTAGGATCCAAGGTCCCGGTCCGACGCACAGCCCAGTATCCCCTTCGACGCACCCCCGGTCGGGTCACCGCCGATCAGACCGGGTCGGTCCGTGCAGTTCCCAGGCAGCGTGAAAGGATGCAGGGGCAGACGTCGGGTGGAGAGCGATGGCCGTGCAGACGGGTGACGGCAGACTGCCAGCGACTGTGGAGAAGACAATTTCCGGTTCAGGGCGCCGAACGATGGTCTGCTATGGCGGCGCACAGCGGGAGTTCGGAACGTATGCAAACGGCCCATTTTGGGTCGACGTCCCGGGCTCGGGCGCGACAACGTGCACTCGGGCGATGTTGCGCTTGCCGGGCATCTGCCCGTCGCACGTCGTCATCTGTTCAAACATAAGGGGTCGGATGCCCTCAAAATTCACGCTGCTCATTCGGCGAGGATAGCCATGGCTGGCCTCCGCCGATACCCGGAGCACACGAACTCTCGCGCTGAGCGGCCCCCACTTTTGCCGATCCGCCTAAGCCATTCAGGCCTAGCCCGCCGGCATCGTCGCTTTCATGGAAGGGCGCTCGACAAAGCGTTCGTACCAGGCGGAGAGCCGCGCATGGCCGTTGCGCCAACCGATGTCGGGGAAGCGGAAGTCGAGATAGCCGAGCGAAACGGCAGCGGCCACGGTACCGATGTCGAGACGGCCTTCCAGGTGGCCGATCCATTCGTCGGAGTAGGCCTTCACGGTGGTGTGGATCTTGGTGATCTGGCCCTGGTGCCAGTCGGCCCAGCGTAGCGCCTCGGGCCGCGCCACGGTCTCGTAGCGGGCGAGCAAGGCGGCATCAAGCATCTCGTCGGCCGCCGAGTGCAGCACCAGCGCCTTCCAGCGCTCGGCTCCGGCGGCGGGAAACAGGGCGGGCGCGCTGCCGACCGAATCGAGGAACTCGCAGATGACGCGGCTGTCATAGATGGCCATGCCGTCATCGGCGACCAGGGTCGGCACCTTGCCGGTGGGGTTGTGCGCCTTGATCGCGGCGTCCTGGTTGATCGGGTGGGCAGCCGAGCCGAGCTTGTCGATCTGGCCGTCGATACCGCGCTCGATAGCGCAGACCATCACCTTCCTCACAAAGGGCGAGGCGGGAGAGAAGAACAGTTTCACGGCTGAGGATCCTTCGGTGAAGACCAAAATCCGACGGCCTGCCCCTGCTGGAGAGGCTCGTCACGGCGCGCCGCCAGATGCCCCATGAGCACCTCGCCGGCGAAGATGACGTGTTCCTGCATCAGGCGCCCTGCCCGCTCACCATCTCCCTGGCGAAGGGCGTGCAGAATCCGGTGGTGGTCGTCATGCGAACGCAGGATGATGTCGTAGTCCTCCCATAGGATGATGCGGTCCGAAGCCATGGGGACGTCATGGGTGCGGGACACGAAATCCTTTAGCCAGGGATTGGCCGCAGCCTCGATGATGGTGCTGTGGATCGTCACGTTCATCCGCCGGTAGGCGGCCAGGCGGGCAGGCTCCAGCCTGCCTGAGGACAGGATGCTGTCGCCCTCGGCCACCGCGGTACAGAGCGTGTCGAGCGCGGCCGGCGACAGGCCAAGGCGCCCGGCGATCCTGCAGGCCAGTGCCTCCAACGTCGAGCGGACCTCGAAGGCGGCGCGGATGTCCTCGATGGCGAAGCTGCGCACGCGATAACCGCGATTGGCGGAATACTCGACCAGCCCGTCGCGCGACAGGGTGGCCAGAGCCGTCCTCAGCGGCGTCCGCGAGACGCCGAGCTGGCGCGCCAGATCGTCCTGCCGCAAGGGCGCACCGGGAACCAGACTCCCCTCCAGGATCAACTCCCGGATCGATGTGGCGACCTGATCGGCGCTGGTCTGGAAGACCAGCCCGTCGGGGTCTTTTTCGTCATGGCTGATCATCATGGACATGGCGTCACATGCTGGTCGAGCCCAGCGTGATTTGCAAGGGCACCATGCTTTCTGGATACAAAATGATCACGCAATGCCTTGCTCATTGCTATGGGGGCCATCTGATGCCTATTCTGGATCCAAAATAAGCATACGGGAGGAATGACGTGCGCACTGCCATCGTCACCGGAGCGGCGCGCGGCATCGGCGCCGCCATCGCGACACAGCTCGCCCATGACGGTCTGCGGGTGGTCGTCGCCGACCTCTCGGCAGAGGCTGCCCGCGCCACGGCCGCGGTGCTGCCGGGCGAGGGTCATATCGGGCTGAGCGTGGACGTCCGGGACGAGACCTCGGTGGACCGCATGTTCCACGACGTTGAGTCCGCAATCGGCCCAGTCGGCGTCCTCGTCTGCAACGCCGGCGTGCTGCTCCTGCGTGCAGGCGGCCAGCGCCCTGCCATCGTCGACACGACGCTGGAGGAGTGGGAACAGTCCCATGCAGTCAACACGCGGGGCACCTTCCTGTCGGTGCGCGCCATGCTGCGCCGCCGATCCGTTCTGCCGGTCGCCGAGGGGCGCATCGTCACGCTGTCTTCCGTCGCCGCACAACTCGGAGGCTACCGCTCCTCCAGCGCCTACATCTCTTCGAAGGCCGCCGTCCTCGGCTTCACCAAGGCCGCGGCCCGCGAAGCGGCGCCACTGGGCATCACGGTGAACTGTCTGGCACCGGGGCTCATCGACGCCCCGATGCTGAGGCTTTCGCTCCCCGCCGACCGCGACGCCGAGATGTCGTCGAGCATTCCGCTCGGCCGGATCGGGACCGCCGAGGACGTCGCCGAGGCCTGTTCCTATCTCGTCTCGCCGGCCGCCGCCTACCTGACCGGCGTGACCATCGACGTCAACGGCGGCTACAGGATGCAATGACCATGCGGATTTGGCTGGAACGGCTCTCTGAATGGTTCGTCATCGCCGCCGGCGGCGCGCTGGTTCTGATGATGCTGCACGTCACCGCCGACGTGATCGGCAAATATGTCTTCGTCGCACCCGTTCCAGGCACGGCCGAGGTCGTGGCCAGCTACTACATGATCGCGACCGTCTTCCTGCCGCTGGCCTATATCGAAGTTCAACGCCGCCCGATCGTCGTCGAACTCTTCTACGACCGCCTGCCGCCGTTGCTGAGGCCGCCGCTCGATCTCCTGGGAACCGCAGCTTCGGTCGCCTTCTATGGCTTCCTCGCCTGGCAGAGCACCTTCATCGCTCTCAACGCCTACGAGATCGGTGAGATCGTCGAGGGTGCCTGGCGCGTGATCGTCTGGCCCAGCCGCTTCCTGCTGCCGATCGGCCTGGTTCTCGCATGCCTGGTCCTGATCGTGCGTTTCGTGACCGATCTGGTCGACCCCCCGCACCGGAGGCCAATGTCAGCCTCCGCCGGCAAGACGATCTGAGGGCGCCATGGACCGCATTCAAATCGGCCTCATCGGCATCGGGCTCGTCATGACCCTGATCTTCATGCGCGTGCCGATCGGCGTCGCCATGGGGCTCGTCGGCTTCGGGGGCATCGCGAGCCTGATCTCGCTCTCTGCCGCCATCGGCATCGCGAAGGCCATTCCCTACCGCCTGATCGGCGACTGGAATCTGTCGGCGGTGCCGATGTTCCTCCTGATGGGCTATATCGCCTCGGCGACCGGGCTGACCAACGGCCTCTTCGCCGCCGCCCGGATCTTTCTCGCCCGGGTGCCCGGAGCGCTAGCCTCCGCGACGGTCGTCGCCTCGGCTCTCTTCGCCTCCGCCTCTGGTTCCAGCGTCGCGACCTCCGCAGCCTTCTCCCGGATCTCGATCCCGGAAATGCTGAAGGCGCGCTACGACCCCGCCCTGGCGACCGGCTGCGTCGCTTCCGCGGGCACCCTCGGCTCGCTGATCCCACCTTCGATCCTGATGATCGTCTTCGGCATCATGGCCGACGTGTCGATCTCCCGCATCTTCATGGCCGGCGTGCTGCCGGGCCTTTTGTCCGCTGCCATGTTCATCGGCCTGATCACCATTCGGGTCTGGTTGAATCCCTCGCTCGCTCCCAGGGACGACACCGTCTTCACCTCCGCCGAGAAAAAGGCCGCACTGCTCGACGTCTGGCCGCTGCCGGTGCTGATCGCGGGCGTTCTCGGCGGGATCTTCCTCGGAATCTTCACGGCCACCGAGGCCGGCGCGATCGGCGCCGTGCTGGCCTGCCTGATCGCCTGGACGCGCGGCACCCTGACAAAGGGCACCTTCCGGAAGGCTGTCATCGAGACGGCCGAGGGCACGGCCGCCATCTTCATCATCGTCGTCGGCGCCGCGATCTTCGCCCGTTTCATGGCCTATTCGCAGTTGCCGAACGTGATGGCGGAGACGCTGATCGCCTATACCGGCGGCAATACCCTCGCCGTGATCATCGCGATCGCCATCGTGTTTCTGATCCTCGGCTGCCTGCTCGAGAGCATCTCGATCATGCTTCTGACGCTGCCGCTTCTGCTGCCGCTGCTGAAGTCGCTCGACTTCGACATGATCTGGTTCGGGATCATCGTCATCAAGCTGCTGGAAATCGGCCTGGTGACTCCGCCAGTCGGGATGAACGTCTACGTCATCAAGTCATCTTTGGGAGATCGCGTCGCGCTCGGAACGATCTTCCGCGGCGCGGCCTGGTTCGTCGTCGCGGACCTCGTCACCCTTACCATCCTGATCTCATTCCCGATCATCAGCCTCTGGCTTCCCAACCAGTTCGCAGTCCGCTGAACGACCCCGCAAGAGGGTCCAATTCCTAGGAGGAAACGACCATGAAACTTCGACACGCCATGATCGGGCTCGCAGCCCTCGCAGGGCTCTCGTCGGCGGCCCTGTCACAACAGACCTGGCAGGCCTCCAACTGGCTGGCACCGGCCCATATCCTCAACGAGTTCGTCTACCAGAAATGGGCCGAGGACGTCGCTCGGGCGACAAACGGGGCGCTGCGACTTCAGGTGCACTCGTCCGGCTCGCTGGTTCCCGCGCCCTCCACCATGCAGGGCATCCGCGACGGCGTCGCGCAGGTCGGCATCGTCTATCCCGGCTACACGCCGTCAGAGCAGCCGCTGAATAACGTCGTCAATGACCTCGTCTTCACCTCCGACGACGACTTCGCGGCCGCCTTCGCCTTTACCGAACTCGGACTGACGCATCCCAAGCTCCAGGCTGAATGGCGTCGCAACGGCGGCATCTTCGGCGGCGGCTACGCGACACCGGTCTACAATTTCATCTGCATGAAGCCGATCCGCTCCGTCGCAGACGTCCGTGGCCTGAAGATTCGGACCGCAGGCGGCGCGCAGTCGAACTGGGTTCGCGCCCTTGGCGGGGTTCCGGTCTCAGTCCCAATCGGCGACGTCTATTCGGGTCTCGAGCGCGGGTCGATCGACTGCACGCTGTCCGACCCGACCAACCTCGACAAGGGCAACAAGTTCTGGGAGGTGGCGAAGGCCGTGACGCGGCTGCCGATGGGCGTCGTGATCGGAGCCAACTGGATCTACAATCGCGACGCCTGGAAGGCCCTCACCACGCCCCAGCGCCGCGCCCTGCTCGATACGATGGCCGTGGCCTCGGCGCGGGCCCAGGTCGCCTATCACGTCGGCGTCAATGCGGCGATCGACGGTTCCCGGCAGCGCGGCCTCGCCATTCTCGCACCGGCCGACGACCTGACGGCGAAGCTGGCGGAGTTCAACCGCGACTTCATCGCCCAGTTGCCAAAGACCTCGATGGAGACGCGGCGTGTCCAGGATCCGAGCGACCTGATCCAGGCCTTCCGCGAGTTGGAGACCAAGTGGAAGAAGCTCCTGGAGGGCGTCGACCGCACCAACGCCGACGCCGTTGCAGCGGTCCTGCGCGAGCACCTCTACGGCAAGGTCGATGCAGCGACCTATGGCCTGAACTGACCCCCACGCGGCGCGCAGACCCCTGCGCGCCGCCCTATTCAAGGAGCTCGCAGCCATGAAGGCGATCGTCACGGGAGCCGCCGGCGGCATCGGCAAGGCGACCGCTTTGAGACTTGCGGCAGACGGCTTCTCCGTCATCGTCGCCGACATTCATGCGGAGCGGGCGGCTGCGACCGCCGCTGATATCCGGGCCCATGGCGGCATGGCCGAGAGCCGCGGCATCGACCTCACGGATCGTGCCGCACTCCTGGCGCTCGCCGACGAGGCAGGCCCCGTCGATGCGCTCGTCAACAATGCCGGCATTTTCGACGTCCGGGCCTTCGCCGATCTGACGGCCGAAGACTTCCGGCGCATGGCCGAGGTCAACGTCATCCCGCTCTTCGAACTGACACGGGCCGTCGCGGCCACGGCCCCACGCGGGGCGCGCATCGTCAACCTCGCCTCCCGCGCCTATCTCGGCGCAAGCCACTACGCCCATTACGTGGCCTCCAAGGCCGCGGTGGTAGGACTGACGCGCGCCATGGCGCTGGAGCTCGCCGGCAAAGGCATCCTCGTCAACGCGGTGGCCCCCGGCGTGATCGACACCGACATGCTGAAGGCGCGCTCCGACACCGATCGCGGCGCCCTCGCCGCCCAGCAGCCGCTCGGGATTCTCGGCCGCGCCGAGGATGTCGCCGACGCCATCGCCTATCTGGCATCGCCGCGGCTCGCCTTCGTGACCGGCCAGGTCCTCATCGTCGACGGCGGCCGGACCCTCGGCGGCTTCATCGGCTGAGCGGCACGACACCACTCCCAAACGCAGCGAGAGAACATGGCCGACAGGCTGGTCGACAAGGTCGCGATCGTCACCGGAGCGGGCTCCGGAATCGGGCGGGCGATAAGCCTCGCCTTCGCGCGCGAGGGTGCCCGCGTCCTCGCCATCGACCGCTATGCCGAAGGTCTCGCCGAGACGGTCGGCCTGGCGGACAGGCCTGTTCTCACCCTCAAGGGAGACGTCACGGATCCGCAACTGCCGGGCAGCCTGCGATCCGCGCTCCAAACGCTCGGCCCCCTCGACATTCTCGTCAACAATGCCGGCATCGGCGGCGGCGGCAACGTCGAGGACACCAGCGACGACGACCTGAGGCGCTACCTGGAGGTCAATGTGGTCGGCCTCTTCCGCCTCTCCCGTTTCGCGGTCGAGGAGATGAAGCCGCAGCGACGCGGGGCGATCCTCAACCTCGCATCGGTCTATGCGGTGATGGGCGCCTCGAACAGCGCCGGCTATTCGGCCAGCAAGGGCGCCGTAGCCTCGTTCACCCGGCAACTGGCGACGGACTATGGTCCGCATGGGATCCGCGTCAACGCGCTCGGCCCAGGCCTCATCGAGACACCTCTGACCGCCGAGCGGATTCGCACCCAGGCCTGGCGCCGCCGCATCGCCATAGACCAGACGCCGCTCCGGCGGGTCGGCCAGCCGGACGACGTGGCCGCCGCCGCCGTCTTCCTCTGTTCGGACGAGGCCGGGTTCATCACCGGCGAACTCCTCAAGGTGGATGGCGGCTGGGACATGGCGGGCTACCCGCGGGAGCCTGGCACGTGAGCGCTGTCGCAGACACCTATGACGTCATTGTCGCCGGCTCCGGTGCCGGCGGCTTGGCGGCAGCACTGACCTGCGCCATCGAAGGCCTGTCGGTCCTCGTCGTGGAAAAGGAGGATCACGTGGGCGGCTCGACTGCGATATCCGGCGGCGCCGTCTGGATCCCGAACAACCCGCTCGCCACGGCCATGGGCATCGAGGACTCCACCGAGGCGGTGATGACCTATCTCGGCACGGTGCTCGGCAATGCGTTGCGGCCCGACATGATGCATGCGTTCCTGTCGAGCGGGCCCGAGGCCGTCGCCTATTTCGACCGCTACACCCAGGTCAAATTCGCCGCCCGCCCCTATTCGCCCGACTATTATCCGGAGTTGCCGGGCGCCGGGCGCGCCGGCCGGCCCATCGATCCCCTGCCCTTCGACGGCCGTGAGCTCGGCAAGGCCTTCCGCCTGCTCAAGGACCCGCTGGCGACCTTCACCGTGCTCGGCGGGATGATGGTCAACGTTACCGACGTCAATCACCTCCTCAAGGTGACGCGATCCTTCTCATCCTGGCGGCACGGCATGAAGCTCATCGCCCGCTACGGCTCGGATCGCCTGCGCGGCTGGCATCGCGGCACCCGGCTGCTGCTCGGCAATGCGCTGGCCGGCCGGCTGCTGAAGAGCGCGCTCGACCGCGGGATCACCATCGCGACGGCGACGCCTCTCCTGGGCCTCGTGCGGGGCGAGGGACGGGTGACGGGCGTGACGATCCGCAGCGAGGGCCGCGAACGCGCGGTCGTCGCCCGGCGGGGTGTGGTGGTGGCCACCGGCGGGTTCCCCTGGGATGCCGCGAGACGTTCCCTGCCCGGCGTGGAGGCCGGGCGACAATGGTCCATGTCGCCGGCCGGCAACACGGGCGACGGCATCCGCATCGCGGAAGCCGCCGGCGCA
>JAIEPJ010000097.1 GCA_019749835.1 Phreatobacter sp. | reverse complement strand
CCCCCGGCCCGCCGGGCTGGGGCCGCCGCGGGTGTCGCCACTACCCCCCCCCCCGGGGGGGCGTGGGCCCCGCGCCCGGCGCGGGGGGGGGGGGGGAGAGCATTGCGGAGAGGCCGCCCCCTCACCCGGCCTTCGGCCGACCTCTCCCCGCCGGGGAGAGGTGAGGAGAACGCGGCGGCCCGCGGAGATTGCCTATCGCCGCTTTATGAGGGACCTCACACGCCCAGCCCCTTCAGGAAGCCCGTCAGCAGCAAGCTCACCTCCGCCGCCCGCTCCTGCTGGATCCAGTGGCCCGCACCTTCGATCAGGTGAACGCCACGGCAGCCCGGCAACGTCTTGGGATAGGCCTCGATCTGGGCCTTCGATGCCGGGAAATGCATCACCCCGTCATGCGTCCCCGCGATGAACAGAGACGGTTGCCGGATCGGCTGTCCGCGCCAGGGCGCCGTCAGCGCCGCATTGCGCTTGAGGTTGCGGTACCAGTTGAGCCCGCCGCGAAAGCCGGAATGGGCGAACTGGCCGGCCATATAGGCCATGTGCGAGGACGGCAGCCAGGGAGGAGGTTCCCCCGGCGGGTCGGTATTGGCAATGATCCCGCCGGGCGTCTTCAGCCGGATCATCGATTTGCGGCGACCGGCGCGCTCACCGAAACCATCGAAATAGATGCGCTTGAGGCTGTCCTCGGGGTCGCGATCGAGTTCGGCCTCGGCCACGCCCGGCGCCTGGAAATACTGCATGTAGAAGTCGCGGATGCCGAGCTTCTCCAGCGCGGTGAGAAGGTCGGTATAGCCCGGCGGCGTCCAGGGCACGCTCATGCCGGCGACGGCCCGGAACAGGTCGGGGCGCAGCAGCGCCGCATGCCAGGCGACAGGCGCGCCCCAGTCATGCCCGACGATGACGGCGCTGTCGGCGCCCAGCACCTTCACCAGGTCCACCTGATCGGCGACGAGGTCGAGGAGGGAGTAACGCTCGATCTCCGCCGGCGCGTCGCTATGGCCGTAGCCGCGCATGTCGGGCGCCACCGCCCGGTAGCCGGCGGCGGCCACGGCCCGCATCTGGTGGCGCCAGGAGGCCCAGCCCTCGGGCCAGCCATGGCAGAAGAGGACGAGAGGTCCCTCGCCGAGTTCGGCGATCCGCATGGTGATGCCGTTGGCCTTCACCATCCTCAGCGGAATGGCACCTTCTTCCGTGGCGGACATGGAACCTCCGGGGGTGGGCGGGACACGGAGCCTGCCCCAGCGCTCGGCTCTTGAACATTCCCCCGAACGGAGGCGACATGGCGTGCCGGGCGAATGTCGCAGAGAGGCGGATACCCCCTGTTCGGCCGATCTTGAGTGTGCCGGACAACTGGCTTTCACTGATCATACGATCAGGACCATCAGGGCGCCATGAACCCTTCCCGCCCGCCCGCCAAAGGCTCGTCGCGCGAGGACATTCTCGACGCGGCGGAAACCGTCTTTGCCGCCCGGGGGTTCGAGGGGGCCTCGATGCGTGCCATTGCCGAGGCGGCGAAAGTCGCCCAGGCGCTCCTGCATTACCATTTCAAGACCAAGGAGGGGCTGTTCGAGGCGATGTTCGCCCGCCGCTCCGGTGCCATCAACCGCATCCGTCTGGCCCGCCTCGATGTCATGCTCGCCCGCGGAAAGATTTCGGTGGAGGACATCGTCGAGGCCCTGCTGCGCCCGACCATCGAGGCCGGGCATGATCCGAGCCGTGGCGGGGGACGATTCGCCAGCCTCATCCTCGCGGTCAGCACGGCCGGCGGCGACTGGCAGAAGGGGCTGGTCGCAAGGCACTACGACCCCATGGCGGAACGATTCATTGCCGCGCTGATGGGCGCCCTGCCCGGTCTGGACCGCGCCCATGCCACATGGGGCTATCTCTTCATCGTCGGCGCCGCCCTCACCCAGATGGCGCCGACCGGCCGCGCCGACCGCTTGTCGGCGGGCGAGGCCAGCGACGAGGACACCGACGCGATGCTGGCGCAAGCCGTCATCTTCGCGTCGGCAGGCCTTCGCGCCCTCGCCACGGTGCCACCCGGCGACCGCTGACACCCGCCATCACCCGAAGGAGTCTCACCTTGCCCCGCCGCATCATCGACCTCTCGGTGGCCCTGCGCGCCGACATCGCCTCGGACCCGCCCTCGGCCCTGCCGGCCATCACCTATATCGACCACAAGCAGTCGGTCGCGCAGATTCTGCCCTTCTTCCCCGGCCTGACACGGGACGACCTGCCGGGCGGCGAGGGCTGGGCAGTGGAGCAACTGAACGTCTCCACCCATAACGGCACCCATCTCGACGCGCCCTACCATTTCCACTCCACCACCGACGGCGGCAAACCCGCCTGGACCATTGACGAAATGCCGTTGGACTGGTGTTTCCAGCGCGGCGTGAAGCTCGACTTTCGCCATTTTCCTGACGGCTACGTGGCCACTGCAGACGATGTCGAAAAGGAACTCGCCCGCACCGGCGTGACGCTACAGCCGCTCGACATCGTGGTGGTGAACACCGCCGCAGGCGCCCGCTACGGCGAGCCGGACTATGTCGGCCGTGGCTGCGGCATGGGCCGCGAGGCGACGCTCTGGCTCACCGAGCGCGGCGTCAGGATCACCGGCACCGACGCCTGGAGCTGGGACGCGCCCTTCGTCCATACGGCGCGCAAATATGCCGAGACCGGCGATGCGGGCCTGATCTGGGAGGGCCATCGCGCCGGCATGGTGCGCGCCTATGGCCATATCGAGAAGATGACCAATCTCGACCAGTTGCCCGCAACCGGCTTCACCATTTCCTGCTTCCCCTTCAAGATCCACAAGGCCTCGGCCGGATTCTGCCGGGCCGTCGCCATCTTCGAGGACTGAAACGCCATGAAGCTTGTCACCTTTGTCGGTTCCCATGGCCGCGACCGCCTCGGCGCCATCATCGGGCCGGAGGGCGACGAGCACGTCCTCGACCTCGCCACGGCGGCCCACCGCGACCACGTCCCGGCCACCGCCTTCCGCTCGATGCTGGCGCTGATCGAGGCGGGGCCCCGCGCCCTCGACAAGGCGCGCCACCTGGCAGCCACCCACAAGATCGACGAGGACATCGCCCGGCCGCTGTCGCGGGTGCGGCTGCTGGCACCGATCCCCGTGCCGCCGCAGGTGCGCGACTTCTCCGTCTTCCCCCGCCACATCCTCGACGCGCCGGTGGGGATGCGCCGCATCATCGCGCGCGCGAGGGGCGACGAGGCCGCCGCACAGGCGCTGAAGCCCGATGCGGAAGTGCCGAAGGTCTATCGCGAACGGCCGATCTACTACTTCACCAACCGGTTCTCGATCGTCGGCCCGGACACCGACATCGTCTGGCCCGACTATTCGACGCTCATGGACTACGAGCTGGAATTCGCCGCGATCCTGTGGGGCGGCGGCTCCAACATCCCGGTCGGCGAGGCCGGCGGGCATATCTTCGGCTATACGATCTTCAACGACTTCTCGGCACGCGATGCGCAGCTCGCCGAGATGGCTGGCATGCTCGGCCCCGCCAAGGGCAAGAGCTTCGACGCCGGCAACGCACTCGGCCCCTATATCCTCACCGCCGACGAGGTCGCCGACCCCTACAGCCTCGCCGCCACAGCGCGGGTGAACGGTGCCGTCTGGACCGACAGCAGCACGGCCGGGATGCTGCATTCCTTCGAGGACATGATCGCCTATGTCTCGCGCTCGGAAACGCTGCGGCCGGGCGAGGTCTTCGGCTCGGGAACGGTGAACGGCGGCTGCGGCCTCGAACACGATCGGTTCCTCGCCGACGGCGATGTCATCGAACTGTCGGTCGCAGGGCTCGGCACGCTGAGGAACCGGATTCTGGTCGCCGACGGCTGACACGAGTCGCCCACAGGCGCGGCAGAGTCCGCAAATTTGCCTCCGTCTTTGGAAAGAGGGCCGCGCCGCGATCAAGCCGGACGATTTCAGCTAACGGAATGATATTTCGATATTTCGCGTCGTGTGGCTTTGCGTTGCGCTGCAACGCAATACTCCGTCCCGCATTGCGACACGGCGACAAAGTGCCGCGCCAGGCATTGCAGCGCCGGCGCATATCTGCCCACACTGGCTTCGACGATCAGGGTCCCGCCGAAAACGGCAGCGCAGAAAGCGCAGGGCTTCCAGGGAGGGTCGCGGCCCATGACATCCGTTGGCTTTGCCGACGCTCATCCGGATTCCGTCAAGACGCCACTTTTGGCCGTCCGTGACATTTCCGTCCGCTTCGGCGGCATCATCGCCCTGAACGGCATCTCGTTCGATGTGGAGGCCGGCCATGTGGTCGGTCTCATCGGCCCGAACGGCGCCGGCAAGACGACGCTCTTCAACTGCCTGAGCCGCCTCTATATCCCCAACGAGGGCGACATCCTCTTCCAGGGGCGTTCGATCATGAAGTCCCCGCGCCACGCCATCGCGGCGATCGGCATGGGACGCACCTTCCAGAACGTGGCGCTCTTCGACCGCATGTCGGTCCTCGACAACGTCAAGGTCGGTTGCCACAGCCAGACCCATGCGGGCTTTCTGCGGTCCGTGCTGCGGGCGAGCGGCGTCGCGGCCGAGGAGAAGGCGATCGAGGACCGCGCCCGCGAACTGGTCGCTTTCATGGGCCTCGAGCCCTTCGCCGCGCTGCCGGCCGGCCCCCTGCCCTTCCCCATCCGCAAGCGCGTCGAACTCGCACGCGCCCTCGCGGCGAGGCCCAAGCTTCTGCTCCTCGACGAACCCGCGGCCGGCCTCAACCATGAGGAGATCGAGGTCCTCAAGGAGCAGATCCGCCGCGTCGTCGAGATCCAGAAGGTCACCACGCTGCTGGTTGAGCATCATATGAGCCTGGTCATGTCGGTGTCCGACAAGGTGGTGGCCATCGACTTCGGCAAGAAGATCGCCGACGGGACGCCGGCGGAGGTGCAGCGCGACCCCGAGGTGATCCGCGCCTATCTCGGGACGGGGGCCTGACCGATGGCGCCGCTCCTCGAGATCAGTGGCCTCAGGGCCTATTACGGAGCGACGGAAGCCCTGCACGGGCTGAGCTTCTCCATTGCCCAGGGGGGCATCACCACCCTGCTCGGGGCCAACGGCGCCGGCAAGACGACGACGCTGCGGGCGATCAGCGGCCTTGTCCGTCGCGAGGGAAGCATCGTCTTCGATGGCCGCCCCATCGACAAGATGGCGACCGAGGACATCACCCGCCTCGGCGTCGCCCATGTCCCCGAAGGCCGCGGCACCTTCGTCGGCCTGTCGGTCGAGGAAAACCTCAAGATCGCCAGCTACGGTCGGCGCGACAAGTCCGGCGTCAGGCGCGATCTCGACCTCGTCTTCACTTACTTTCCCCGCCTGAAGGAACGCATCGCCCAGCAGGCCGGCACGCTCTCGGGCGGCGAGCAGCAGATGCTGGCCATCTCCCGCGCCCTCATGCTGGGCCCGCGCCTGATGCTGCTGGACGAACCCTCCTTCGGCCTCGCACCGCTCATCGTCCAGGAGATCTTCCAGATCATGCGGCGGATCAACGAGGAGGCCGGCGTCTCCATGCTGCTCGTCGAGCAGAACGCGGCTTTGGCGCTGAACCTCGCCGAGAACGCCTACGTGTTGGAAACCGGCAATGTCGTGATGGCGGGACCCTCGGCCGAACTGAAGAACGACGAGGGCATCCGCAAATCCTATCTCGGCTACTGAGCCGGGCGCTGGAAGGCACAGAGGACGACGCATGGAACAGTTGATCCAGCAGATCGCATCGGGGCTCGCATCAGGCGCCATCTACGCGCTCGTCGCCCTGGCCCTGGTGATGATCTTCACCGCGACGGATCACCTGAACTTCGCTCAGGGCGAGATGGCGATGTTCTCGACCTATATCTGCTGGCAGCTCATCCAGTGGGGCTTCCCTTTCTGGCCAGCCCTCGGCTTCACCATCCTCTTCTCCTTCCTGCTCGGCGTCGCGATCGAGCGCGTCATCCTGCGGCCGCTGCACAATGCCTCGGTGCTCTCCATCGTCGTCGTTTTCATCGGTCTCCTCGCCATCTTCCATTCCCTGGCCGGCGGCATCTGGAGCCACACGATCAAGAACTTCCCTTCGCCCTTTCCAAACGTGACCTTCGCCGGTTCCGGCTATATCGGCGCCCACCAGATCGGGATGATCCTCGTCTCGCTGCTGATGCTCTTTGCCCTCTTCGCCTTCTTCCGCTTCACACCCCTCGGCCTCGCCATGCGGGCGGCGGCGCAAAACCCGGTTTCGGCACGACTCGTCGGGGTCAAGGTGGACTGGATGCTGGCGCTGGGCTGGGGCCTTGCCGCGGCGGTCGGCGCCGTGGCCGGCGCCATGGTCGCACCGGTCGTCTATCTCGAGCCCAACATGATGGCCTCCATCCTGCTCTACGGCTTCGCCGGCGCGCTGGTGGGGGGCATCTCCAATCCGGCAGGCGCGGTCTTCGGCGGGTTTCTGGTCGGCGTGCTCGAAAACCTCGTCGCCTATTTCGGCAACCTCACCGAGAAGACCTTCGGCATCTACATCGTCGGCAATGGCGAGAAGCTGACCGTGGCGCTCATCATCGTCATCACCATCCTCACCCTGAAGCCCGCCGGCCTGTTCGGCCGCACCACCGTCAGGAGGGTGTAGCCATGACCGCCATCACCACGGCCGCGCCCGCCGCTGCGGAGACCTCCCGCAACCTGACGCGCACCCTGCTCATCGGTCTCCTGCTGCTCGCCGCCGCCCTGCCCTTCCTCGTCGGCAAGTCCGGCTTCATCTCCAATTTCACCTTCCTGCAGCTCAGCCTGATGATCGTCTATGCGATCGCGGTGCTCGGCCTGAACCTCTTGACCGGCTTCAATGGCCAGATCTCCCTCGGCCACGGTGCCTTCTTCGCGGTCGGGGCCTATACGGCGGCGATCCTGATCGAGCATTGCGGCGTCAACTACTGGCTGACCCTGCCCGCCGCCGCGCTGATCTGTTTCGTGGTCGGCTATCTCTTCGGCCTGCCGGCCCTCAGGCTGGAGGGGCACTATCTGGCGCTGGCCACCTTCGGCCTCGCCATCGCCGTGCCGCAGATGCTGAAATACAAGCACCTCGAACCGCTGACCAATGGCGTCATGGGCATCAACCTCCTCAAGCCCGACGCGCCTTTCGGACTGCCGCTGTCGGGCGACCAGTGGATGTATCTGGTGGTGCTGGTCGTCGCCGTCGCCATGTTCTGGATGGCCCGCAACCTGCTGAACTCGCGGCCCGGCCGGGCCATGGTGGCGATCCGCGACCACACGCTCGCCGCCGGCACGATGGGCATCGATACGTCGCGCTACAAGGCGACGGTCTTCGGCATCTCGGCCCTCTATGTCGGAGTCGCCGGCGCCCTGCACGCCATCATCTTCGAGTTCGTGTCGCCCGACAGTTTCCGCTTCGAACTGTCCATCGCCATCCTCGTCGGCGCGGTGGTGGGCGGCGTCGCCTCCCTCCCCGGAGCCGTCATCGGCGGGATCTTCGTCCAGTTCATCGAGAAATATGCCGATGCCATGACGAAGAAGCTGACGCAGGCCATCCACCTGCCGCTCGAGCTGCAGCCGTGGACGCTCTACGGCATCACCCTCATCGTCCTGATCTACGTCATGCCCGGCGGCATTGCCGGAGGCCTCGCGGCCCTGTGGGCGCGGCTCAGACGACCCAAGAGCGGGTAACCCCCGCCCCGATCCCACCGCAGTGCATTCGAAGACGCTGTCCAAGCCAAGCGGCCCAGAAGACCGCGCAATCACCGGAGGACTAACCCATGACTGAGTTGAAACGCAGAACGGTCATCGCCGGCCTCGGCGCCCTTGCCGTCACCCCGGTCTTCGCCCCCGCCATCGCCCAGAAGCGCTACGACGAGGGCGCCAATGATCGCGAGATCAAGATCGGCAACATCATGCCCTATTCGGGCAATGCTTCCGCCTATGGCGTCATCGGCCGCACCTCGGAAGCCGTCATGAAGATGGTCAACGATGCCGGCGGCCTCAACGGCCGCAAGGTGACCTTCATCACCTATGACGACGGCTATTCGCCGCCGAAAGCGGTGGAGATGGTGCGCAAGCTGGTCGAAGAGGACAAGGTCCTGCTCGTCTTCAACCCTCTCGGCACCCCCTCCAACACGGCCATCCAGCGCTATCTCAACCAGCGCAAGGTTCCGCAGCTCTTCGTCGCCACCGGCGCCTCCAAATGGGGCAATCCGCGCCAGTTCCCGTGGACCATGGGCTGGCAGCCGGACTATGTCACCGAGGGCGCCATCTACGCCAAGCACATCCTGTCGACCAAGCCCGACGCCAAGATCGGCGTGCTGATGCAGAACGACGACTACGGCAAGGACTATTTCAACGGCTTCAAGCAGGGCCTCGGCCCCGCCAACGAGCGCAGGATCGTCCAGCTCTCGACCTACGAGGTCACCGACCCGACGGTCGACAGCCAGATGATCCAGTTGAAGAATTCCGGCGCCGACGTGTTCTTCAACATCACCACGCCGAAATTCGCGGCGCAGGCGATCAAGAAGGCGGCGGAGATCGCCTGGAAGCCGATCCATTATCTCAACAACGTGTCGTCCTCCTTCGGCTCGGTCCTCAAGCCGGCCGGCATCGACAATGCCCAGGGCATCATCGTCGCCCTCTACCGCAAGGACGCCAGCGATCCGCAATGGGTGAACTCGCCCGATGTCGTCGCCTGGAAGGCGTTCATGGCCAAATACATGCCCAATGCCGACATGCGCGACGACGGCCACAATTACGGCTTCAGCGTCGCCCATACGCTGCTGCAGGCGCTGCGCCAGGCCGGCGACAACCTGACGCGCGAGAACGTCATGAAGGAAGCCGCCAACATCAAGGGCTTCGAGGCCCCCCTGCTGCTGCCCGGCATCAAGATCAACACCAGCCCGACCGACTTCTATCCGATCCAGTCGGTGCAGCTCGCCCGGGTCAAGGGCGAGAGCTTCGAGCTCTTCGGCGGCGTGCTCTCCAACGAGAGCACCTCCTGAGGAGAGACCTGGCGGCGCGGGTCACCGCGCCGCCTCTTCCCCTTAGATCAGGCCCCTGCGAGAGAGCGAAAAGATGTATCCCGGGCATCACGCCAAAGCCCATCCGGAACGCGCCGCCTTCGTCATGGCCGGTTCCGGCGAGACGGTGACCTATCGCGCGTTCGAGGAGCGGGCCAACCGCCTCGCCCATCTGCTCCGCGCCCAAGGCCTGAACCGCCTCGACCATTACGCCATCTTCATGGAGAACAATGCCCGCTACCTTGAGGCCTGCAGCGCCGGCGAGCGGGCGGGGCTCTACTACACCTGCATCAATTCGTACCTGCTGGCGGATGAGCTCGCCTATATCCTCAACAACAGTGAATCGAAGCTGCTGATCACCTCCCGCTCGAAAAAGGAGGTGGCGCTGCAAGCGCTGAAACAGTGCCCGAACGTGAAGCTGTGCCTGATCGTCGACGGTGATCCCGCCGACACGGCCCATCCCGACTTCGCCACCGCGGTGGCGCGCCATCCCGCGACGCCGATCGCCGACGAATGGCTCGGTACGCCCATGCTCTATTCCTCCGGCACCACCGGCAGGCCAAAGGGCATCCTGCGCCCGCTGCCCGAGAACCCGCCCTCAGAGCCGCTGCCGCTCTACACCTTCCTCGACAAGCTCTGGCGCTACCGCGACGGCATGGTCTACCTGTCGCCGGCCCCACTCTATCATTCGGCACCCCAGGCCGCCGTCGGTCTCGCCATCCGCCGCGGTGGCACCGTCATCGTCATGGAACATTTCGATCCGGAGGCCTATCTGGCCCTGGTCGAGAAATACCGGGCCACGCACAGCCAGCTCGTGCCGACCATGTTCTCGCGCATGCTGAAACTGCCGATCGCGGTGCGCTCACGCTACGATCTCTCCTCGCTGGAGATCGCCGTCCATGCCGCAGCCCCCTGCCCACCGCAGGTCAAGGAGGAGATGATCGGCTGGTGGGGACCGATCATCCACGAATATTACGGGGCGACCGAGGCCATGGGCTTCACCGCCTGTGACAGCGCCCAATGGCTGAGCCATCGCGGCACCGTCGGCAAGGTGCTCCTCGGTGACCTCCACATCCTCGATGCCGACTTGAACCCGGCGCCGAAGGGCGAGCCGGGCGAGATCTGGTTCAAGACCGCCAATCCCTTCGTCTATTTCAACGATCCCGAGCGCACCGCCGCCTCGCGCTCGCCGGACGGCAGCATGTCCACCGTCGGAGACGTCGGCTATGTCGACGACGAGGGCTACCTCTACCTCACCGACCGCTCGACCTTCATGATCATTTCGGGCGGGGTGAACATCTATCCGCAGGAATGCGAGAACCTGCTCATCACCCATCCCAAGGTCGCCGACGCCGCCGTCTTCGGCGTGCCCAACGAGGATTTCGGCGAAGAGGTGAAGGCGGTGATTCAGCCGATGCCGGGCCACGAGCCCGGCGAGACGCTCGCCGCCGAGCTCATGGCCTTCTGTCGCGACCACCTGTCGGCGCAGAAATGCCCGCGCTCCATCGACTTCATGGATGCGCTGCCGCGTCTGCCGACCGGCAAGCTCTACAAGAAGGCGCTGCGCGACCGCTACTGGGGCGACCGCAAGGTGCGCATCGTCTGAACGGTCGCGCTTGCCAAGAGGACCGGGCGGGGCTTCTCTGCCTGTTCCAGGGTTCGGACAATTGCCATGCAGCGCCAGGTCATCGAGGTCCCCGTCATTTCCGAGGCGATCCGCCGGCTCGGCGCGCCGACCTCTGCCCTGGTCCGCGCCGGGGACCTGCTCTTCACCTGTGGCATGCCGCCCGTCGACATCCGGACCGGCGACATCGTCCAGGGTGATATCGCCACCCAGACGCGTGCCGCGCTCGATGCCCTGGAGGTCACCCTCGCCTTTGCCGGCTCCTCCCTCGCCCAGGCGGTGAAGACAACGGTCTTCATCACCGATCCGGCCCTGATGGGGACAGTCAATGCGATCTATCGCGAGCGCTTTCCCGACGGCTTTCCTGCCCGCACCAGCGCCGGCATCAATCCCTGGCCGGCTCCCTTCGACATCGAGATCGAATGCGTTGCGGTCATTCCGTGACGCCATCTTGCATCGGTGTATAAAATATGCGCCGATGCTCCGCGAGAGAATGCTGGTGCTGCGGCACTGGCTGAAACTAGGATAAGCCGGTCGCTCCCGCCGCAGGCAGCAGAGATTGCACCTGCGGGCAGGAACTTCCCAAGGACAGCCTGCCGCGTGAGGACCGCACCATGAGCCTGACCCTGTTCCGCAATTTCCGCCTCCTCGACCCGGCAATCGCCGACGACCTCGTCGAGGGCTATGAACTGCTCGTCGAGGGCGACAGGGTGAAGGAACTGTCCGACAAGCCGATCAAGGCCGCGAAGGCCCAGGTGGTGAATTGCGGCAAGCGCACGCTGATGCCCGGCCTCATCGACTGCCACGTCCATGTCATCGCCACGATGGTCAATATCGGCCAGAACGCACTGGTCCCTGACGCCCTCATCGCCTATCGCGCAGCCCGCATCATGAAGGGCATGCTCGACCGCGGCTTCACCACGGTCCGCGACCTCGGCGGTGCCACCTATCCGCTGGTCGAGGCCCAGGAGCAGGGCCTGATCGAGGCCCCCCGCCTCATCATTCCCGGCAAGGCGCTGTCGCAGACGGGTGGCCATGGCGACTCGCGCTCGCGCTACGACCGCCGCGATCCCGAGACCTGGACGCGCACGCTCGGCTCGCTCGGCCGCCTCGCCGATGGCGTCGACGCCGTGCGTCAGGCCTGCCGCGAGGAGATCAAGCAGGGCGCCCATTTCATCAAGATCATGGCCAATGGCGGCGTCGCCTCGCCGAACGACCCGATCCACTTCCTCGGTTATTCCCGCGACGAGATCCTCGCGGCGGTCGAGGAGGCGAGCAATGCCGGCACCTATGTCGCTGCCCATCTCTACACCGACGAGGCCATTCGCCGCGCCGTCGAGTGCGGTGTCCACAGCCTCGAACATTGCAACCTGATCCAGTCCAAGACCGCAAAATTCGCTGCCGAGAATGGCGCCATCGCCTGCCCGACGCTGGTCACCTACGAATATCTCGGCGTCGAGGGGCCGGCTCTCGGTCTCGATCCGATCTCCGTCAGCAAGGTCGACACGGTGAAGGTCGCCGGCATGAAGTCGCTGGAGATCATGCACAAGGCCAAGCTCACCATGGCCTATGGCTCCGATCTCCTCGGCGAAATGCATCGGCACCAATCCGAGGAATTCGTCATCCGTGGTCGCGTCCTGCCGGCCATCGAGGTGATCCGCTCGACCACCATGCATGCAGCCAAGCTGTGCCGGCGCGAAGGCAAGATCGGCACGCTGCGGGCCGGCGCCTATGCCGACGCCGTGCTTGTCGACGGCAACCCGCTGAAGGACCTGTCGCTGCTCACCAAGCAGGGCGCGCATCTGGCGCTGATCATGCAAGGCGGGCGCATGCACAAGAACCAGCTCTCCTGATCGGAAGGCATGATGACGGAGCAGGCGGCATGATGGCGGACGGGCGGCTGCTGGGGCGGGTGGCACTCTACGGAGTCGCCTGGCTCACGCTCGCCTTCATCCTGATGCCACTGGTCTTCGTCACCTGGCTCGCCTTCTTCGCCCAGGAAATCCCCTCCTTTCCGCCGGAGGGCTATTCGCTGAAATGGTTCGGCGCCATCGCCGGCAACCGCAACTTCGTCACAGGCTTCACCACGAGCCTCCAGGTGGCCGTCGCGGCGACGCTGATCGGCCTGCTGATCGCGGTTCCGGCAAGCCTCATCCTCGCCCGCCGGCAGTTCGCCGGCAGCGCCGTGCTCAACCAGTTCCTGCTGCTGCCTTTGGTTGTGCCGGGCGTTGTCATGGGCACCTCGATCTATGTCTTCCAGATCGAGACCGAGATCGCCACCGGCCTGCCCATTCTCGGCTCGCTCGGCGGCCTCGTCGCCGGCCACACCCTGCTGGTCATTCCCTGGACCGTGCGGCTCGTCACCGCGAGCCTGACGGGCCTCGATCGGGCAGCGGAAGAGGCCGCCCAGAGCCTCGGCGCCAACCAGTGGACCACCTTCTTCCGGGTCACCCTGCCGGCCATCCGGCCGGGGGTCGTGGCGGGTGCCCTGTTCGGCTTCGTCACCTCCTTCGGCAATCTGGAGATGAGCCTCTTCCTCGTCGGTCCGGGGCGCGTCACCCTGCCGATCGCCATTCTCCAATATCTCGAATGGAAGATCGACCCGACGGTCGCCGCCGTCTCCGTCCTGCAGATCCTCCTCATCGCGGTCGCCATGATCATCACCGACCGCTACGTCAAGCTTGCCCGAGTCGTCTGATCCATGGCCTCCCTCACCCTCGACGCCCTGACCAAGCGCTATGGCGACAATGTCGTTGTCAAATCGGTCTCGCTCGACGTCAGGGACGGCGAATTCCTCGTCCTGCTTGGCCCTTCCGGCTGCGGCAAGACGACGACCCTGCGGATGATCGCCGGTTTCGTGCCGCCGAGCGGCGGGTCGATGCGGATTGGCGACAAGGACATCACCACCCTGCCGCCATGGAAGCGCAATGCGGGGCTCGTCTTCCAGAGCTATGCGCTGTTCCCGCACATGACCGTCAACGAAAACGTCGGCTTCGGCCTCGACATGCGCAAGGTCGACCGGGCCGAGATCACGGGCCGCGTCGCCGAGGCCCTGCGCCTCGTCCGCCTCGAAGGCTATGGCGAGCGCTATCCGCGCCAGCTCTCCGGCGGACAGCAGCAGCGCGTAGCGCTAGCCCGCGCCCTCGTCATCCGGCCCGACGTGCTCCTGCTCGACGAGCCGCTCTCCAACCTCGACGCCAAGCTCCGTCTCGAGGTGCGTCTGGAGATCCGCGCGCTGCAGCAGCAGCTCGGCCTGACCACGGTCATGGTCACCCACGACCAGGAAGAGGCGCTTACCATGGCCGACCGCCTCGTCGTCATGTCGGACGGCGCCGTGCGCCAGGTCGGGACCCAGTCAGATCTCTACGAGCGCCCCGCCGACCTCTTCGTCGCCGATTTCGTCGGCCGCTCGACCATGATCTCCGGCGCCGTCACCGCCCCCGGCGCCTTCCGCTCCGACGGCGGCCTGTCGCTGTCCTGCCAGCCGTCGGCGGCGGCGGGCCCCGCCACCATCGCCCTGCGCCCCGAGCGCCTGACGCTTGGTGCCGCGGCACAGGGCCTTGCGAACCACGCGACGGGAAAGGTGACCTTCGTCTCCTATCTCGGCGCCTTGCTGGACGTGCATGTGCGCCTCAACGACACCGACCATGTCGTCGTCCAGATCCCCAATCGCTCCGACGGCCATGTTCCGGCCGTCGGCGACACGATCGAGGTCGGCTGGCCGGCCTCGGCCTGCCTCGTCTTTCCGCGCGAGGCTGCCTGAACCATGCGGCAACCAGCCGCCAACTGGGAAATCCAGAAGGGAGAAGTCGACATGTCAAAATCTACCAAGGGAATTGACCGCCGCACCACGCTGAAGGGCCTCGGCCTCGCTGCCGCCGGCAGCCTCCTGCCGGGTGCCGTCTCCACCCCGACCTCGGCGCAGGCCGCCGGCCGGATCGTTGTCGGCACCTGGGGCGGCGACTATGCGCGCCTCCTCGCCAAGAACGTCGAGGAACCCTTCCTCAAAACCAAGGGCTTCGAGGTTGTCCAGGACCAGGCCTCCGACGCCCCGCGCCGCGCCAAGATGGTCGCCGAGCGCCGCCTGCCGCGCGGCACGACGGACATCCAGGGCCTCTCCGCTGCGCAGATGTTCGAGATGAACGCTGCCGGCGTCGCCGACCCGATCGATTATTCCAGGCTGAAGAACGCCGGCAACCTCATTCCGATCGCCAGATATCCCTACGGCGTCGGCCACATCATCTCGGGCAAGGTCATCGTCTACAATCCCAAGATGGTGACCCCGGCGCCGACCGCCTACAAGGATTGCTTCGATCCGAAATACGGCAACAAGCTCGGCTTCATCGACATCCAGTACCAGTTCGTCATGCTTGCCGCCGGCCTCGCCGCCGCCGGTGACATGACCGCGCTGGAAAAGGGCAAGGAGCTTCTCCTCGCCGCCAAGCGTGGTGGTGCCCGCATCTATCCGACGAACGAGGCCTTCGCCCAGGCGCTCAAGACGGAAGAAATCTCCATCGGCATGATGTGGAAGGCCCGCGCGGTGCAGTGGCAGAATGCCGGCATCACCGTCGAGGCCGCGGCGCCCAGCGAGGGCACCATGGCCTATGTCTCCGGCTTCATGATCCCGAAGAACGCCCCGAACAAGGCCGGCGCCTATGCCTATATGGACGCCATGCTGGAAAAGGCCGCGCAGGAGAATTTCGCCATCGACATGGGCTTCGGCCCGACGGTGACGAATGCCGCTGTCGCTCCGGACCTGCAGAAGCGCATCGGCTTCACCGAGGAGGAGAACAAGAAGATGCGCGACCTCGACTATGACTTCCTCGCCAAGAACGACGCGGCGATGAAGGAGTGGTGGGACAAGGTCTTCAAGGCCTGATCGGAGGCAAGGCTCGCCATGGCGGCAGTATCATCGCGTCCGGTCGGCGAGCCCGGCAATCTCACGGCGGCGGGCCTCCTCGTGCCCGCCACCATTTTCGTCGCGATCGGCCTCATGGTGCCGATAGCGATCCTCTTCCGCTACAGCCTGAACGCCTTCGTGCCGGGCCAGTTGATGGTCGACGCCCTGACCATCGACAATTACGTCAAGTTCTTCACCGACCCGTTCTACCTGCAGGTGCTCTGGCGCACCGTGCGGGTCGCCGTCGCCTGCACGGTCTTCTGCCTGCTCTTCGGCTTCCCGCTGGCCTATGTGCTGGCGCGCACGCAATCGCCCTACAAGAACCTGCTGGTCATGGCGATCGTCCTGCCGCTTTTCGTCGGCAACGCCGTCCGCGCCGCCGGCTGGATGGTGGCCTTTGGCTCGAAAGGCTTCGTCAACTCGACGCTGATGGGCATGGGGGTGATCTCCCAGCCCATCGAGATCATGTATACCGAGATGGCCGTCGTCATCGGCATCATCGCGGTAAACCTGCCCTTCATGGTGCTGACGCTGCAGAGCGTCATCGAGGGCATCGACCGCAATGTCGAGGAAGCCGCCTTCTCGCTCGGCGCCCCGCCCATGACCATGGCAACGCGGGTGCTCTTCCCCCTGGCCCTGCCCGGCATCCTCGCGGGCGTAATCCTGACCTTCATCCTGGCGATGAACGCCTATGCCACGCCGGTCCTCCTCGGCGGCCCGAAGTTCCAGACCATGGGGCCCCTGGTCTTCTCCACCTTCGCCCAGCAGAACAACTGGCCCTTCGGCGGCGCAGTGTCCTTCATCCTGATGACGGCGACTCTCATCCTCACCATCGCCTCGAGCCTCCTGATCCGCCGCCGCTACGCCTGAGCCAGGGTCACGATCTCCGCCGCCAGCTCATCCTGCGGCCGCCCGGCATCCAACCTGTGCCAGCCGATGGGCCCGAGATCGTAGCCGAGTTGCGTCTCGACGGTCGCGACCGTCGCGTCGGAGGGATCGCCGCGGCGCGCCGCCACCCGCGCCTTCAGCCGCTCGGGCGGCACGTCGAGCCAGACGCCAGTGAACCGGCAGTCCGCAGAGCGCGCCACGGCCTCCGCCGCCTCGCGCTCATCAGGGCGGGCATGGACCGCATCGGCGACGACCGCCTGGCCGGCGGCGAGGGCCGCCGCCGCACCCTCGCGCATCGCGCCATAGACGGCGGTGGAGACCTCCGGGCCGTAGGCCTCCGGCCCGAGGCGCTCCGTCACCGTCACGCCGAACCGGGCCTTGCGCAGCCGGTCGCTGGAGAGGATGCGCGCGCCGGGCAGCGGGCCGAGGGAGGGAGCGACGAGGGTCGCGAGCGTCGACTTGCCCGAGCCGCTCAGCCCGCCGATGCCGACGAGCACGGCCGGCCCCGGAGACAGCGCGGCGCGGGCGAGCGCCAGATACCTGTCCGCCTCCCCGGCAGCGCCCGCCGAGGCCGTAACATGGGCCCTGACCGCCGCCCTGACAGCCACGAGGAAGGGGATCAGCGCCAGCCCCGCGGCCTCGCCGGTGGCATCGCAATAGCGGTTCATCAGCTGGTTCGCCGCCGCCCTCTGGTCGCGGTGCCAGAGGTCCATGATCAGGAAGGCGAGGTCGTAGAGCACGTCGGTGGTGGCGAGATCCTCGTCGAATTCGAGGCAGTCGAAAATCACCGGGCGCCCGTCGATCAGGCAGATGTTGCGCAGGTGCAGATCGCCATGGCAGCGGCGCACCAGACCCACGGCCGCACGGCTGTCGAACAGAGCCGCGTGCCGGGCCAGCGCCACCCGGAACTGCCGGTCGAGAGCCTCCGCGGCGTCCTTGTCCATCAGGCCGCTGGAGACGAAGGCGGCGGCATTGACGTCGAGCACCCGCCCCATACGCCGGGCGCCGCCGCGGTCCGAGGAGACCTCCGCCGTCGCGTGCAGTGCGGCGATTTCGGCGGCGAGAGCATCGACCAGCGCCGGCGCGAGCGGGCCCTCCGACGCCACCCGGTCGAGGAGGCCCGCCTGGTCGAAGGGTGTCATCCGCACCACCGCATCCACCAGCACGCCCGCGCCATCGAAGGTGAGGCCGCCATCGGCCGCGCGGGTGATCAGGCTGACGCCCCGGTAGATCATCCCGGCCGGGTCCGTCCGCCGGTTGAGCGCGACCTCGCGGGTGCAGAAGGCGAGCCGCCGTTCGGGCGTCGAAAAATCGAGATAGGGCAGCCGCACCGGCTTCTTCAGCTTGAACACCACGTCCCGGCCGATCACCACCTGCGAGATATGGGTGGTGATGACCTGCGCCCCGGCACCGGCCTCGCGCAACAGAAAGGCGAGAATCTGGGAAGGTGTACCGTCCGTTATTGCGTTCTCGCCGGTCATGGCCTTGGCCTCCGAAACCCCGCCCCGCATCTCCCTCGATAGCCGAGATGCCTGCGAGGCTCTATGACGAGGATCAGGCGGAGGGCACAGCATGTATGACGTGATCGTGGTCGGTGCGGGTTCGGCGGGCGCCGCCCTCGCCGCGCGGCTCTCCGAAGATCCGCAGCGGCAGGTCCTCCTTCTGGAGGCAGGCCGCGACTGGCGTTCGCACGAGGCGCCGCATGCGCTGCGCAGCGCCAACATCATCCCCTTCATGCACGACCCGCGGCACCAGGCGGAGTGGCAATGGCCGGGTCTCATGACCCGCCGCACGCGTGCCCAGGAGCCGAAATTCTACTGGCGCGGCAAGGCCATGGGCGGCAGTTCCACGGTCAATGCGCAGATCGCCATCCGCGGCGTGCCCGAGGCCTTCGACACCTGGGCGACGCTTGGCTGCACCGGCTGGTCGGCGGCTGACGTCCTGCCGCTCTTCGACGCCATCGAGGACGACCCCGTCGCGGGAACGGCGCCGGGCCAGCGCCGCGGCGGTCCCCTCCCCGTCCACCGCACGCCCTTCGAGGAGTGGGGCAGCGTCGACCGCGCCCTGCGCGCCGCCGCTCTCGATGCCGGCCATCCCTGGAAGGCGGACCTCAACGCCGCGACCGGCGAGGGCGTCTCCTGCTATCCGATCAACAGCCGCGACGGCCTGCGCATCACCACCAATGACGGCTATCTCGAGCCCGCCCGGAACCGGGCCAATCTCGCCATCCGCGGCGGCGCGCTGGTCGACCGCGTGCTGTTCGACGGCCGCCGCGCCACCGGCGTCCGCCTCCGTTTCGACGGTGGCGGCTTTGAGGACATCGCGGCGCGCGAGGTGGTGCTCTCCGCCGGCGCCATCCACAGCCCGGCCATCCTCATGCGCTCCGGTATCGGGCCGGCGGCGGACCTCGCCGCCCTCGGCATCGCCGTCCTCGCCGATCTCCCGGTCGGCCGCGGCTGCATGGACCATCCGATCCTGCGCGCCAGCCTCGCCCTCACCCCCGAGGCGGCGGCGCAGCACCCCGATGCCCGCCACACCAATTGCTGCGTCACCTATTCCTCTGGCCTCGCCGGCGGCGGCGAGCGCGACATGATCATGATCGGCTTCAACCATCGCGGCCTTGCCGAGGGCCGGCCCTCCTCCCAGGGCGCCATCGGCATCGCCCTCTACGACGCCTTCTCCCGCGGCGAGGTGCGCCTCGCCTCGGCAGACCCGGGCGCCAACCCGGTGGTCGAGGAGAACATGCTGGACGATGCGCGCGACCTCATGCGCCTGCGCGACGGCATCCGCCGCCTCGCCCGCATCACCGCCCACCCGGCCGTCGCCGGCATCGCCTCCGCCATCACATTCGGCGAGAGCGGCCTCGAATTCGCCGCCGCCGCCGCCCTGCCCGACGACGCGCTCGATGCGCTGATGCTGCAGGAGGCCTGGGACATCCAGCATGCCGCCGGCACCTGCCGCATGGGCCCGGCCGGCAACCCCGCTGCCGTGGTCGACCCGGACCTCAGGGTCCACGGCCTCGAGGCCCTGCGCGTCGCCGACGCCTCGATCATGCCGACCGACTGCCGCGCCAACCTGCACTTCACCTGCGTGATGATCGGCGAGATGGCGGCGCGAAGGATGAGGGGAGAAAGTTAGAGGTAGCAATCAAAGTGAGCCTCCAAACACACAGGGCAAATTGCAAAATGGGTTGCTTTGAAATTTAAGCGCGCGCATAGTGTAGAATTATCGGGAGGCTATATTGATCACCGAAGATGAGCGACAGGATTTTAGTGACAGGCTATTTCTGGACCTTATCGATGTCCAGTTTCACTATGCTAACGCATCTCTCGCGGCGCTATCAGAATGCCTTTCGGGTAAAATAGTTGCCAGTCTTGTTTTTTTCAACATTGAGAATTTTCTGAATCATACCGCAAAAATGAGTCTAATATTATGGCCGGCGGCGTCAAAATCGAAAGCTCGCGGAGAACGAATACGACTTTTAATTGGAATAGAAGAAACGCATCCCTTGAAGAACAGGGAAGCTCGTAACCATCTGCAGCATTTCGACGAGCGCATCGATGATTGGGTGAGAACCGATGAGCGACTTGGTTACATTGACGGCAATATTGGCTCCAGAGATCAAATTTTTTATGGCGATTCACCCGCCCCTGTTCTCAGGCATTTTGATCCAATAACTGGAATTTTTACGTTCAGATCGTCCGAATACGATATAAGAGCAATAGCACAAGCGGTTCATGACGTGAAACGTAAGTTAGATATGGTTCAGCGACAAGGCAGCAATCAAGGCTGACGAGTTCTTCGGCGTACCCGAAAAGTACATTATTCCGCACTTGAACAAAATTGGTGGGCCCGGAGGGACTCGAACCCCCAACCAAGCGGTTATGAGCCGCCGGCTCTAACCATTGAGCTACAGGCCCACCGGCCGGGCGCCGGGGCGCGCGGCGTGCCGCGAAAAGGCTCCAAAGAAACCCTCGAGGCGGCACGAAACCGTGATCGCATCCTCGTCCCGCGCCGTCAATCTTCGGCCGCGCGCAACCATCAGGATCGCCATGCGCCTCTCTGCTCCCCGCCCGTCTGCCCGCAACCGGTCCGGCCCCTCCCGCCGCCTGTCCCTCTCGGCCCTCGCGCTCACGGTCTTCGCGATGGCCGCAGCGCCCGCCCTGGCCCAGCCCGCCGCCGCGCCCCAGCGTCAGATTTCCATCCAGGGCGAGGGCACGGCCACAGCCGCCCCCAACGAGGCGGTCATCGGCAGCGGGACGCAGGTCCAGGCCCGCACCGCCCGCGAGGCCATGGACGGCAATGCCCGCGCCATGCGGCAGGTGCAGGAGGCGCTGAAACAGGCGGGCATCGCCGAGCGCGACGTCACGACCTCGGCCCTCACCCTCAGGCCGGTCGTCGACTATGCCTCGGGCAACCGGCCGCGGGTCACCGGCTACACGGCCGGCCATCGGCTCGAGGTCCGCATCCGCGACCTCACCCAGCTCGGCGACGTGCTCGACCGCATGGTCGCGGCCGGCGCCAACCAGATCGACGGGCTCGACCTCACCGTCTCGAACTGGTCGGCCAAGGTGGACGAGGCGCGGATCGCCGCGGTGGCCGACGCCCGCCGCAAGGCCGAGGCGCTCGCCGCTGCCGCCGGGGCACGGCTCGGCAAGGTCCTGACCATTACCGAGCACGGCGGCGCCGTGCCGCCGCCGGCGATGCGCAGCTCGGCGGCGCGCACGCTCTCGGCCTCCGGGCCGACACCGGTGGCGACCGGCGACCAGACCTTCCGCCTGACCGTCGCGGTGGTGTGGGAACTGGTGGACTGAGGGTGGATGCGGCGCGGCCTATTCGGCCGCGTCGTCGCGCTCGCCGAACTGGATCGACACGTAATGGGCATAGAGCCCGTTGCGCGCGATGAGTTCGGCATGGGTGCCGGCCTCGGCCACGCGGCCGCCCTCGATCACCAGGATCTTGTCGGCGCGCATGATGGTCGAGAGCCGGTGGGCGATGACGATCGAGGTGCGGCCGCTGAGCAACTGATCGAGCGCCCGCTGCACCTCGAACTCGCTCTCCGAATCGAGGGCCGAGGTCGCCTCGTCCAGCAGCATGATCGGCGCATCCTTGAGGATGGC
>JAIEPJ010000056.1 GCA_019749835.1 Phreatobacter sp. | reverse complement strand
GACGAGGTTCGTCGTCGGCGCGAGCCAGCGGCTCGCCGCCCGCGGAGACTGCTCCGGCGGTACCGGAACAAGGCCCCGCGGCGGGGCGGCGCCCGCCCGTCCGGCCAGGATCAGCACGGGCGGGGCCAGGCACAGCGCCGGGTCCTCTGCCGGCCGCAGCGACGGAGCGAGCGGAAACGGCCCGCCATCTGGCGGGTCGCCACGTCTCTCGCGGATGGCGCTGTCGAGCAGCATGGGCCTTCGGGGTTCAACAGTTGACGGCGGCGACGGCCGGGCCCGAAGGCCCGACCGAATGTAACATAATAACGTCAGAACTTCACGCGCAGGCCGCCATAGATGCTGCGGCCCGTGCCCGGAAAGAAGCTCGAGGTGGTGGCCGCATTGTAGAGCACCACCGGTCCGAAATCGGAGATGTACCGCTTGTCGGCGATGTTGCGGATGTCGACGAAGGCCTCGCCGCCATTTGGCAGCCTTGCCGCCGCGCTGACGTTGAACAGCGCATAGCCGGGCACGCGGAACGTGTTGCGGTAGTCGACGAAGGCACCCTGCGGCACGATGTCGACCGACGGCGTGATCGAGAACCCGGCGGGATGGGCATAGGTCAGCGAGGTCCGCAGCACATGTTCCGGTGCCAGCGGCAGGCGGTTGTTGCCATAGACGGCGTCACCGACGAAGCGGAAGTCCGAATAGGTCCAGACCTGCTTGAGGGTGAGGCGATCGCCGTTGCCGGTGAGATCGCGCGCCAGATCGACGCTCGCGGCGAACTCGACGCCCTGCAACTGCGTCCGTGCGGCGTTGAAGGTGGCGGCGGGAATGCCGACGCCGGTGTTGAACTGCAGCATCTGGTTGCGCAGGTCGGCGCGATAGGCCGTCGCCTCCCAGGAGAAGAGGCCGTAGCGACCGCGCGTACCGATCTCGAAAGTCGTTCCGGTCTGCGCCTTCAGCGGCACGAAGGCGGTGGTGGCCGCCGTCGTTTGAGTCAGGTCGGAGAAGTCCGGAACATCGGAGGAGCGTGTGACATTGGCGAAGAGCTGGACGTCGCGGATCGGCTCCCACAGAAGGCCGATGCGCGGATTGACGCCGGAATAGGTGACGCCCGTGTCGACGGTGACCGGCGCGGTGTTCATGTTGAGCCGGCCGGCGAAGTCGCGCTTCGCGACATAGGCCTTGAGGCCCGCGGTCAGGGCGAGCTGCGGCAGGACGAAGAACCGGTTTTCGAACCAGGCCTCGTAGTTGGTGGCGACCTGACGGGCGCTCACCGTCTGGGCGCCGCGCACCGCATTGCCGACATTGACGAACTGCATCGCCTGGTTGTTGCCGGCGAAGAGGCGGGCGCCGACGATCAGGTCGTTCCGGTAGCCACCAAGATTGAACGAGCCGGTGAAGCGCGGCGAGATGCCGTAGGTCCAGCCGTCCTGGTCCAGCACCTGGAAGATCGGATGGTTGAGGTGCTTGTGGATGACCCAGGAGGTGATGTCGAGCTGGCCGATGTCGAACTTGATGCTCGTCACATTGGCGAGGCGCTGCACATAGGTGTTGCGGGCCTGGTCCCCGGTGACGGCCGCCGTCGCGGCCTGGCGGGGATTGGTCATGGCCGCGCCATAGGTGAGCGAGCCCGGCAGCTTCACGTCGGTATAGTAGGCGCCGAAATAGAAGCGCGTCTCCACCCGGTCGGAGATGCGCCGGCCGATATTGGCGTTGAAATGGCCAAGCGTCTGCTGTTCATGGGCGCGCCAGCCATCGGAATGGGTCACCGTCCCCGAGGCGTGGAAGTCCCAGTCGCCCATGACGCGCGACACCGAGCCATGGCCGCGGATCGTGCCGAAGGAGCCGGCCTCGAGGCTGAAGACGTTCGGCGCCGTCGCCGTATGGGCCGTCGGCGTGACGAAATTGATGGCGCCGCCGAGGGTCGAGGAACCGAAGGGCAGGGCATTGCCGCCGCGGAACACCTCGATGGCGCGCAGCGCCAACGGGTCGATCTGATAGAAGTCGCCGGAACCGTCGGCGAGATTGGTAGGGACACCGTCCTGCAGGATCTCGATGCCGCGGGTGTGGAAGGCGCGGGCGAGACCCGATCCGCGGATCGAGAGGCGAACCTCCTGACTGTAGCGGTTCTGCACCAGGATGCCCGGCGTATCCTGCAGCACGTCGCGCAGGTTGGTCGCATAGGTATTGCGGGTGGTCTCAGCATCGATATGCGACACCGAACCGGCGGTGCTCTCGACCGCACGGCGCTGTTCGGCGATTGGCGGCGAGGTAAGCGTGCCCCCGCCCTGTCCGGATGCGGCCGGACGGCCCTCGACGGTAATGGTGGGAAGCTGGGTGGTCTGGGCCATGGCCGTGGCGACGGCGAAAGGCGAGGCGGCGGCAAGGGCGATGAGCCCGGCGCGCGGCAGGGGAAAGCGGATCATGATGTGGGACTTCGACAGGAGATGACGACGGGCGCGGGCCGTTTGGCCATGCGCCGGGGGAGGGTCGTGATCAGCTGGCGAAGGGGGGCGCTCGCGGTGACCGCGTGCCGAGCCAGCCCTCGAAGGCATGGGCCGGCAGGAGGGGATCATAGCTGCGGACAGGTGCCCGCGGCGCGGCGGATATCTCCACCGGTACGCCGACGGCGGACGCCATGCGCGATGGATCCCAGGGCGTGACGTTGCACAGCCCGCAATGATGCGCGGCGGCGGCCTTGGTCGTCGGCTGCCCCCCGTCATGGGCGATGGACTGGCCCTCGACGGTGCAGATGACGACGAAGCCGGACGATTCGAGGCCTCCGGCAGCCCGCGCGACCGAGCCAAGGAGGCCCGTGGCGGCGATCACATAGACCAGTGTCGCAGCGAGAATGCTGCGCGCCGTCCGGAAATGATCGCCACGGAAAAGCCACATGCGGTTCAGCTATCGCCACCGGCCCGGCAGAGTCAATTGCTCCCGTAAGGTCAAGACTGCCGCTTTCAGGATGGCGAATTGCAGGAACCGGCGGTGGAAAAGCAGGAGGGCGATGATCAGGGAAACCGAGGGACAGCACTGGCGACAAGGACGGACCAACCGCCCTTCAGGCTTCGACACATGCGGCGAGCGCCGCCCGCACCGCTTCCAGCTCGATGCGCCCCATCTCGGCGATCAGGACGAGCCGCACCGCCTCGCCGCGCGCCACTGCCGGCGCCGGGCCGAGCGTCGCCCGCTCGCCCACGAGTTGGAACAGCATCGGCCGGTCGGGCTGGCCGGCGAAGGTCACGAAGCCCTTGGCCCGCACCAGGTGCGGCGCCAGCTGGCCGATCGCCGCCTGGAAGGCCGCCATGGCGAAGGGGCGATCCGTCGTGAAGGTCGTTGTCTCGAAACGCGTCGTCGCAAAGCGCGCCCGTGCGGCGGCGCGCGGATCGGCGACCCGCGGCTCATGCCCGCTGCCGGCGAAGGCAAGTTCCGGGGCGATGCGGCCCTCCGCCACTGGAAAGATCATCCGGTCCGGTTTCAGCGTCGCCACGGCGCGGCGCGCCGCCGCCAGATCGGCCGCGTCCACCAGGTCGGCCTTGTTCAATGCGACGATGTCGGCGCTGGCGATCTGCGAGCGGCAGAGCGCGTCGTCGAGCAGCGCCGGATGGTCGGCGAGGGCCCGGGCATCGGCCACCGCGATGACCGTCTCCAGCGCCGCATCCCGCCAGATGACGGGATCGAGCAGGCTCCGCACGATCTCCGCCGGGTCCGACACGCCGCTGGTCTCGATGACGATGCCCTCTGGCGGCGGGATCCTCCGGAGAAGGTTCGACAGCGTCCGCAGGAGGTCGCCCTGCAGCGAGCAGCAGATGCAGCCATTGGCGAGGCTCACGACGCCATCGGCCTGGTCGGCGATCAGGTCGGCGTCGATATTGATGGCGCCGAAATCATTGACGACGGCCGCGAGCCGCCGCCCGCCATTGGCGGTGAGGAGGTGGTTGATCAGCGTCGTCTTGCCCGCCCCGAGGAAGCCGGTGACGAGGATGACGGGAATGCTCATGCCCGGGTCACGCCGCCTTGACCGGCCGGCGCACCGGCCGGCCCGGCCGCGCCGCCTGCACCAGCGCACCATCGGCGATGACCGCCTCGCCGTTGACGATGACATGGCGCATGCCGTCCGAGGCGCGATTCATCGCCTTGAACTCGGCCCGGTCGGTCAGGCTGTCGTAGTCGAAGACGACGATGTCGGCATCGGCGCCAACCTTCAGGCGCCCCTTCCCCCGCATGGCCGGCGTGCTCTCGGCCAGGATCTCGGCGGGAATCAGCGTGCATTTGGCCAGGCCGTCGATGAGCGGCAGCATCGCGCGCTCGCGCACGTACTGGCGCAGGAATCGCGTGAATGTGCCGGCCGAGCGCGGGTGCGAGCTCGTGCCCTCCGGCAATGGCCAGTCCGTGCCGTCATAGACGGAGCCGTCAGGATTGGTCCACGGCATGGCATCCGATGCGATGGCCCCGCCGGGATAGAGGACCGAGACGTCGAGGAGGTCGCGGTGGCGCGGATTGGCCTCGACGTCGAGGAAATGCCAGAGCACCAGCGATCCCGGATCCTGTGCCTGTGCCGCCAGCAATTCGTCGCGGTTGTGGAAGGTGCGGCCGGTATCGACCATCTCGATGGATTCGTAGGGTCCGCCGGTGCGCTCGGTAAAGCCGGGATCGGCGAAGAAAGTGGCGCCCAGCACCGTCGAGCCGGTGCCATAGGGATAGGCCTCCACGGTGATCTTGAGGCCGAGCTCCTGAGCCTTGCGGACCAGCGCCGCGGCCCGCTCCACATCCTGCAGGCTGGTACTGTTGAAGTGGCAGATATGCATATGCGCGCCAGTCGAGCCGGCATAGCCGACCAGCCGCGTATAGGCCTCGATGGAACTCCTCGGGTCGATGTTCGAGGCATAGGCGACATGGGTATAGGTCGGCACGGCATAGTCGGCGGCCAGCGAGCAGACGGCCGACATCTCCTTCACCCCGGCGCCCGGCGCATAGGCGTTGAGGATGCCGATGCCGATGCCGCCCTCGCTCAGACCCTGCCGCAGGCGCCACAGGATCTCGCCCATCTCCGCATCGGTCGCGACATTGTCGATCCAGCGCTTGTCGTTGGCATGGCGGCCCATGAAGCCGAGATCGGCCTCCGGCTCGACGCCGATCATGGCCGCGATGCGGGCGAAGGCCCAGTTCGCCGCCGTGCCATAATTGAGCACCCGGCCGTTCTTCGCCTGGTTCTCGTACCAGAGGGCCACGGGAAGCACGCCGGCCTCCAGCTCCAGCGTCGTGGTGACGCCGTCGAAGGCCTGCATCCGGTCGGCGGCGATCGTCTGGCCATGGGCATGGAGATCGACGAAGCCGGGAGCGACCACCAGGCCGCGGGCATCGATCTCGCGGGCCCCCTCTCCGGTGATCGCGCCGATGGCGGCGATGCGGCCCTTCGTCACGGCAAGGTCGCAGACCCCGTCGCGCCGGCTTTCCGGATCGATGACGCGGCCGCCGCGGATCACGAGGTCGAAGGGGCCGGCGGCGGGGACGGAGGTCATGGCGGGTCTCGATGCGGAACACGAACGGAGGCGCAGTGATCTTAAGGAGCACGCCCCCTGTGTCGAGGCACCGCCGCGGGGACCAGCTGCCCATCCGCACAGCGGGGAACCTTGTGATCGGCGGCGGGCTTGATCCCGCGCCGTTCTCCGCCACCCTGTAGTCTGTGCCGCCCAGTTCCGGATCGCCGATGCTTCGTCTGATTCTCGTCTTCACCGCCCTGATCGTAGCGCCAGCCACGGCACAGGAACTCCGGGGCCATGGCGGCCCGGTCCGCGCCCTCGCGGCGGCCCCGGACGGGCGGGTCGCCCTCTCCGGCTCGTTCGATACATCGGCGATCCTGTGGGATGTCGAGCGCGGCCTGGCCATGGCCGTGCTGCGCGGCCACGAGAGTTCGGTGAATGCGGTACTGGCGCTGCCCGACGGGCGCTTCGTCACCGGCGGCGAGGACGGCCGCATCCTTCTCTGGCGTCCCGGCCGCCCCGAGCCGGAAGGGCGGATCGAGGGCCATACGGGACCGATCGCGGGGCTCGCCCTCTCGCCGGACGGACGGTCCCTCGCCTCCGCCGCCTGGGACGGCACGACGCGGGTGACGCCGCTGGCGGGTGGCGAGGCCAGGGTCTTTTCCGGCCATCGCGGGCCGGTGAACACGGTTGCCTTCACGCCCGACGGACGCGCCATCGTCACCGGCAGCCATGACGCCACGCTGCGGATCACGCCGCTCGATGGCGCGACGCCCCGCAGCATCGATCTCGGCCTTCCCGTCGCCGGGCTCGCCGTCGCACCCGATGGTGAAATCGTCGCCGGCAGCGCCGACGGCCGGCTGCGCATCCTCGCCGCCGACGGCACACGGGTCGGCGAGATAGCGGCCGCCGAAACGCCGATCGTCGCGGCCGCCCTGTCGCCCGACGGACGGCGGATCGCCGCGGCCGGAATCCGCGGATCGGTGGCGCTGGTCGATCGGGCGTCGCGCCGGATCGAGCGCGTGCTGGTCGGCCCGGGACTGCCGGTCTGGTCGCTCGCTTTCCGTTCGGGAACCGACGAACTGATGACCGGCGGCGGCGACCGCCTGGTGCGCCGCTGGCTGGCGACGACCGGCGAACATCTCGGCGCCGTGGTCCTGGCGCGGCCTTCCGATCGCGTTGCCCGCCTTGCCGACCATCCCGGCGCCGAGGTCTTCCGCGCCTGTTCGGCCTGCCACACTCTCGATCCCGACGACGGCAACCGCGCCGGTCCGACGCTGCACGGCATCATCGGCCGGCGCATCGGCACCGCCCCGGGTTATGATTTCTCGCCGGCGCTGCGCGGCATGGATATCGTCTGGACCAAGGAGACCATTGCCCGCCTCTTCGAGATCGGGCCCAACGCCTATACGCCGGGCACCAAGATGCCCGAGCAGCAGGTGACCGATCCCGACGATCTCAAGGCGCTCGTCGACTTCATCGCCAAGGCGACGGGCGCCGAATAGCTCAGTTCAGCCCGTCCTTGCCGGCCTTCGCCTCGGCGAGATAGTCCTCGGCCGTGCGCACCCGCGGCCGCGGCTGGGCCGCATAGGGGTCGAAGCCCTCGTTGACGACGCGCTCGACGCGGCAGTCCTCGCACATGAACAGCGCCTCGCGCCGTCCCGCATTGGCGCCGGAGAACATCCAGTGTCCCTCGAGCTTGGAGGCGATGCGCTCGATGGTGGATTTCGTGCCGAAGGCCTTGTTGCAGGTCGTGCAGTGGAACGGTTCTTCTTCCTTCACGATCCGCCGGGGTTCCTGCCAGGCGACGAAGTCGAGCTGCGGGATGAGGGCGATGGCGTCCTCCGGGCAGGTCTGCTCGCAGAGCCCGCACTGGACGCAGAGGCTCTCGGTGAAGCGCAGCATCGGCTTGTCCGGATTGTCGGACAGCGCCGCGGTCGGGCAGGCCGAGACACAGGCCAGGCACAGGGTGCAGGCCGCAAGATCGACCTCTGTTTTGCCGAAGGGCGCCCCCTTGTCGAGGGCGATGCGGTCGACCGGCTTGGGTGCCGCCGCATGCAGCTCGAGGAACGACAGTTCGAGCAGGCCGCGCTTCGTCCCCATCGGCAGGAAGGTCGAGGGCCTGGGCGAAGGCGTGCCGGCGAAGGGTACGGCGAGCGCCTCGGCGAGCCTGTCGGGATCGTCCGTCTCGATCAACCGCACCACCTCCGCGCCATAGCCGAGCGCCTCGGTGATGGTGCGCGTCGTATCCAGCGTCCGCGTCAGCCCGAGAAGATCGTGCTTCGGCTTGGCACGACCCAGCACCGTCACGCCCGCCGCGCCATAGGCGAGGGCGGCGGCGAAGACCTCCGGCCCGGCCTGGGTGATCTCGTTCACCTGCAGCGGCAGGACATGGGCCGGCAGCCCGGCGCCGAACCGCGCCACCGCGTCGATCAGCGGCAGGCCGTGGTCGCCGTCATGGATCAGCAGGACGGCGCCCGACCCGCCGGCGGCGGCATAGGTCGTCAGCAGGGCCCGCAGGCGGCGCAGCAGCGCGTCGACCGGCGGCAGCGCATAGGCTGCGGCACCCGTCGGGCAGGCTGCGGCGCATTGTCCGCAGCCGGCACAGACGGCGGGATCGATGGCGACATGGTCGCCGTCGGGGGTGATCGCTCCGGTCGGGCAGAGATCGAGGCAGCGCGTGCAGCCGGTGATCTTGTTGCGCGAATGGGCACAGAGATCGGCGGTGAAGGTGACGAATCGCGGCTTGTCGAAGGTGCCGACGAGGCCGCTCGCCTCGCCGATCAGGCGTTCGACCGCCGCTGCATCGCGCGGGTCGGCGCGCAGATAGCCGGGACGCAGCTCATGCGCCGGGAAGAGCGGCATCCCGCCGGACAGGTCGATCACGATGTCGGAGGTGGAGTAGGCGCCGTTGCGGGGCACCTGCCAGAGATAGGTGCGCCGCGACGACGGCGAGGCGAGGGCATAGTCGTCGACGTCGATCGCGAAGGCGCCGAGATGGCCATGGGCGGCGGTGATCGTCCCCTTGACCACCGGAAAGGCGGTTTCCCGCGGCGGCGTCACCTCGCCGGGCCGGGTGAGAAGGACAGTGACATCGAGCGTCGCCGAGAGGCGGCGTGCCACCTGGATCGCCTCCTCGTCACGGCCATAGATCAGCGCCACGCCCTTGGAGGTCAGGGACACCGCCTGGATCGGCGGCATGTCCTCGGCTGCCGCGGCGAGGAGCGCTGCGGTCTTCGGGCCGGCCCTCTGCGCCTCGGCCGCCCATCCCGCCTGTTCGCGCACATTGGCGAAGGTCAGGCGGCCGGCATGGCCGAGATCCTCCGCCACCTCCGAAAACAGCGGGGCTTCCTGCGTGCAGGCGACGGTCACGTCGCCACCCTGGGCGACAACCGCCTTGAAGAAATCGAGTTCCTTGCGGCAGAGCTGGTCGGCCGTGCGGACCTTCGTCCGGCACGCCTTCGCCACTGTCTCCCCATGCAAGGGCATGGTTTCCTCGCAGGAGCAGAGGAACGTGGTGCCTGCCGTCATTGTGCTCTCCGGTCCGCGGCTCTTCCCGCCGCGGGTCGTCTTCATATATTGGAAGCAGTCAAAAGAACCAGACCGGCCTGTTGCCGCGCCCCTCGAAACAAGGGACCCCATGGCCCTCGTCACGCTCCGCGCCCCGTCGACCCTCGACCTGCCGCCCGGCTTTCGGGCCGTCCCGCTGCGCGAATCGGGTGATGCCTTCGCCCATGCCTGCCGCGTGGCGGCCGATGAGGGCGCCGGCACGCTGGTCTGGGTCCGCCGTTTCGATGTCGCCGAATTCGCCGTGATCCTCGAGCCCGATCAGCCGCTGGCCGAGGCGCGCAAGGCCTTCTTCATCGGCATGAACGCCGCCGCAGACGCCATCGCCGCCTTGTGCCCGCCCGAGCGCAGCGTCTCGTTCAGCTTTCCCGACGCGATCCGCTTCGATGGTGGTCTCGTCGGTGGCGGCCGGCTCGGCTGGCCCAAGCGCTGCGGCGAGGACGAGGTTCCTGCCTGGATGGTCTTTTCGGCGAGCATCCGGGTTGCCTTTTCGGGTATGGTCGAGCCGGGACAGGCGCCCACCGCCGCCGCCCTCGACGAGGAGGGTTTCGAGGGCGTCGGCCCTTCCATGCTGATCGAGAGCTTCGCCCGCTTCTTCCTGCGGCTCGTCGATGTCTTCCAGCATCAGGGCTTGGCGCCGGTCCTCGCCGACTATGTCCAGCGCCTCGCCAAGGACCGGCCGGGCGACACGCTCACCCTTTCGCCGGCCGGCGACCTCATTGTCCGTCCGGCGGTCGGCGACATGGAGCGCCGCCTCGGCTTTCTCGCCGGGCTGAAGGCCACCACCTGGCTCGACCGCGAGACGGGAGGGCCGAAGCTGTGATGATGCTGCGGACCATCCGCCTCGACCCTTCCGACACCTTCGTCTTCCCCCAGGCGGCCGAACCCGGCGAATGGGCGGTGACCGGCACCTTCCTTTTCTGGGGCCGCGATGTCGCCGGTCTCACCGGCAAGGAGCGCGCCGCCTTCCGCTCGGGCTTCGTCGGTGTCGCCTCGCTCGGCTTCTCGACGCTGGTCGTGGCGCAGCCCATCCGACCGGACGAACGCACCGCCGCGATCGACAGCCTCGCCCGCCATCTGGTCGACAGGCTCGGCGCGCCTGACATGGATTCGGCACGGGCCGCGGCGGCGGAGGAGATCGCCTTCGCCGCATCCCTCGCCGAGCATGACGAGGGCACGCTGGTGGCCATGCACCGCGCCCTCGCGGACGGCGAGATCCGCGAGCAGTTCCGCACCCTCACCGCACGCGAGAAGACCGCCGGTGCCGACAGCCTGCATGCGACCGCCCGCGCCTTCACCTTCCATGAGGAGGTCGATGACGGTCCCGAAGAGCGCGTCGACCTGATCGACATGATGGCAACCCGCAAATGACCACCGAAACCCGCACCGTCACCGAATTCTGGGTCTCCTCCGGCCATCACATGACGCGCCGCGTCGACGGCGGCGGCCTCGCCGTCACCGACGAGATGATCCTCGCCTATCTGGCCCGCCCGGAACTGATCCCGCCCGCCGAGGCCTGCGACGCCGAGCGCGCGCTCCACGCCGACCTGATGCGCGACCCGCGCCGGCCGGTGACCGCCGCCATGATCGCCGCCGTCGCGGACGAGGATGCCCGCGAGAACTGGCAGTTCATGATCGGCTTCCGCGACAAGCTGATGGCCCATCCGAGCATCGAGGCGGCCTATCTCGCCATCGTCCGTCAGGGTGCGAGGGGCGTGCCGCCGCTCTTTCTCAACCAGTTGGTCCATCTCGTCCTGCGCAATGCGCTGGACGGCTGCGAGGACCCCTTCGTGCTGCGCGCTGCGGAACTCTTCTTCCGCCCGCAGAAAGGGTCACTGAAGGACGGGACTCTGCTCCTGGCGGACCAGGAGCTCATCGAGGCCTTCGAGGCGGAGCGCCAGGCATTGCTGCAGACCTCGCCGCTGGCCGCCATGATGGGCACCGATGGCATGGGCGATCTGGAGGTCATGACGGACGAGACGGCGCCGACCTACTGGTCGCGCTCCGACGCCTTCTCGATGGTCTTCAACATCGGCGGCGACCCGCGCTCCCGTGAGGCCCTGTGCCGGGCGCTGGAAACCTGGATCGCCCATATGCTCGGCGTCGAGACGACCATCGCCATCGTTGATCGCATCGAGGATGCCGACTGGCGCTGGTTCGTCGGCCTCGACGCCGAGGCCACCGCCATCGGCAACCGGCTGTGGCGCGGCGAGGCGATCGATCCGGCCGACCAGAGCCGTGTCTGCGGCCTGTTCCGTCTCGACTTTGCCGATGTCCGCATGGTCGACCCCAAGCTCGCGGGAAAGCCTGTCTATCTCATCATGGCGCTGACCGAGGATATGATCCTGCGGATCAAGCCACAGAACCTGATCGTCGGCCTGCCGCTCGCCGGCCGGCAGGCGGCCTGAGGGAGGCGTCCGTGCCCGTGCAGATCGTGACCGTCGGCGTCGTCGCCGTGAAACGCAAGCTGAACAATCCCTGGGTCGATTTCGAATGGCTCCCCGAGGCCGTTCTGCCGGGGCTGCCCGCCGTCGCGCCGGGCACGCTCATCGGGGCCGAGGGGACCGTCGAGCGCTGGTATCTCGGCCCGGCGGATCTGACCTTTCACTCGGGCGAGACGGCCCATTACCGCGACAATCTCGTCTCGGGCCGGCCCTCCGTCTGGGTGGCCTTGCGGGAAGGCGAGGCGGGCGGTTGGTTCGTGGCCGGAGCCACCGTCGACCCCTACGAGGGAGAGGCCTTCGTCGATGTGGTGTCGGACAAGGTCGAGCCGCTGGCCATGCCGCACGAGATCGCAGTCGAATTGCAAGCCTTCGTCGACGCCCACCATGTCGAGGAGCCCTTCTTCAAGCGCAAGCGCGACCGCAAGGATCCCCATGCGGAACCCGATTTCGGTCTCGGCCATCCGGCGCGCCAGACCCCCCGGAGGCGCTCGTGAGCCGCGGTCATGAAGGTTTCATCGCACGCTGGTCGCGGCTGAAGCGGGAGCCCGAGCCCGCTCCGAATCCGCAGCCCGCGGTTGAGGCGGCACCGCCCGCCCTTCCCGAGGGCCGGGCGCTGGACGACCTCCTGGCGGAACTTCCGAACCTCGAGGACCTCGTGCCCGGCCAGAGCCTGGCCGCCTTCATGCAACCCTGGGTGCCGACGGGCCTGCGCAACGCGGCGCTGCAGCGCATGTGGCTGCTTGATCCTGCCATCCGCGACTATGTCAGTCCGGCGCTGGACTACGCCTATGACTACAACACGCCGGGCGCCGCTCCGGGGTTTGGTCCCATGGAGACGGGCCGGGACGCCATCCGCGAAGTGGCCGAGATGTTCGACCGGGCGCTCGGACGGGATGCGGCGGGCGAACCAGTCGTCACGTCGGCGGGCCACGACAATGTGTCGCAAGCGCCCGCCGAACCGGCACCGCAACATGCTGCAACGCAGCAAATCCCCTCCGCCGTGCGGGTTGCCGGGAGCCCGCCGACCGGGGAGTCCGTCGACGACGCGGACAATCCACGCCAAACCGGTGTTGAACCGACGTCCGGTCGTGCTGCAATGCACAACAATGTCAGCGAAACGAGTGACTTGCGCCCGGTCGTCCGGCGTCATGGCAGCGCCCTTCCGGGCTGACGACCGCTTGCCATCGCCGCTCATAGCTTGTACCTATTCTAAGGCAAATGTAGGAAGCCTATGGCCCAAGGCGCGCAGACAAGCGCCGGCCACGAACGGGAAACGGGCACGGCAGTGCGTGAGCGGGGACTAGAGGAAGCGATCAAGGCGGTCGGCGGGGTCGGTGCCCTAGCGCGGGCGCTTGGCATTTCGCAGCCTTCCGTCTCGAGCTGGAGCCGGGTGCCGCCCGAGCGCGTCATTGCAGTCGAAAAGATCTCCGGTGTCGGTCGCCATGTGCTGCGCCCCGATCTCTATCCCGAGAGCCGCTCGAGCATCGCCGTGGCCATGGAGGCGGCCCAGGATCGCGTCGCCGTCGACGAGATGGACAAGCTGCGGTCAGCCGAATATGGCCTTCTGGCCTTGCTGCTGTTCCGCGTTCCGACCGCCGACGTGCTCAGCCGTGTCGCCGCCCTCAAGGGTGACGTGTCGCCTCTCGGTATGGCCCATCTGGCCCTTGGGAAGGCGGCCGCCGACACCTCGGTCGAGGCGGTCAACCGCGAGTTCTTCGACCTTTTCGTCGGCGTCGGCCGTGGCGAATTGCTGCCCTACGCCTCCTATTATCTGACGGGGTTCCTGCACGAGCGGCCGCTGGCCGCCGTCCGCCAGTCCTTCGTCGACCTCGGCATCATCCGCGAGGACGATTCGCGCGAGCCGGAAGATCACATCGCCCTGCTGTTCGACGTGATGGCGAATCTCGCCTCGCGCGAGATCGGCCAGGGCTACGAGACGGAGAAGGCCTTCTTCGAGGCGCATCTGAAGCCTTGGGCCGGCCGCTTCTTCGCCGATCTGGAATCGATGACGAACAGACCCTTCTACGCCGCTGTCGGCGCAGTTGGTCGCCTGTTCGTCGCCATTGAAGACGAGGCTTTCTCCTTCGACGCCTGAGGCGCGAGGGACGAACGGGAGGACGCGACCATGTCGGGTAGTGCCAAGAACCAAGGAAACGCCGCCGCTCCGGCCCGCCGCGATTTCCTCAAGGCGATGACGGGGGCATCCGTCGTCACCGCCGCCGCAGTCGTCGGTGCCCAGCCGGCCGAAGCCCAGACCGCAACGCGCGAAAGCCGGAACGAACGCACGAAGGCCCGCTATCAGGCCAATTCTGCGTCTGTCCAGGCCTTCTACCGCACCAACCGCTACTGAGAGGCGCTCCCCCATGCTCATCAAGCGCAAATCCCAGGACGCCGCCCGCACCCGCCTCGCCGGTCTTGCCGGTGGCCTGACCTCCGGGGTGATGGATCGCCGTACCTTCCTCGCCCGCTCAGGTCTCACCGCCGCCGGCGCAATCGCCGTCGGCTCGCTGACCCTCGGGGCGGTCCGTCGTGCCGAGGCCGTCGCCGCCCCCCAGCCGGGTGTTGCGATCACCGTGAAGAAGAACATGTGCACCCATTGCTCGGTGGGCTGCACGGTCAAGGCCGAGGTGCAGAATGGCGTCTGGACCGGTCAGGAGCCGGCCTGGGAGAGCCCGATCAACCGCGGCACGCATTGCGCCAAGGGCGCCGCCTCGCGTGAGCTCGTCTTCGGCGAGCGCCGTGTCAAATATCCGATGAAGCTCGTCGGCGGCCAGTGGCAGCGCATCTCGTGGGACCAGGCGTTCAACGAGATCGGCGACAAGATGATGGAGATCCGCGGCAAGTCCGGCGCCGACTCCGTCTACATGCTCGGCTCGGCCAAGTTCACCAACGAGGCGGCCTATCTGTTCCGCAAGTTCGCCGCCTTCTGGGGCACGAACAACGTCGACCACCAGGCCCGCATCTGCCACTCCACCACGGTGGCCGGCGTTGCCAACACCTGGGGCTACGGCGCCCAGACGAACTCCTACAACGACATCCGCAATGCCAAGACCATGATCATCATGGGCGGCAACCCCGCCGAGGCGCATCCCGTCTCGCTGCAGCACGTGCTGGTCGGCAAGGAGATGAACCGCGCCAACATGATCGTGATCGATCCGCGCATGACCCGCACCGCCGCCCATGCGACGGAATATGTGCGTATCCGCTCCGGCACCGACATCCCGGTGATGTGGGGCATCATGTGGCACATCGTGAAGAACGGCTGGGAGGACAAGGAGTTCCTCGCCCAGCGCGTCTACGGCATGAGCGACGTGCTGAAGGAAGTCGAGAAGTGGGACCCCAAGACCGTCGAGGACGTGTCGGGCGTTCCTGGCGCCCAGCTCGAGAAGGTCGCCAAGCTCTTCGCCACCGAGAAGCCGTCCACGCTCATCTGGTGCATGGGCGCGACCCAGCACACGGTCGGCACGGCGAATGTGCGCGCCTACTGCAACCTGCTGCTGCTCACCGGCAATGTTGGTGGGCCCGGCAATGGTGCCAATATCTTCCGCGGCCACACCAACGTCCAGGGCGCCACCGATCTCGGCCTCGATGTCGGCAACCTGCCGCTCTATTACGGCCTGGTCGAGGGTGCCTGGCGCCATTGGTCGCGCGTCTGGGATGTGCCCTACGACTATTTCGTGTCGCGCTTCGACGACGTGCCGGCCAAGGGTGGCCGCGCCGCCCGCACCGGCAAGCAGAACATGGAGGTCTCGGGAATCCCGTCGACCCGCTGGTTCGACGCTGCACTTCTGCCGGGTGAGCAGGTGGACCAGAAGGACAACGTCAAGGCGATGTTTGTCATGGGTCACGGCGGCAACACCATCCCGCGCGTGCCGGGGGCCGTCGAGGGCCTCGGCAAGCTTGAGCTTCTGGTGGTCGTCGACCCGCATCCGACCAATTTCGTCTCGTTGCACAACCGGCGTGACGGCACCTATGTCCTGCCGGCCTGCACCAATTTCGAGTGCGACGGCTCGCGGACGGCGTCCAACCGCTCGGTCCAGTGGGGCGAGAAGGTGGTCGAGCCGATCTTCGAATCGGCGACCGATTACTGGATCATCTACAAGTTCGCCCAGAAGCTCGGTTTCGCTACCGAGATGTTCAAGAACTACACGATGATCAAGGGCAAGTACGGCGACGAGCCCCAGGCCGAATCCATTCTCCGCGAGATCAACCGCGGTGGCTGGTCGACCGGCTATACCGGCCAGTCGCCGGAGCGCATCAAGGCGCACATGGCGAACCAGGACAAGTTCGACATCGTTACCCTGCGTGCGCCGAAGGAACTGGCCGATGTCGGCGGTGACTTCTACGGCCTTCCCTGGCCCTGCTGGGGCAAGCCCGAGGTGCGCCACCCCGGGACCCATATCCTCTACAACACCAATGTCGCCGTTAAGGACGGCGGTGGCACCTTCCGCCCGCGCTTCGGTCTGGAGCGCAACGGCGAGACACTGCTGGCGCAGAATTCCTGGAGCCTCGATTCCGCGATCCAGGACGGCTATCCGGAGTTCACCTATGCCATCTTCCAGCGGCTCGGCTGGGATTCGGCGTTGACTCCCGAAGAGAAGGCGCAGATCGAGCGTCAGGGCGGAGCCAATCCCGGTGCCGTATCCTGGGCGACCGACCTCTCCGGCGGCATCCAGCGCGTCTGCCTCGAGAAGAACGTCAGTCCCTTCGGCAACGGCAAGGCCCGCGCCATCGCCTGGAACCTGCCCGATCCGGTGCCGATCCATCGCGAACCGATTTACACCCCGCGTGTCGACCTCGTGGCCAAGTATCCGGCACGCGCGGACGAGCGCACCCTGCGCATGCCCAACCTCCACACGACCTATCAGAAGGGCGCCGTGGACAAGGGGATCGCCCGGCAGTTCCCGATCATCCTCACCTCCGGCCGACTGGTCGAATATGAAGGTGGCGGCGAAGAGACCCGCTCGAACAAGTGGCTCGCCGAGCTCCAGCAGGACATGTTCGTCGAGATCAACCCGCGTGACGCGGCCCAGCGCAACATCGCCGATGGCGGCTGGGTCTGGGTCGCCGGTCCCGAAGGTGGTCGTGCCCGCGTCAAGGCGCTGGTCACCGAGCGTGTCGGTCCCGGCGTCGCCTGGATGCCCTTCCACTTCGGTGGCTGGTACCAGGGCGTCGACCAGCGCCGCAATTACCCGCAGGGGACGGATCCCATCGTCCTCGGCGAAAGCGTCAACACCGTGACCACCTACGGCTATGACCCGGTAACGGGCATGCACGAAGGCAAGGCCACACTCTGCCAGATCCAGGCAGCGTGAGAGGGAGGACCTGATCCATGGCCCGCATGAAATTCCTCTGCGACGCTGATCGCTGCATCGAGTGCAACGCCTGCGTCACCGCCTGCAAGAACGAGCACGACGTTCCCTGGGGCATCAACCGGCGTCGCGTCGTCACGCTCAATGACGGCAAGCCCGGCGAGCGCTCCATCTCGATGGCCTGCATGCACTGCACCGACGCGCCTTGCGCGGCGGTCTGCCCGGTGAACTGCTTCTACACCACGGCGGATGCCGTGGTGCTCCACTCCAAGGAGCTGTGCATCGGCTGCGGCTACTGCTTCTACGCCTGCCCCTTCGGCGCGCCGCAATATCCGCGCGTCAGCAATTTCGGCACGCGCGGCAAGATGGACAAGTGCACCTATTGCGCCGGTGGTCCGCTGGCGGACGGTTCGACGGCCGAATATGCCTCCTACGGGGCGAACCGCCTCGCCGAGGGCAAGCTGCCGCTCTGCGCCGAGATGTGCTCGACGAAGGCCCTCCTGGCGGGTGACAGCGACATGATCGCGACCATCTACAAGGAGCGCGTCCTGAAGCGCGGCTACGGCTCCGGCGCCTGGGGCTGGCAGACGGCCTACAAGGAAACGATCGCTATCTGATCCGCTGCGGCGGCGGGATCACCCGCCGCCCTCATCGCCGTCAATTCCGGATGACCGCAGATGCGGTCCATCCGCAGGGAGGACCACCCGATGCGCTTCTCGCTTCGGTCTCTCGTTGCAGCTTTTGCCCTTGCAACGGCCCTATTCGCCACCGTGCCGGCCTTCGCCCAGCAGCCCACCTCGGTCAATCCGACCGCGTCCTCGGTGCAGGAGCGCCAACTCCTCGACGCGCTGCGTGCGGGGACGCCGGGCCAGGGCACGACGCTGTCGGGCCGCATCACCATCCCCGACGCCAGCGCCGGCAACCTCATCCAGCCGCAGGGACAGGCCTGGCGCCTCTTTCACCAGGGCGCGATGCACTGGATCGGCGCCATCTCCATTCTCGGCATGCTCGGCCTCCTTGCGGTCTTCTACATGACGCGCGGCCGCATCATGATCGAGGCTGGCCGGTCCGGCGCGACGATCCTGCGCTTCTCGACCTTCGAGCGCTTCATCCACTGGCTGACCGCGGGCTGCTTCATCATCCTGGCGCTGTCGGGACTGAACGTGACCTTCGGCAAGTTCGTCCTGGCGCCGATCTTCGGTGAGGGTGCCTTCGCCGCCATGTCGCAGTGGGCCAAATATGCCCACAACTTCCTCGCCTGGCCCTTCATGCTGGGTCTGGTGTTCATGTTCGTCACCTGGGTCTTCCACAACATCCCGGACAGCACGGACATCAACTGGATCAAGAAGGGTGGCGGCCTCGTCGGCAGCGAGCATCCTCCGGCGAAGAAGTTCAATGCCGGTCAGAAGGTGATCTTCTGGTCCGTGATCATCGGCGGTGGCCTCCTGTCGTTCTCGGGCGTCTACCTCCTGTTCCCCGAATGGGCGGGCGGCGTCCTCGCCCTGCAGTTCTGGAACATCATCCACGGCATTGTCGCCGTGCTGCTGATCGCCGCCATGATCGCCCACATCTATATCGGTTCGATCGGCATGGAAGGCGCGGCGGATGCCATGACCTCCGGCGAGGTCGATCTCAACTGGGCCAAGGAGCACCACTCGCTCTGGGTCGAGGAGAAAATGGGCAAGGGTGCGGCTCATCCCCACGCCTCGGCTCAGCCCGCCGAATAGACCTTTCAGAAAGGTCATGCGATGCGCGCCCGGCCGAAAGGCCGGGCGTCTTCGTCTCAGGGGCTGGCGCCTGCGCGGCCGACGCCCTAGTTTCCCGCGCAGCCGGGACCTTGCCCGGGACGGGCCGCGGGAGCGTTCATGAAGGTCGTCGGACTTGCCGGATGGAGCGGGGCGGGCAAGACCACGCTGCTCGCCCGCGTCATCCCCGTCCTGACCGCGCGGGGCCTTGGCGTCTCCACCGTCAAACACGCCCACCACGCCTTCGACATCGATCAGCCGGGCAAGGATTCCCATGTCCATCGTTCGGCAGGCGCCACCGAGGTCCTCGTCGCCTCGGGCCGCCGCTGGGCTCTGATGCACGAACTGCGCGCGGCCGAGGAGCCGCGCCTCGCCGCGCTCCTCATGCGCCTCTCACCCGTCGATCTCGTCATCGTCGAGGGCTTCAAGCGCGAGGCCCATCCGAAGGTCGAGATCCATCGCGCCGCCAATGGCAAGCCCTGGCTCTTTCCCGACATCTCTCACGTCCACGGGCTGATCTGCGATGCCGATCCGCCACAGTGGGGCGGCCCACGGGTCGGCCTCGACGCCGCCGAAGCGGCTGCCGACCTGATGCTGGAGGCTGCCCAGCCGCTCGCTGACGTCGTCGCGCGCCTGACAGTCACCGCGCCGCTGGACCTGGCGCGCCAGCCCCGCAAGGCAAGGCGGACGGGATAGGCCATGGCCCAGCTCTCCTCCGACCAGTTCGCCTTTGGCGGTCAGCTTCTGTCCGTCGAAGAGGCACTGTCCCGTGTCGGTACGGGCCTGTCTCCCGTCGCCGAGACCGAGGAGGTTGAACTTCTCGATGCCGACGGTCGCATCCTCGCCGGCCCACTCGTCGCCCCGGTCAGCCTGCCACCCTTCTTCAACTCCGCCGTCGACGGCTATGCCGTGCGCTTCGCCGACCTGACGCCCGGCGCCGAGACTCGCCTCGCCATCGGCTCGCGCGTTCCCGCCGGCGCCGTGGCCGCCGCCTCCCGCCCGGCGGAAGCTGTGCGCATCTTCACCGGCGCACCGATGCCGGAGGGCTGCGATACCGTTTTCATGCAGGAGGATGTGCGGCTCGACGGCGATGCCGTCGTTCTGCCGCCGGGCCTTGCCGCCGGTGCCAACTGCCGCCCGGCGGGTGAGGACCTGGCGGCAGGGGGCCTCGCGCTGGCCGCCGGCCGGCTGATGGCGCCGGAAACGATCGCGCTGGCGGCCGCCCTCGGCCTGACCCGGGTCACGGTCCGCCGCCGCGTAAGGGTTGCGGTCTTCTCGACGGGCAACGAGATCGTCTCGCCGGGCACGCCGCTTGGGCCCGCCCAGCTCTATGATTCCAACCGCTTCATGCTGCAGGCCCTGCTCCGCCGCCTGGGCGTTGCCGTGACGGACCTCGCTATCCTCCCGGACGACCGCAGCGCGATTGCCGGTGCCCTGTGCGCCGCTGCCGCGGACCACGACCTCATCCTCACCTCCGGCGGGGTCTCCACCGGCGAGGAGGACCACGTCAAGACGGCCGTCGAGGCCGTCGGCAGCCTCACGTTCTGGCGCCTCGCCATCAAGCCAGGACGCCCTGTCGCCATGGGCGTCATCCCGTCGGAGAGGCCCGGCCAGGCCGCCGCCTTTATCGGCCTGCCCGGCAATCCCGTCGCCGTCTTCGTCACCTTCGCCCATGTCGTCCGGCCGTTCCTGGCCGTTCTGGCAGGCGGCGCGCCGACGGCCCCCATGGCCCTGCCGGTGCGCGCCGCCTTCCCCTACAGGAAGAAGGCCGGCCGGCGGGAATATGTCCGCGTCGCCCTGCGCCGCAGCGCCGACGGGCTGATGGAGGCGGTGAAACATCCGCGTGACGGCGCCGGGGTCATCACCTCGCTGACCGAGACCGACGGTCTGATCGAACTGCCCGAACCGGTGGAACGCGTCGCCCCCGGCGACACCGTTGCCTTCCTCGCTTATGGGCTGCTGCGCTGAACCCTAGGCCTCGGGATAGCGGGCGAGGATCGTCTCGGCCTCCGCCAGATCCTCGGGGCTGTTGGCGTTGAAGAAGGGGTCATAGGGCAGCGTCGGCCAGGCGGCCTCGGCAATGCCATGGCGCGCCGTCCAGCGGTCGATCTTGCGCATGTCCTCGACCACCAGGGCATGCCGGAGGTCGGCGGCCAGCGACACCGGCCAGAGCCCGACGACCGGATGGGTCTGGTCGCCGGAGCGGGCGCAGGCGAGCGCCGTTCCCGCGGTCTCGCGCGCTGCATGCAACCGCTTGACGAGGTCGGCTGGCAGAAAAGGCGAATCCGTCGGGATCGACACGAGCCAATCCGTCCCGGGCCGCTGCGCCGCCATCCATTCGAGGGCTGCCAGAATGCCGGCGAGCGGTCCGGCGAACCCCTCCACCGTGTCGGCCACGACCGGCAGGCCGAGGCCGGCGAAACGCGCCGGGTCGCCATTGGCATTGACGACGAGGCCGTCGCATTGCGGGCCGATGCGGGCGACCGCGCGATCGAGGAGCGTCACGCCCCCGACGCTGCGCAGCGGCTTGTCGCCGCCGCCCATGCGCCGGGCGAGGCCGCCGGCCAGAAGCACGCCGAGGGTCTCGGGATGGGTCACGCCTCAGTCCTCCGCGCCCTTGCGCCGGTGACGGGCGCTCTCGTCCACGACATAGGCGAGGTCCTGGTCGAAGACGATGCGGTCCTCGCCGGCCAGCGCCACGAACCGCTTGCCCTTGGCCCGACCGATCAGGGTGAGCCCGCACTGGCGCGCCAGTTCCACACCCCAGGCGGTGAAGCCGGAGCGCGAGACAAGGACCGGAATGCCCATGCGTACGGTCTTGATGACCATCTCCGAGGTCAGCCGCCCGGTCGTGTAGAAGATCTTGTCGGCGCCGCTCTCGCCGTGGCGGAACATCCAGCCGGCGAT
>JAIEPJ010000247.1 GCA_019749835.1 Phreatobacter sp. | reverse complement strand
CCCGAGGCTTCGGCGCGCTCCCGCTCGATCCGCCGCCAGTTGGCGACGTTGCGGTTGTGCTGCTCGAGCGTCTCGGCGAAGGCATGGCCACCGGTGCCGTCGGCGACGAAGAAGATGTCGCGGTGGCGCTGGGGATTGGCCACCGCTTCCATGGCGGCGCGACCGGGATTGGCGATGGGCGTCGGCGGCAGCCCGTCGATCTGGTAGGTGTTGTAGGGCGTCAGGCGCTGGATTTCCGACTGCAGGATCGGCCGGCCAAGCGCGCCGCGACCGCCGACGATCCCGTAGATGATGGTGGGATCGGATTGCAGGCGCATGCGGCGGTTGAGGCGGTTGACGAAGACGCCAGCGACACGCGGGCGCTCCTCCGCCTTGGCGGTCTCCTTCTCGACGATGGAGGCGAGGATGACCAGTTCCTCCGGCGTGCGCAGCGGCAGATCGGGGCTGCGGCGCGCCCAGATCTGCTGCAGGAGACGCGCCTGGAACTGCGTCATCTGGTCGACCATCTGCTGACGGGTCGTGCCGCGGGTGAAGCGGTAGGTGTCGGGCAGGAGCGAGCCCTCGCGCGGGATGCGGGCGATGTCGCCGGTGAGGACGTCGTTGTCGCGCAGGCGGCCGATGATCTGCTCCGAGGTCAGGCCCTCGGGGATGGTGACGCGGTATTCGATGGGCTTGCCGTCGAGGACGATGGCGAGGGCCTCGGCGGTGGAGGCGCCGCGAGGGAACATGTACTCGCCCCATTTCAGGTCGCCGCGCACGCCGTAGAGCTGGACGGCGGCGGAGAACAGCAGCGCGCTGTTGATGACGCCGTTGCGCTCGAGCGTCTGGGCGATCGCTTCCGCCGTCGAGCCGCGCTCGATGAAGACGGCACGGTCCTGCGGCAAGGGTCCGGCAGCGACGAAAGCCTGGCGCGCATAGAGGAAGGCGGCCATGCCGCCGACCAGGCCGACGAGAAGGATGGTGATGATCAGATTGCCGATGACGACCCACTGGTTGCGGGCATGGCGCGAGGCCGGCGGCGGCGGCGGGGCCGATTCGGGCTCAAGGGCCGCCCGGGGCGACTTGATGGCCGGGCGGGACCCGTTCTGAAGCGGGTTGGGTCCGGGATGATCGCTCATGGGGCCGCGCTCTGATCAGGTGCTCGCATCACCGGAAGTGATGCGCAGGGAATGTGGCGAAAGGCGGGTCCCGCCTCAGGCAGCAGCCCGGAAGATGACCGAGGCATTGGTCCCGCCGAACCCGAAGGAATTGGACAGGACGGTCTCGATGGCGCGCTTGCGCGCCACGTGCGGCACCAGATCGATGGCCGTTTCGACGGAGGGATTGTCGAGATTGAGGGTCGGCGGTGCGATCTGGTCGCGGATTGCCAGGATGGAGAAGATCGCCTCGACCGCCCCGGCGGCACCGAGGAGATGGCCGATCGATGATTTGGTCGACGACATGGAGATCTTCGAGGCGGCATTGCCGACGAGGCGCTCGACGGCGCCGAGTTCGATGCCGTCGGCCATGGTCGAGGTGCCGTGGGCATTGATGTAGTCGATGTCGGAGGCGCTGATGCCGGCGCGCTTGAGGGCGGCCTGCATGCAGCGGAAGGCACCGTCGCCGTCCTCGGCCGGGGCGGTGATGTGGTGGGCATCGCCCGACAGGCCGTAGCCGATCACCTCGGCATAGATCTTCGCGCCGCGCGCCTTGGCGTGCTCGTATTCCTCGAGCACGACCATGCCGGCGCCCTCACCCATGACGAAGCCATCGCGGTCGCGGTCATAGGGGCGCGAGGCGCGGGTCGGCTCCTCGTTGAAGGTGGTGCAGAGCGCCCGGCAGGCGGCGAAACCGGCCAGTGACAGGCGGCTGATCGGCGATTCGGTCCCGCCGGCCACCATCACGTCGGCATCGCCGAAGGCGACGAGGCGGGCGGCGTCGCCGATGGCATGGGCGCCGGTCGAACAGGCGGTCACCACCGCATGGTTCGGCCCCTTGAGGCCATGGGCGATGGAAACGTAACCGCCGGCGAGATTGATGAGGCGGCCGGGAATGAAGAAGGGCGAGATGCGGCGCGGGCCCTTCTCGCGCAGGATCAGGGCGGCCTCGGCGATGCCGTCGATGCCGCCGATGCCGGAGCCGATGAGCACGCCCGAGGTGTTCTGCTCCTCGGCAGTCCGGGGATGCCAGCCGGCATCGTCGAGCGCCTGCTTGGCCGCGCACATGGCGAAGATGATGAATTCGTCGACCTTGCGCTGTTCCTTCGGCTCCATCCAGTCATCGGGATTGAAGGCAGCCGGCGCGTCGCCGCGCGGAATCTGGCAGGCGATCTTGGCGGTGATGTCGGAGACGTCGAAATGCGTGACCTTCGAGGCCCCGCTCTCGCCCTTGATGAGTCGAGACCAGGTTTCCTCGACGCCGCAGCCGAGCGGTGTCAGGAGGCCCATTCCGGTCACAACAACGCGACGCATCATCGTCTCACCCATTCCCCGCCCGGTGAACGAAAAGCCGGAGACGCTGCGCGCTCCCCGGCTCTTCGGTCGTCAAAGTCGCATTTGACGGTGCTGAAATCAGGCGCTGGCGGCCTTGTCGAGGAACTTCACGGCATCGCCGACCGTCAGGATCGTCTCGGCCGCGTCATCCGGGATTTCCACGCCGAACTCTTCTTCGAACGCCATGACCAGTTCGACGGTGTCGAGGCTGTCGGCCCCGAGGTCGTCGATGAAGCTCGCGGTCGGAACGACCTTCTCGGCATCGACGCCGAGCTGTTCCACGACGATCTTCTTCACGCGTTCAGCGGTATCGCTCATTAGATTATCCTCGTTCCATCCGACGATGAGGCACCGCTCTCGAACGGATGCGGTGTGCGGCTTTCAAGTGTTGCAGGCGGCGCGCCGCGTCGCCATGAATTCCGGATCGATTGGGAAGCCCCCTGCCCGAACCTCAAGGCTCTCTATCACAGGCCTTCCGGTTTTGCCAGCATGCGTCCCGATCGCCGAAATCCCCAATTAGATCATGGCCATACCGCCATTCACATGGAGCGTCTGCCCGGTGACATAGGCAGCTTCCTCCGATGCGAGGTAGACGGCGGCGGCGGCGATTTCGCTCGCCTGGCCGAGACGGCCGGCCGGAACGCGCGTCAGGATCGTCTCCTTCTGCTTGTCGTTCAGCACGTCGGTCATGGCGGTCGCGATGAAGCCCGGCGCGAGGCAGTTGACGGTGACGTTGCGGCTGGCGATCTCGGCGGCGAGCGACTTCGACATGCCGATGAGGCCGGCCTTGGCCGCCGCGTAATTGCCCTGGCCGGGATTGCCGGTAACGCCGACCACGGAGGTGATCTGGATGATGCGGCCCCAGCGCTTGCGCATCATCAGCTTGGCGGCGGCCCGGCTGAGGCGGAAGTTGGCGGTGAGATTGACGGCGAGCACCTGGTCCCACTCCTCGTCCTTCATCCGGATGAAGAGATTGTCGCGGGTGATGCCGGCATTGTTGACGAGGATGTCGAGGCCGCCCATCGCCGCCTCGGCGGCGGGGACCAGGGAATCGACCTCGTCCAGCGCGGAGAGGTTGGTGGGGATGACATGAGCGCGGCTGCCGAGCGCGGCGGCGAGTTCCTCGAGCTTCTCGCGCCGCGTGCCCGACAGCGCGACGGTCGCGCCCTGGCCGTGCAGGGCCTGCGCGATGGCCCCGCCGATTCCGCCCGTCGCGCCAGTGATGAGGGCGGTCTTGCCGGTCAAGTCGAACATGGTCTCGGACTCCCTGTTGCCGTTCAGCCGCGCGCGGCCACGAAGGCCGCGACATCGTCCGGCGTGCCGATGGCGATGCCGCCGGCACCGTCGGCGATACGCTTGACGAGGCCGGTCAGCACCTTGCCGGAACCGATCTCGTAGAAGGTGGTGACGCCTGCCCCGGCCATGAAGCTTACGCATTCGCGCCAGCGCACCGTGCCGGTGACCTGTTCGACCAGGCGCCGGACGATGTCGGCGGGGTCGCTGATCGGCGCGGCGAGAACATTGGCGACGACCGGGACGACCGGCGCCTTCACCGCGACCTTGGCCAGGGCTTCCGCCATGGCATCGGCGGCGGGCTGCATCAGCGCGCAGTGGAAGGGCGCGGAGACGGGCAGCGGAATGGCACGTTTGGCGCCGCGGGCCTTGGCCAGTTCGCAGGCCCGGTCGACGGCGCCCTTGTGGCCGGAGATCACCACCTGGCCGCCGCCATTGTCGTTGGCGGCCTGGCAGACCTCGCCCGCGGCAGCGTCTGCTGCAATGGCAACGACGGCCTCGAAGTCGAGGCCGAGAATCGCGGCCATGGCGCCGGTGCCGACCGGTGTCGCCGCCTGCATGGCATTGCCGCGGATGCGCAGGAGTCGCGCCGTATCGGCGATGGAGAAGGTGCCGGCGGCGGCGAGCGCCGAATATTCGCCGAGGGAATGGCCGGCGACGAAAGCCGCGTCGCGGGCAAGGTCGAGTCCGGCTTCCGCCTCGAGCACGCGGATCGTCGCCAGCGACACCGCCATCAGCGCCGGCTGGGCGTTCTCGGTCAGGGTCAGCGTCTCGATCGGGCCGTCCCACATCACGGCAGACAGTTTCTGGCCGAGGGCCGCATCGACCTCGTCGAAGACAGCCCGGGCGACCGGAAAGGCATCGGCCAGCGCCTTGCCCATGCCGACGCTCTGGCTGCCCTGACCGGGAAAGGTGAATGCGGCTGTCATGGACCGGACCTCGCGACGCCCCAAAAGAAGGTGCGCGGGACTGGCATCGGGCCGGCGCCGAGTCAAGCGATGGACCATGTGATTTCACACTGGAAAGGTTTCAGACGCCTCTTGCGGGGCCCGTGGCATGCTCGATATGTAACAGTATTACGCACGAGGGTCCCATGAACGCCGAAGCCCGCCTTCCTGTCACCGTCCTCTCCGGCTTTCTCGGGGCGGGCAAGACGACCCTGCTCAACCACATCCTCAACAACCGCGAGGGCCGAAGGGTGGCGGTCATCGTCAACGATATGTCGGAGGTGAACATCGACGCCGACCTCGTGCGCGACGGCGGCGCCAACCTGTCACGGACGGACGAGAAGCTGGTCGAGATGACCAATGGCTGCATCTGCTGCACCCTGCGCGACGACCTGCTGACGGAGGTGCGCCGCCTCGCCGAGAGCGGCCGCTACGACTACCTGCTGATCGAGGGCACGGGTATCGCCGAGCCGCTGCCGATTGCGGCGACCTTCTCCTTCCGCGACGAACAGGACCAGGCGCTGGAGGATGTCGCAAGGCTCGACACGATGGTGACGGTGGTCGACGCCATCAACCTCCTGAAGGATTTCGGCAGCCGGGACTTTCTGAGGGACCGTGGCGAGACGGCCGGCGCGGAGGACGAACGCACCCTTGCAGACCTTCTCACCGACCAGATCGAATTCGCCGACGTGGTCATCGTCAACAAGATGTCGGACGTCACTGCCGCACAGGCCGACCTGGTGCTCAAGGTGGTGCGCGGGCTCAACCCGGACGCCCGCGTCATCACCACGGACTTCGCCAAGGTCGCGCTCGACGAGGTCCTGGCGACAGGGCGTTTCGACCCCGACAAGGCAGAGATGCACCCGCTCTGGGCCAAGGAACTCTACGGCTTCAAGGACCATGTGCCGGAGACCGAGGAATATGGCATCTCCTCCTTCGTTTATCGCGCCGCCCGGCCGTTCGACCCCGTGGCCTTCGACGCTTTCCTCAAGGCGACCTGGCCGGGGCTCATCCGCGCCAAGGGCCATTTCTGGCTGGCGACGCGCCCGAACTGGTGTGGTGAGTTGTCGATCGCCGGCGCGGTGTGCCGGACGTCAGCCATGGGGTTCTGGTGGATCGCGGTGCCGAAGGCGCGCTGGCCGCAATCCGATGAATGGCGCGAGATGCTGAAGCGTCACTGGCACCCGGTCTATGGCGACCGCCGGCAGGAACTCGTCTTCATCGGCACGGGCATGGACGAAGCAGCGATGCGCGCCGCGCTGGACGGATGCCTTCTCGGGCGGGCCTCGGCGACGCGTTTCAATCCTGAGGACTATGCCAGCCTCGCCGACCCCTTCCCGGCCTGGCGCCGGGAGGCCGATGCGGCCTGAGCCCCGCGCTCAGGCCTAGTGGCCGGCGCGCTCGGTGAGGGCGACGACGAGTTCCTCACCCTCGAAGAACAGCGTCTCAGTGCCGGCAGCAACGGGCGCCTCGTCGGCGAGCAGTTCGGCATCGCCGCGGGCCACCGCAGCCAGCAAGGCGCGCCCGAGGGACTGGCGCGCCTGGTCATCCTCGGCATAGACGCCGAGTTCTTCGCAGGTCCTGTCGAACTTGCGCTTGATTACCGTCAGGTCTTGCGCGGTCAGGACGCAACCGCGGCGGGTGGAGTGATGGACATCGGCCATGGATTCGCTCCCGGAAAGGTCCGCCTCGCGAACTGTTGCAGTTTCTTTCATCGCATCACGGCAACATGATGGCGGTCAATCGGCGAGGCTGTAACGCTTCTTCGGCTTCGGCGGCGCGCCGCGCGTCAAAGCGGCGGGATCAGCCGGTTTGCCGACGAAAGTCCCGGCGCCGATCTCGTCGCCTCCGGCCTTGTCGTCGCCGCGATTTCCCGACCCGCCTGCCGTTGCGGGGCGGACCGCATCGCCCGAAATCACCGGGCGCGCAGGACCTGACTTGGGCGTGGCTGCCATCGTCGCCTCCTCATGGTATCCGGTGCGAGAACCCGCGGACGGCGCATGGGGTTCCATCGCTCCGGTAGACGAAGCCGCGGCGGCACCGAGACTGCCTGCAGGAACAGCCTTGAATCCCGGCGCGGTTCGCGTATAAGGCCGCCTTCGCTTCGGTCGGCCGGTGGCTGTACGGACGGCAGGCTCGCCTGCAGGATGGGTTCATCCGTCGTCCGGTGTCTCCGCCTTCGAGAAAACTGTCGGGCCTGTCCAGGGCTCGGGGGGCTTCGCGCCGAAAGAAGCGTCACTCGAACCGGAGACAGGCCGAATGCCTCTCTATGAACATGTGTTCCTGGCGCGCCAGGACGTGACCTCTCAGCAGGCGGAAGCGCTTGCCGAGCAGTACAAGGGCGTTATCGAAGCCCATGGCGGCGCGGTGCCCAAGGTCGAGCCCTGGGGCCTCAAGTCGATCGCCTTCCGCGTTCGCAAGAACCGCAAGGCCCACTACACGCTGATGAACATCGATGCTCCCCCGGCGGCGATCGCCGAGATGGAGCGTCAGATGGCGATCAACGAGGACATCCTCCGCTTCATGACCGTCAGGGTCGAGGAGCTCGAGGAGGCCCCCTCGGCCATGCTGCAGAAGCGCGACCGTGACGATCGCGGCGAGCGCGGCTTCGGCGGCGACCGCGGCTTCGGCGGTGGCGGAGGCCGTGACCGTGGCTTCGGCGGCGGTGGCGGCGGCTTTGGTGGTGGCGGTGGCGGCGGTGCGCGCCGGTTCCGTGATCGTGATGGCGGGGATGTCGAAGCCTCCGCCGAAGTCGAACAGACGGAGGAGTGACCATGTCTGCCGCAGCCGGTGGCGCCCGTCGCCCCTTCTTCCGTCGTCGCAAGACCTGCCCCTTCTCCGGCCCGAGCGCGCCGAAGATCGACTACAAGGACGTCCGTCTCCTGCAGCGCTACATTTCCGAGCGCGGCAAGATCGTTCCGTCCCGTATCACGGCGGTGTCCGCCAAGAAGCAGCGCGAGCTCGCCCAGGCGATCAAGCGCGCCCGCTTTCTCGGTCTCCTGCCCTACGTGATCAAGTAAGTGTGCCCTGCGCGGCGGGACGCCCTGCGTCCTGCCGCCGGCGCCTCGCAACGTGCCTTCTCACGACGTGACTCGTCGGCCGTGCCGGTCCCAACCGCCGCGGCTGAAGCTGGGGATCCTCCCCTAACCCTCTGAAACGAGCGGGACAGCTGACGATGGGACCGACCCTCGCCATCGCCTTCGGGGCAGGACTTGCCTCTGCGCTCCTCTTCGCGACGCTCGCGTCGGGGAGCCCCATGGCGCTTGTCCTGTTCTATTTCGCCGCGCTGCCCGTGCTGATCGCCGGGCTGGGTTGGGGCCATTATGCCGGCGCCTTCGCCGCGACCATCGGCGCGCTCGCCCTGTCGCTGACGCTGCGCTCTCAGTTCGGCATGTTCTTCTTTCTGTCGGTCGGTCTGCCGGCCTGGGTCCTGACCTATGCCGCCCTGTCGCTGCGCCCGGCGCCGACGGAGGAGGATCCGCAGGCTGTCGAATGGATGCCGGCCGGCATTATCCTGACGATGATCGGCGTCGGCGCGGTCGTCCTGACCTTTTTCGCCATCATCGCGCTCTATGGGCTCGACTATGTCGCCTTCCAGGCCTCGATCCGGCAGGGTGTCGGCCGGACGCTGGAACAGGTCAATGTCGGCAGCACGGACCGCGAGGCTCTGGTGGCGCTGATGTCGGCGGCCGTGCCGGTCGCCGCGGCGGTGGTCTGGACCTTCGTCACAACCATCAACTTCTATTTTGCCGGCCGCATCGTAAGGGCCTCCGGCCGTCTCATCCGCCCCTGGCCCGACCTAGCGGCCCTCAAGCTGCCGAAATGGACGGCGCTGGCCCTGCTCGCCGGCTCCATCGGGTCCTTTGCGGCCGGTTTCCCCGGCCAGATCGCCGCCATCATCCTCGCGGTGGGCCTTGCCATCTACGCCCTCCAGGGCTTCGCGCTGGCCCACGACATCACCCGCGGCTGGGGCATGCGCGGCTTCGCGCTCGGGCTCCTCTATGCGCTCACCATGGTGATCGGCTGGCCCATGATCTTCGTCGCGCTCGCCGGTCTGGCCGACGTGCTCTTCGACATCCGGGCGCGGCGCAAGCCGCCCGCGCCTCCCTTCAACACATGACATTCAACTGACCGAACAAGGAGTATCATCATGCAGGTCATTCTTCTCGAGCGCGTCGCCAAGCTCGGCTATATGGGCGAAGTCGTGGACGTGAAGCCGGGCTATGCCCGCAACTTCCTGCTGACCACCGGCAAGGCGCTGCGCGCCACCGAAGCCAACCGCAAGAAGTTCGAGACGATGAAGGCCCAGCTCGAGGCCCGCAATCTCGAACTGAAGAAGGATGCCGAGGCCGTCGCCGCCGAGCTCGACGGCACCTCCTATGTGCTGATCCGCCAGGCCGGCGAAACCGGCCAGCTCTACGGCTCGGTCTCCGCCCGCGATCTCTCCGACGCCATCACCGCGGCCGGCATCACCGTGTCGCGCGCCATGATCCAGCTCGACACGCCGATCAAGGCGATCGGCCTGCACAAGGTCACCGTGTCGCTGCACCCGGAAGTCGATGCAACCGTCACGGTCAACGTCGCCCGCTCCGCCGGCGAGGCCAACCGCCAGACCGAGGGCGAGGACCTCACCCAGCGCGCCGACGAGCCGACCTTCGAAACCTTCAACCCGGAAGAGTTCGGCGATTCCGAGGGCTGATTCCCGGTCCCGCCCGGCTCGCGGGGCGGGGCATCGTCCAACGCAAAACGCCCGGTCTCGCGACCGGGCGTTCTGCATTTCGAAGGGGCTGGCCGGGGGGCAATGGCCTGCCCCAGCGGATCAGTAGCGGGCGATGATCGGGGCTGCCGCCAGGGTCGGGCCACCGAACAGGTAGCTGACGCCGAAGCGGAAAGCGTGGGTCTCGACGCGGTTGTTGATGTCCGAGGCGTTCGGATCGATCGAGCAGGCGGCGGTGGCGAGGCAGGAGCGCGAGCCGTAGTTGGTGTAGCGGTACTCGGCGCGGACCGACCAGTTGTAGTTGAACTTGTGCTCGATGCCGGCACCGACCGTCCAGCCCCAACGGGTGGTGGAATAGCGCACGACGTGGTTGGCGCCGTTGATGCAGTCGTCGAGCACGGTGCAGACCGTCATATTGGCGAAGGCGAGGCCGCCGGTGACGTAAAGCAGCGACTTGTGGTGCACGAAGCCGACGCGGCCCCGCAGCGAGCCCTGCCAGTTGAGCGCGACGCGCTGCTGGTAGATGTTGCCGGGGACGCCGCCCGAATAGGCCGGGTTGCCATTGTACCAGGGCGAATGGATGCGCGCCTGCGGACCGTCGAAGTCGAGTTCGGCGCCGATCACGAACTGACCGAACATGCGCTGGAGGCCCATATGCAGGCCATAGCTGAAGCGCGCGCCGGCATAGTCATAATTGTAGTTGGGAAAGTTCGGGTTGGCGGCACCCGCCGCGTCCGAATGGAACCCGGAATTGCGGATCACCTGCATGCCGACGGCGGCGCCGACATAGACACCGCTCCACTTGTCGACATGTTCATAGGCGGGCTCGACGACTTCGGAGCCACGCAGGATGGGGGCGCCGAGGTCGGCCGCCCCAGCGATACCGGACGACAGGAGAACCGCGGCCGCGGCCATGGGTATTGCGACACGCTTGAACATGGGAGCGCCCCTTGGAAATGAACGATTCACCGCGATTGCGGTTCCCACGATGGATCGCACGTTAATCTTAACGTCGCGTTTCCAAGGGCGGGCCAAGTAACGATGCCGCCGAAGTCTTGGCGCCCGCCGCGCTTGCTTGGCGGCGACCGTGGCGCCGCTGCCACAGCCGGCCACCCGCCCCCCCCGCTCAACGGCGCGCGGAGTCAACCGGCTGCAGCGGTTTCTGCCGCTCGCATCCTCCGAGGCTGTGAGAATCGGGGAGATCGGGCGATGATGGTCATTGCTGCCACCGGCCTCGCTCCGGCCTGCTAGACAGGCTCGTCCCAGCCCAGACCCAGAAGATCCATGTCCGCCCTGCCCGCCCTGAAATCCGTCGGTCCGTCCGACCTGCCGTTCCGCCAGGCCCCGCACAATATTGAGGCGGAGCAGGCGCTGCTGGGCGCGATCCTCGTCAACAACGAGGCCTTCTACCGCATCTCGGACTTCCTGGAGCCGAAGCACTTCTTCGATCCGCTGCACCAGAAGATCCATGAGATCTCCTCGCAGCTGATACGGGCGGGCAAAATCGCGACGCCGGTGACACTCAAGACCTTCATGAACGACGCCGCCATCGATGTCGGCGGGATGACGGTGGCGCAGTATCTCGGCCGCCTCGCGGCCGAGGCCACCACCATCATCAATGCGGAGGATTACGGCCGGGCGATCTATGACCTCGCCATCCGCCGCAACCTCATCCTCATCGGCGAGGGCATGGTCAACGTCGCCTATGACGCGCCGGTCGACATGCCGCCGCGCACCCAGATCGAGGACGCCGAGAAGAGCCTGTTCGAACTCGCCGAGACCGGCCGCTATGACGGCGGCTTCCGGCGCTTCACCGACGCCATGGCGCGCGCCCTCGACATGGCAGCGGCGGCCTATCAGCGCGACGGCAAGCTGTCAGGCATCTCGACCGGCCTGACCGATCTGGACCAGCGCCTCGGCGGCCTGCAGCATTCCGACCTCGTGATCCTCGCCGGGCGCCCCGGCATGGGCAAGACGGCGCTGGCCACCAACATCGCCTTCAATATCGCCAAGGCCTACAAGTTCGAGGTCGAGCCGGATGGCACGCACAAGACCACCAATGGCGGCATCGTCGGCTTCTTCTCGCTGGAAATGAGCTCCGACCAGCTCGCCACCCGTATCGTCGCCGAGCAGGCTGCGATCCCGTCCTACAAGATCCGCCGCGGCGACCTGCGCGAGGACGAGTTCTACAAGCTTACCCAGGCGGCGAAGGAGATCCAGGCGCTGCCGCTCTACATCGACGATACCGGCGGCCTGTCCATCGTCCAGCTGGCGGCGCGGGCCCGGCGCCTGAAGCGCCAGCGCGGCCTCGATTTCATGGTCGTGGACTATCTCCAGCTGCTGTCGGGCTCGTCGAAGAAGGGCGAGAACCGCGTGCAGGAGCTGACCGAGATCACCACCGGCCTGAAGGCGCTGGCCAAGGAGTTGCATGTGCCGATCATGGCGCTCTCGCAGCTCTCCCGTCAGGTGGAGAACCGCGACGACAAGCGCCCGCAGCTGTCGGACCTGCGCGAATCCGGCTCCATCGAGCAGGATGCCGACGCCGTCATGTTCGTGTTCCGCGAGGAGTATTACCTCAAGAACAAGGAGCCGAAGCCGGGCACCGAGGAACATCTGAAATGGCAGACCGACATGGCGCAGGTCCATGGCCGCGCCGAGGTGATCATCGGCAAGCAGCGCCACGGCCCGACCGGAACGGTCATGCTGCAGTTCGAGGATTCGGTGACGCGATTCTCCGACCTCGCCGATGCCGACCGCCTTCCCGAGCGGTTCGAGTGAGCGCATGACCATCCCGCTGAACGAGGCCGGCGCCGTCCTGACCATCGACCTCGGCGCCCTCGCCGCCAATTACCGGGCCCTCGCCGCCATGGGCGGCGGCGTCGCCACGGCTGCGGTCGTCAAGGCGGACGCCTATGGCCTCGGCATCGAAATGGCCGGGCCCGCATTGGCCGCGGCCGGTTGCACGACCTTCTTCGTGGCGCATCTGTCGGAGGCGCGCCGCCTGAGGGCCGCGGTGCCCGGCGCGACGATCTATGTGCTGAACGGCCTCTTCGGTGCCGCTCTCGACACCTATCTCCAGCACGACATCCGCCCGGTCCTCGGCAGCCGCGAGGATGTCGAAATCTTCGCTGCCCATTGCGAGACGATCGGGCGCCGCCTGCCCGCCGCGATCCATGTCGATACGGGCATGAACCGGCTCGGCCTCGACCTCGCCGAGGCCGCCCTGCTCGCCGAGCCCGGCGCGGCGTCGCTGGCCTTCGAGCCCGCCCTTCTCATGAGCCACCTCGCCTGCGCCGACGAGCCGGGCCACCCGCTCACCGCCCGGCAGATCGACCGGTTCCAGCAGCTCCGCGGGCTTTTTCCCGGCATTCCCGGCTCGCTGGCCAATTCCGCCGGCTGCACCCTCCCCGCCGCCCGTCACGACCTGATGCGGCCGGGCATCGCGCTCTACGGCGCCCGTTTCGTGGCGGGACGCGACCCGCTGGCGGCGGTCGTCCGCCTCGATGCCCCGATCGTCCAGGTTCGCGGCATCCGGGCCGGCGACACGGTCGGCTATGGCGCCGCCTGGACAGCCGGGCGCAACAGCCGCATCGCCGTCGTCTCGGTGGGCTATGCCGACGGCTATCTCCGCCAGGCCGGCTCCACCGATCGCAAGACCGGCGCGCCGATGCGGGTCAACGGCGTCATCTGCCAGCCGGCCGGCCGGGTCTCGATGGACCTCCTCGCCATCGACGTGACCGATGCGGGACCCGTCTCCGCCGGTGACATCGCGACCCTGATCGGCGACGGAGTCGGTGTCGACGATGTCGCGGAGGCCGCCGGCACCATCGGCTACGAGATCCTGACGAGCCTCGGCAAACGCTACCATCGCCGCTATACCGGCTGACATGGCCCGCTCGACCACCACTTTCGTCTGCCAGTCCTGCGGGGCCACCTATGGCCGCTGGCAGGGCAAGTGCGAGAGCTGCGGCGCCTGGAACACCATCGCAGAAGAGACCGTGGCGACTACCGGCGTCGGCGGCGCCCCGGCGAAGGGCGGCAAGACGCGCGGCCGGGCCTTCGCGCTCGCCGGCCTCGACGGGGTCAACGATCAGGCGCCGCGCACCGAGACGCAGGTCGGCGAACTCGACCGGGTGTTCGGCGGCGGCCTCGTCAAGGGCTCGGTGATCCTGATCGGCGGCGATCCCGGCATCGGCAAGTCGACGCTGCTCATCCAGGCCTCTGCGCGGCTGGCCCGCATGGGCCACAGGGTCGTCTACATCTCCGGCGAGGAGGCGGTCGGCCAGGTGCGTCTGAGGGCCGAAAGGCTCGGTCTCACGGCGTCGCCGGTCGAGCTCGCCGCAGAGACCAATGTCGAGGACATCGTCGCGACCCTGTCGGAGGGAGTCACGCCGCGGCTGGTGGTGATCGACTCGATCCAGACCATGTGGACGGATTCGGTCGAGAGCGCGCCGGGGACGGTCAGCCAGGTGCGCTCGGCCGCGCAGGTCCTCATCCGCTATGCCAAGAAGTCCGGGGCGGCCGTCATTCTCGTCGGCCATGTCACCAAGGACGGGCAGATCGCCGGACCGCGCGTCGTCGAGCACATGGTCGACGCGGTGATGAGCTTCGAGGGCGAAGGCGGACACCATTTCCGCATCCTTCGGGCGGTCAAGAACCGCTTCGGCCCGACCGACGAGATCGGCGTCTTCGAGATGACCGGCAAGGGCCTGCGCGAAGTGCCGAACCCCTCGGAACTCTTTCTCGCAGGGCGCGATCTCGGCGCTCCCGGCACCGCCGTCTTCGCGGGAATGGAGGGCACGCGGCCGGTGCTCGTCGAGATCCAGGCCCTCGTCGCCCCCTCCACCCTCGGGACGCCGCGGCGGGCGGTGGTGGGCTGGGACCCGGCGCGCCTGTCCATGGTGCTGGCGGTGCTCGACGCCCATTGCGGCGTCAGGCTCGGCGGCTACGATGTCTATCTCAACGTCGCCGGCGGCCTCAGGATCGCCGAACCGGCGGCGGATCTGGCGGTTGCCGCAGCCCTGGTATCGTCGCTGTCGGGTGCGGTCCTGCCGGCGGATGCGGTCTATTTCGGCGAGGTGAGCCTCTCCGGCGCGGTCCGGCCCGTGGCACAGGCCGCGGCCAGGCTCAAGGAAGCCAAGAAACTCGGCTTCACCAAGGCCGTCGTGCCGGAGATCGCGCGCGGCGAGATGAGCGAGGCCGGTCTCTCGGTCCAGGCCGTCACCGGACTGTCGACGCTGGTCGCCGATATCGCGGCATCCGGCGTGGCGCGGGACAGACCGAAAGCGGCGGCCGGGGCTTGACCCTGCGGGGAGGAGTGGCGATGGGCAATCTGAAGCGCGTGTTCCTGGCCGGCTTCCTCCTGCTGCTGCCGCTGGCCGTGACAGCCTTCGTCGTCGGCTGGTCGGTGACCTTCATCTATGGCTTTGTCGGCCCCGGCACGGTGGTCGGCCGGTTCCTGACCTCGCTGGGTCTCGGCTTTTCCTCTTCCTCGCTCGCCGCCTACCTCATCGGCATCCTGATGGTCGTCGGGCTGATCTACCTTCTCGGCCTCGTCGCCATCGTGCTGCAGGAACGGCTGCAGGACGCCCTCGACCGCATCATGCGGCGCATCCCGCTGGTCGGGACGGTCTATGACCTGTCCCGCCGCTTCGTCTCCATGGTCGACCGCAAGGATGCCGACGGGCTAAAGAGCATGAGCCCGGTCTGGTGCTTCTTCGGCGGCGAGCCCGGCGGCGCGGCGGTTCTCGCCCTGCTGCCCTCGCGAGATTCGGTGATGGTCGGCCCGCAGCGCTATCTCGGCATCCTCGTGCCGACCGCGCCGGTGCCGATCGGCGGCGGCCTGATCTACGTGCCGGAGCACTGGGTCAGACCGGCCGATATCGGCATGGACCAGCTGATGAGCATCTATGTCTCGATGGGAGTCACGCCGCCCAAGGCGGTGACAATGCCTGCCGCCGGTTCGCGACCCTAGAGCGACACGCGGTACCGGCGAACGCCATAATTCCGGCCGCGATCCATGGTGAGGATCGCCGGCACCCGTGACGGGGTGACGCGGGCCACCCGCCTCGCTATAAGCGCGAGGATGCGCACGGGTTCTGGTGACTCGCGGCGCCCGAACACAGCATTCCGGAGCCGAAATCGATGCCGGTCACCTATCTCGATATCGGCCTCGCCGCGATCATGCTGATCTCCGCGTTGCTGGCGATGGTGCGTGGCTTCGTCCGCGAGGTTCTGTCGATCGCCTCCTGGGCCCTGGCGGCCATCGCCACCTGGTACGCCTATCCGCGGCTGCTGCCGATCGTGCAGACCCAGGTTTCGAACGAACTGCTGGCCAAGGCGATCGTCATCGCCGGCGTGTTCCTGACGGTGCTGGTGGTGGTGTCGCTGATCACCATCAAGATTTCAGACGCCATCCTCGATTCGAAGATCGGCGTTCTCGACCGGACGCTCGGCTTCCTGTTCGGTCTGGGACGCGGCCTCGTCATCGTCGTCGTCGCCTTCGCCTTCTTCACCTGGCTGGTGCCGGGACCCAACCGCCCGGACTGGGTGATCCGCGCCAAGTCCTATGCCCTGCTCGAACAGACCAAGGACTGGCTGATCGCCCAGTTGCCGCAGGACATCGAGGGATCCGACATCCTGCGCCGGCTGAACCGGACGACGCCCGGCACCACGCCGCCGTCAGCGGGCACGCCGCCAGCGGCCGCGACACCGCCGGCCGCACCGGGGGCGACGCCGCCACGGCAGCCCTGAGGCTTGTGCCTGCTGTTCTCTCGGCGCATGGTCGCCGTGCATGGGGTGGACCTATCGTTCCGGCGCATCAGCCCGCATATCTCGCGCGACGGGCTGACGACCGAGGCTTTTCAACGATGAGGATGCGATGACGCAATCCCTTGAAGTCCGCCATCACGAGGCTGACGAGCCGGCCTGCGACGGGCTGGTGCTCGACGTTGATACCGACCGGCTGCACGAGGAATGCGGTGTCTTCGGCGTCTACGACCATCCCGACGCCGCGGCACTGACCGCACTCGGTCTGCACGCTCTCCAGCACCGCGGCCAGGAGGCGGCGGGGATCGTCTCCTTCGACGGCGCGCGATTCCATTCCGAACGGCGCATGGGCCTCGTCGGCGACAACTTCTCCCGTCTCGACGTGATCGAGCGCCTGCCGGGACAATCGGCCATCGGCCATACCCGCTATTCGACCACCGGCGGCAACATCCTTCGCAACGTCCAGCCGCTCTTCGCCGAACTCGAAACCGGCGGCTTCGCCGCCTGCCACAACGGCAACCTGACCAACGGTCTGACGCTGCGCCGCCGCCTCATCGCGGATGGCGCCATCTACCAGGCGACCTCGGACACCGAGGTGATCCTCCACCTCGTCGCCCGCTCGCGCCGAAACCGCTTCGTCGACCGATTCATCGATGCGCTCGGCCAGATCGAGGGCGGCTATGCCTTCGTCGGCATGACCAACAAGAAGCTGATCGGCGCCCGCGACCCTCTCGGCATCCGTCCGCTGGTGATCGGCGAGCTCGACGGCAAGTTCATCCTGACTTCCGAGACGGTGGCGCTCGACATCATCGGCGCGCGCTTCGTGCGCGAGGTCGAGAACGGCGAGGTGGTGGTGATCGACGAGCGCGGGCTCGAGTCGATCAGGCCATTCCCGGCGCGCCGCAAGCGCCCCTGCATCTTCGAATATGTCTATTTCGCCCGTCCCGATTCCATCGTCGACGGCAAGAACGTCTACGGCATGCGCAAGCGCATCGGCGCCATCCTTGCCGAGGAATCGAACGTGTCGGCCGACGTCATCGTGCCGGTGCCGGATTCCGGAGTGCCGGCGGCCATCGGCTATGCCCAGGCCTCGGGTATTCCCTACGAGCTTGGCATCATCCGCAACCATTATGTCGGCCGCACCTTCATCCAGCCGACCCAGTCGGTGCGCGACCAGGGCGTCCGCATGAAACATTCCGCCAACCGGGCGGTGATCGAGGGTCAGCGTCTGGTTCTGGTCGACGATTCCATCGTACGCGGCACGACCTCGCGCAAGATCGTGCGGATGATGCGCGATGCGGGTGCCAGGGAAGTGCATTTCCGCATCGCCTCGCCGCCGATCAAGTTCCCGGATTACTACGGCATCGACATGCCGGACCAGGACAAGCTGCTGGCCGCGCACATGTCGATCGACGCGATGCGCGACTATCTCGGGGTGGATTCGCTCGCCTTCATCTCGATCGACGGGCTCTATCGCGCGCTCGGCGAGCCGGGACGCAATGCGGCGCAGCCGCAATTCACCGACCATTATTTCACCGGCGACTATCCCACGACCATCACCGACCTTGTGGGCGAGGGCGCCAAGCAGCTCTCGCTGCTGGCCGAGGCGAGCTGACGAGGACGGCCTCGAGGACCCCCATGACCGACAAGCCCTTTTCCGGACGCATCGCCTGCGTCACCGGCGCCTCGCGCGGGATCGGCCGCGCCACGGCCCTCGCCCTCGCCGCCGGCGGCGCCCAGATCATCGCCGTGGCCCGTACCCAAGGCGGCCTGGAGTCCCTTGACGACGCCATCCGGCAGGCCGGCGGCCTTGCGCCCACCCTCGTGCCGCTCGACCTCCGCGACGGCGACGGGCTCGACCGCCTTGGCCTCGCGATTCACGAACGCTGGGGACGGCTGGACGTGCTGGTGGCCAATGGCGCCATCCTCGGACCGATCTCCCCGCTCGGTCATGTCGTGCCGAAGGACTGGGACCAGATCGTCGCGGTGAACCTGACGGCGCAGTGGCGCCTGATCCGCTCCTTCGACCCGCTGCTGCAGGTGTCCGACGCCGGGCGCGCGGTCTTCGTGACATCCGGCGCCGCGACCAAGTGCCGGGCCTACTGGGGTCCCTACTCCACCACCAAGGCGGCCGTCGACGCCCTCGCCCGCACCTATGCCGCCGAGAACGAGACGACGAAGGTCCGCGCCAACCTGTTCAATCCCGGCCCGATCCGCACCACCATGCGGGCGCAGGCCATGCCGGGCGAGGATCCGCAGACGCTGGAGCCGCCGGAAGCCGCCGCCGAAGCCATCGTCGCCATGTGCCGCGCAGAGGTGACCGAGAACGGCCTGCTCTACGATTATCCGGCACGCAGCTGGAAGAGCTTCCGCGATCCGGCGTGAGCGTGGCCCAGGCTGGACTGCAACCGTTCAGCCGTCCTGGTCCATCCCGCGGTCATAGCGCGTCTGCGACGCCTCGACCGCGGCGATGTGCGTCTCCGCCCAGATCCGCAGCGGATCGACGGCCGCGTGCAACGTGCGGCCGAGCGGCGTGATCGAATACTCGACGGTCACCGGCACGGTCGGGATGACCCGCCGCGACACCAGCCCGTCGCGCTCGAGGCTCTTCAGCGTCTGCGACAGCATCTTCTGGGACACGCCCCCGATCATCCGCTTCAGGACGTTGAAGCGCTTGGTGCCGTCCGCCAGCAGGATGAGGATGAGCACGGCCCATTTGTCGGCGACGCGGTCCAGCACCCGGCGCGTCGGACACTCCGCCATGAAAACATTCGGCGTCAGGTCCTTCGGCAGGGGCCGCGGCGCCAATTCGATGATGCGGGGCTCGCCCATGGTTCCCTCCGAGTGACCTCGTGACCAAAAGGTGCCTCCTTTCGGAAGCGATTACCTTTCGCTATCTAGTCGCCATCGGATACTAGCATAAGGAGATACCCGATGAAAGTCGTCCTGCTTGGCGCCTCCGGCATGGTCGGATCGCGCATCCTCGCCGAACTCTCCAGCCGCGGCCACACGGTCACCGCGCTGGCCCGCAAGCCCGAAGGGATCGCCGCCCTGCCGGGCGTCACCGCGAAGGCCGTCGATGCCTTCGACCGCGCTGCTCTCGCTGACGCCTATCGCGGCCATGAGGTGGCGATCTCGTCGGTACACTACCTCGCCTCTGATGCCGACACCCTGATCGGGGCGGCGAAGGAGTCCGGTGTGCCGCGCTATCTGGTCGTCGGCGGTGCCGGCAGCCTCGAGGTGGCGCCGGGCGTGAAGCTTTTCGACACGCCGCAGTTTCCGGCTATCTACCTCGACGAGGCCAAGGCGGGCGGCGCCTTCCTCGACAAGCTCAAGACCGAGCCGAAGCTGAACTGGACCTTCCTGTCGCCCTCGGCGCTGATCCAGCCGGGCGAGCGCACCGGCCGGTTCCGCCTCGGCACCGAGCAGCTTCTGGTCGACGCCGCGGGCAACAGCTCGATCTCGGCGGAGGATTATGCGATCGCCCTGGTGGACGAGCTGGAAACGCCGAAGAACGTCCGCCAGCGCTTCACGGTCGGCTACTGATCCGATCGGGGGGATGCCTCGGCATCCCCCTCACTGGATCTTGCGGCCGGTCTCGGCATAGGGGTTGTCGGTCTTCTTCAGGTGGAAGCGGATCGGCGTTCCCTTGAGGTCGAAGCTCTCGCGCAGCCCGTTGACGAGATAGCGCAGATAGCTTTCGGGCAGCGCCTCGGGGCGCGAGCAGAAGGCGACGAAAGTGGGCGGCCGCGTCTTGGCCTGCGTCATGTAGCGCAGCTTGATGCGGCGGCCGGTCACCGCCGGCGGCGGATGATGGTCGATGGTCTCCTGCAGCCAGCGCACCAGGGTGCTGGTGGAAATGCGCTTCTGCCAGGGCACGCGGGCGTCGAGGATGGCCTGCATGACGCGGTCGAGGCCCTGGCCGGTTTCGGCCGAATTGGCGACGACCGGACAGCCCTTGATCTGCGGCAGCCAGTGATCGGTCTCCTCGCGGAGCTTGGCCGCCTTGCCGCCCTTGTGCGGCACGAGATCCCACTTGGTGAAGGCGATGACGACCGCCCTGCCCTCCTTGGAGGCGAGATCGGCGATGCGCAGGTCCTGATCCTCGAAGGGCTTGGTGGCGTCCATGCAGACGACGACGACCTCGGCGAAGCGGATGGACCGCAGCGCGTCGGCCACCGACAGCTTCTCCAGCTTGTCCTCGATGCGCGCCCGCTTCCTGAGGCCGGCGGTGTCAACGAGACGGAACTTGCGGCCGCCCCATTCCCAGTCGACCGAGATGGAATCGCGGGTGATGCCGGCCTCGGGGCCGGTCAGCAGGCGGTCCTCGCCGATCAGGGCATTGACGAGGGTCGACTTGCCGGCATTCGGGCGCCCGACGATGGCGACAGCGATTGGCTTCGACAGGTCCTCCGGCGGCGCCTCCTGGTCGCCCTCGGGGACATCCGGCTCAGCCTCCTCCTCATCCGCGTCGGCATGGACGGGCGCCGGCATCAGGGCGGCGAGGGCCTCGTAAAGTTCGTTGATGCCCTCGCCATGTTCGGCCGAGAGCGGCACGGGATCGCCGAGGCCGAGCGCGAAGGCCTCGTAGGCCCCGGCCATGCCAACCTTGCCCTCGCTCTTGTTGGCGGCGAGGATCACCGGCTTGCCCGATTTGCGGACGAGTTCGGCGAAGGCGCGGTCGTCGGGCGTCAGGCCGATGCGCGCATCGATCATGAACAGGACGGCATCGGCGAGGCGGATGGCCTCCTCCGTCTGGGCCCGCATGCGGCTTTCCAGACTGCCCTCGCGGGTATCCTCGAGGCCGGCCGTGTCGATGATGGTGAATTCGAGGTCGCCGAGGCTCGCCTCGCCCTCGCGCCGGTCGCGGGTCACGCCCGGCCGGTCGTCGACCAGCGCGATGCGCTTGCCCACGAGGCGGTTGAACAGCGTCGACTTGCCGACATTGGGCCGGCCGACGATGGCGAGCGTGAAGGTCATGGTGGGGGCGATGCGGGTCAGCG
>JAIEPJ010000283.1 GCA_019749835.1 Phreatobacter sp. | reverse complement strand
AAGCGCCCCATGCCCACCCCGATGAGCAGGCCGCAATAGCCGGCGAGGACCGGGGCGAAGAAGTCGCGCCAGCCCCAGGCCTGTGGCATCAGAGGCTGCGCTCGACGGCGACGCTCCGGCAATCCATCTCGTAGTCGAGCCCGACGACCGGGGGCCGGTTGAAATGCCAGGTCAAGCCGCAGCGGGCCGCCCCGCGCCGGACGATCTCGTCGGCGAGGAACGGGTGGATGTCGTGCACGCAATAGACCTGCGCGGCGGTCGTCGCCGGCCAGCCATGGCCGAAGGCCGCCATGCGCTTTTCCATCTGCTCCAGCACGAAGACGCCCTTTTCGCGCAAGCCCTGCGGGCTCGTGTCGTTGAGGCGGACGATGCGTTCGGCATAGGGACCGGATCCCTCGCGCGCCTCGCCAGAGCCGGAAATGACGAATTGCGGCACGCCGGCATCGCCGGCGGCAATATAGGAAAAGGCGTGGAAGGACGGTTCCGGCGGACCGCCGATCTCCGGACAGACATTCGACCGCGCCACCGGATTGGCCTTGGTCGCGGGGTCGTAGATGCCCCATTCGGCCAGCGTTCCGACATAGATCTCGTTGAAGGCCTTGAAACCGGCATCGTCGAAGGGGGCAGGCGAGCGCAACTCGCAGGCACAGAAGGCTGTCAGGGGCCGGCCAGCGCCCTGGATGAGGCTGGCGATGCGGGCGAAGCCCTCCTTCAGCGGCACCGGCTGGCGGAACATGACACGCTCGACATGATAGCCGGGCAGGGCCGCGGCGCCGGCGGAATACTGGAAAACGCTCGGCACGTAGCGATAATTCCCGGCGGCAAAGTCGATCGGCGTCATGGCTGTCTCCGCGTTTCCTCGGTGGCGAGGGTGGTCGCTGCTTCGAAGGCGGTCAATCCGCCGGAATGCATCGACTGCCTGCATTCTCTTCCGGGATGGCGGCGCCGTCGCTATATTGCGGCCATGACCAGATTCACCGTCCTCGCCCTTGCCGCCGCTCTCGCGGCCCTCGCCACCTCGCCCGCATCGGCCCAGCGTCAGGCGCCGCAGAGCCGCGCCGAGGTGCAGCTCTCCTTCGCGCCGGTCGTGAAGCGCGCCGCCCCCGCCGTGGTCAATGTCTATGGCGCCCGCGTCGAGCAGGTACAGGCCCATCCCTTCTTCGATGATCCGATCTTCCGCCGCTTCTTCGGTGACCGCGGCGGGCAGGGTGGACAGCAGGGGCCAGGACGTGCCGAGGTCGCCCGCTCCCTCGGATCCGGCGTCATCCTCGACCGCTCCGGCCTCGTCATCACGAACAACCACGTCATCCAGAACATGACGGAGGTGAAGATCGCGCTGGCCGACCGGCGGGAGTTCGAGGTCGACATCGTCCTGCGCGATCCGCGCACCGATCTCGCCGTGCTGAAGCTGAAGAACCCGCCGAACGACCTCGCGGTGCTCGAGATCGGCGAGTCCGACGGGCTCGAGGTGGGCGACATCGTCCTCGCCATCGGCAATCCCTTCGGCGTCGGCCAGACGGTGACACAGGGCATCATCTCGGCGCTCGCCCGCACCCAGGTTGGTGTGGCCGACTACCAGTCCTTCGTGCAGACCGACGCGGCCATCAATCCCGGCAATTCCGGCGGCGCGCTGGTCGACATGTCCGGCCGCCTCATCGGCGTCAATACGGCCATCTTCTCGCGCTCCGGCGGCAGCCACGGCATTGGCTTCGCCATCCCCACGGCGCTGGTCCGCCTCGTGGTGGAATCGGCCAGGTCCGGAAGCCAGACCGTGCAGCGGCCCTGGTTCGGCGGTCGCCTGCAGACCGTCACCGCCGATGTTGCCGAGAGCCTCAGGCTCGCCCGGCCGACCGGGGCCCTGGTCGTGTCGGTGGTGGCGAATTCGCCCGCCGCCCGCGCCGGAATGCGCGCCGGTGACCTGATCACCGCCGTCGACGGCCAGATGGTCGATGATCCCGACGGTTTCGGCTACCGCTTCGGCGTCAAGCCGATCGGCGGAATGGCCAGCATCGCGGTGACCCGCAACGGCCGCAACCTCGTGGTGCCGGTGGCGCTGGAGCCCGCGCCGCCCGGCGGACAGGACGCCATCACCCTCGCCGGGCCCTCGCCCTTCGCCGGCGCGCGTGTCGCGACTCTCGCGCCCGGCATGGCCGACGAGTTGCGCGTCGCCCATCGTACCGACGGCGTCGTCGTCATGGCGGTCGAGCTCAATTCGGCGGCGGGGCAGGTGGGTCTCCAGCCCGGCGACGTCGTGCTCGTCGTCAACGGCCGCGAGATCAAGACGCCGGGCGACCTGCGCGAGGTCACCGCCCAGCGCGCCCGCATCTGGCGTTTCCAGATCGACCGCGGCGGCCAGATCATCAATTCCATGATGGGCGGCTGAGGGCGTGGACCTCTTCGAGGCCGCCGGCCCCGATCCCAAGGCGCCGCGTCCGCTCGCCGACCGTCTCCGCCCGCAGACCCTGGCCGCGGTCGCCGGTCAGGAGCACCTGACCGGCCCCGACGGCGCGCTGACGCGGCTCCTGCGCACGCGCTCGCTCGGGTCTCTCGTCTTCTGGGGCCCCCCCGGCACCGGCAAGACGACGGTGGCGCGGCTGCTGGCCGGCGAGACCGATCTCGCCTTCGAGCAGGTCTCCGCCATCTTCACCGGTGTCGCGGACCTGAAGAAGGTCTTCGAACAGGCCCGCGCCCGGCGCGTCCAGGGCCGCGGCACGCTGCTCTTCGTCGACGAGATCCACCGCTTCAATCGCTCGCAGCAGGACGCCTTCCTCCCCGTGGTCGAGGACGGCACCGTGACCCTCGTCGGGGCGACGACCGAGAACCCGTCCTTCGAACTCAATGCGGCGCTGCTCTCGCGCGCCCGCGTACTGACCTTCCGTTCGCTCGACGACGACGCGCTGGAGAAGCTGCTGGTCCGTGCCGAGGCGCTGGAGGCGAAGGCGCTGCCGCTCGACGCCGACGCCCGCCTCGCCCTGGTGCGGATGGCCGATGGCGACGGCCGGGCCATCCTGACGCTGGCGGAAGAGGTCTGGCGGGCCGCCGGCGCGGGCGAGGTTTTCGACACCGCCGGCCTGTCGGAGATCGTGCAGCGCCGCGCGCCGATCTACGACAAGGCCCAGGAGGGCCACTACAACCTCATCTCCGCGCTGCACAAGACGGTGCGCGGCTCCGACCCCGACGCGGCGCTCTACTATCTCGCGCGGATGCTGGATGCCGGCGAGAACCCGCTCTTCATCGCCCGCCGCGTCGTCCGCATGGCGGTGGAGGATATCGGCCTCGCTGATCCCCAGGCCCTCATCGTCGCCAATGCCGCCAAGGACGCCTACGACTTCCTCGGCAGCCCCGAGGGCGAACTGGCCCTCGCCAATGCGGTGCTCTATGTCGCGACCGCACCGAAATCCAACGCCGCCTACACCGCCTGGAAGGCGGCGCTGGCGCTGGCCAAGGAGCGCGGCAGCCTGACCCCGCCCAAGACCATTCTCAATGCGCCCACCAAGCTCATGAAGGCCGAAGGCTATGGCGACGGCTACGCCTACGACCACGACGAGCCCGACGCCTTTTCCGGCCAGAACTACTGGCCGGACGCCCTGGGGCGGCACAGCTTCTACAGGCCGGTCGAGCGCGGCTTCGAGCGCGAGATCGGAAAGCGGATGGAGTGGTGGGCGAAGCTCAGGCGGGAGCGGGGCGGCTGACGCTTCACGACGCTGCCGACATCCGCTAACCCTTGGGCCATGACCAAGCTCCTCCTCGTCTTTCTCGGGTCCGGCATCGGTGGGGCAGCGCGCTACGGCGTCAATGTGTGGTCGCTGAAGGCTTTCGGACCGGGCTTTCCGGTCGGCACCCTCATGGTCAATGTGGTGGGCGGCCTCGCCATGGGCCTTATCGCCGGCTGGCTCGCCTTCCGCGTCTCCGTGCCGTGGAGCCAGGAGTTCCGCCTTTTCCTCACCACCGGCATTCTCGGCGGTTTCACCACCTTCTCCGCCTTCTCCCTCGATGCCATGACGCTGATCGAGCGGGGTGACTATGGAGCCGCCGCCCTCTATGTGGTGCTTTCGGTGGTTCTTTCGATCGCAGCCGTGGCGGTCGGCCTCGCCGTCATCAGGAGTTTCTCATGAAGGGCAGGGGCAAACCGCCCGGTCAGGGACCCGTCGACCGCGGCGCCAAGCGCTCCGGCGGCAAGGGTGCGGCCAAAGGACCGGTCAAAGGATTCGCCAAAGGGCCCGGCAAGGGCCCGGGCAAGCCTGCGCGTGGGCGCAGCGCCGGTCCGGCCGGCGAGGCGCCGCGCATGGGCGCCCGTCCGCCGGCCAAGCGCCCCCCCTTCGCCGCCGAGGCCGAGCGCACGCCGCGTGGTCCGGTGCGCAGCGGCCGTCCCTTCGCAAGGCGCGAGGAACGCGGCTATGAGGATCGCCGCCCCGAGGAGCGCGATGCCGACGAGCGCCGCTCCGAACGGCCGCGCCGGGAGCGCGTCCGGCGCGAGCCGACGGACCTGCGCTCTTTCGACGGGTCGCCGCGTCGTGGCCGGTCCGACGACTGGGACCTCGACAATGCGACCTGGGTGCCCGAGGCCGATCTCGACATCGATGCCATCCAGGAACCGCGCGGGATGGGCCGTGAGCCTGCTTCGGACGAGCGTCGTCCGGCCCGCGCCGCTGACCGTGCGGTACGCTCACGGGCCCCGCGTGACAGGGTGGCGGGCGATGATGCACCCCGTCGCGGACCTGCACGTACGGAAGGGCGTGCCGAGCCGCGCCCGCCGCGCCGTGCACCGGTGGCGGCTCCCGCAGGCCCGACCCGGGCGGAACTGAAGGCCGCTGCCACCGACACGCTGCAGACCGGCGTCCAGACGCTGACGGTCACCGAGGACGAGGCCGACATGCGCGTCGACCGCTTCCTCGCCGCCCGCTTCCCGCAGCTCTCGTTCAGCTACATCCAGCGCATCGTCCGCAAGGGCGAGCTGCGGGTGAACGGCCGCCGCGTCGAGACCAAGGACCGGCTTGAAGCCGGTCAGGCGGTGCGCGTGCCGCCGCTCAAGCTCGACCAGGCGCGGCCCATGTCCGCCAAGGTCGGCGAGGACGTCGCCGGGTTTCTCGCCTCCATCACGCTCTACGAGGATGCCGATGTCATGGTGCTGGCCAAGCCTGCCGGGCTTGCCGTGCAGGGCGGGTCCGGCACCAAGAAGCACCTCGACGGGATGCTGGCCGTCCTCACCGACGAGGACGGGCAGCGCCCGCGTCTGGTCCACCGCCTCGACAAGGACACGTCGGGCTGCCTGCTGGTCGCCAAGTCGCGATTCGCCGCGGCCGCCCTCGCCAAGACCTTCCGCACCCGCTCGGCCCGCAAGATCTACTGGGCGGTCGTCGCCGGCGTGCCGAAGCCGCGGCAGGGCCGTGTCTCCACCTATCTCGCCAAGGAGGAGCGCGAGGACGAGAGCTTCATGCGCATCGCCAAGCACGGCGACAAGGGCGCGAGCCATGCGGTGAGCTATTATGCGGTCATCGACACGATGGCGCAGAAGCTCTCCTGGCTGTCCATGAAGCCGGTGACCGGCCGCACCCACCAGTTGCGCGTCCATGCCGCCGAGATCGGCCACCCGATCCTCGGCGATCCCAAATACTTCGATGTCGAGAACTGGGAGATCCCCGGCGGGATCCAGCACAAGCTGCACCTCCACGCCCGCCGCCTCGTCGTGCCGCATCCGCGCGGCAAGGGCACGATTGACGTCTCCGCGCCGCTGCCACCCCATATGGAGCAGACCTTCAACCTGCTGGGATGGGACGTGTCGCATTACGATCCGATCGTCGAGGCTCCGGAGGAGTGATGTCCCTGACCGGCTGGATCTATGTCACCGCCGTGGTGCTCGCGGTCATCCTCGTGCTCATCGTCATGGTGACGCGCCGGGTGATCCGCACCGTGCCCGGCGGCGGCGACAGCCGGGCCATGAAGGATCTCGTCGGCGAACTGCGGCGGGCCAATGACCTTGCCGAGAAGCGCATCGCGGCGCTGGAGGCGCGGGTCGAGACGCTGGAGCGGCGCCAGGGCTGAACGCGGGCTTCACACGGGGTTCAGCAGCCGGGCGCCAAGGCTCGTCCGCCACGCCCTCGACCGGAGATCGCCATGAAACGCCTCGCCTTCGCCTGCACGCTCGCGCTGCTGGCCGCCACGCCGCTCGCCGCCCAGCCCTATGGTTATGGTCCCGGACCGGGCATGGGCCGCGGCAATCCCGAACTGCGCGCCGAGCGCTTCCAGTGCCGCCAGGAGGCCCGCGCCCGCGGCTATCGTGGGCCCGAGGTCCGCGGCGCGGTGATCGCCTGCCTTCAGGCGCGCCGGCCGGATCTCGCCCGCATCGTCCAGTGCCGCGATGCCGTGCGCGCGCGAGGCTACATGCCCCGCACGCCGGAATTCCGCATGGCTGTCAGGTCCTGCCGCTTCGGTGCTTGAACTGACGGCGCGAATGACCCACAAGGCGCTCCGGTCCCGGAGCGCCTGTGCAGTGAAACTCGTCATTTTCGACTGTGACGGCACCCTCGTCGACAGCCAGCATCTCATCGTGGCCTGCATGAACGAGGCCTTCGCCACACTGGGGCGCCCGGCGCCCGCGCGCGAGGCGACGCTCTCCATCGTCGGCCTGTCGCTCGCCGAGGCCTTCGCCGCGCTGACGCGCGCCGACGACACGGATATTCCGATGCTCGTCGAGGCCTACAAGGGGGCCTTCCACGCCCAGCGGCAGAAGGCGGGCCATGCCGAGCCGCTCTATGACGGCGCGCGCGAGGTGGTGGAATGGCTGGCGGGTCAGGAGATCGCGCTCGGCATCGCCACGGGCAAGTCGCAGCGCGGCGTGCGCATCGTGATGACCCATCACGGGCTGCTCGACCTTTTTGCCACCATCCAGACTGCCGATGACGCGCCGTCGAAGCCCCATCCCGCCATGATCGAACAGGCCATGGCAGCCGTCGGTGCCCGTCCCGAGGACACGGTGATGATCGGCGACACGACCTATGACATCGACATGGCCCACGCGGCCGGCGTTGCAGCGATCGCCGTCACCTGGGGCTATCACGCGCCGCAGGCCTTGCTCGGATCACGGCCGCATGCCCTCGTCGGCGCCTATGCGGAGGTGCCGCTGGTGTTGAAGGGCCTGTGGCGGGCCTGACGCGTCAGGCGTTCTTGGCGGCTTCCCCGGCCAGGAATTTCTCCAGCCAATGGATGTCGTAATCGCCGGCGATGATCGACGGGTTGCGCACCAGGGTGCGGAACAGCGGCAGTGTCGTCTCGATGCCGTCAACCACGAACTCGTCCAGGGCGCGGCGCAGGCGTGCCAGGCATTCGGTGCGGGTGCGGCCGTGGACGATCAGCTTGCCCACCAGCGAGTCGTAATAGGGCGGAATCGTGTAGCCCTGGTAGGCGTGGCTGTCGACGCGCACGCCGATGCCGCCCGGCGGGTGGAACAGGTTGAGCTTGCCCGGCGAGGGCCGGAAGGTCGCGGGGTTCTCGGCATTGACCCGGCACTCGATGGCATGGCCCTCGATGACGATGTCCGACTGCTTCAGCGACAGTTTCTGCCCGGAGGCGATGCGGATCTGTTCGTTGACGAGGTCGACGCCGGTGATCATCTCCGTGACCGGATGCTCGACCTGGATGCGGGTGTTCATCTCGATGAAGAAGAACTGGCCGTCCTCATAGAGGAACTCGATGGTGCCGGCCCCGGTATAGCCCATGTCGGCCATGGCGCGGGCGCAGACGCCGCCGATCTCGGCGCGCTGCGCCGGCGTGATGACCGGGGAGGGGCCTTCCTCCCAGACCTTCTGGTGGCGGCGCTGCAGCGAGCAGTCGCGCTCGCCCAGATGGATGGCGTTGCCCTGGCCGTCGCCGAGGATCTGGATCTCGATATGGCGCGGCTTGCCGAGATATTTCTCGATATAGACGGCGTCGTCGCCGAAGGCGGCCTTGGCCTCGGTCTTGGCCGTCTGCAGGGCCACCTCGAGCTCGTCGGCCGAGCGGGCGACCTTCATGCCGCGGCCGCCGCCGCCGGCAGCTGCCTTGATGATCACGGGAAAACCGATCTCCCGGGCGACCGCACGGGCCTCCTCGTCGTCGGAAATGCCGCCTTCTGAACCTGGAACCGTGGGAATGCCGAGGCGCTTGGCCGTGCGCTTGGCCTCGATCTTGTCGCCCATGATGCGGATATGCTCCGCCTTGGGTCCGATGAAGGTGATGCCGTGACTCTCGAGAATCTCGGCGAAGCGGGCGTTTTCCGACAGGAACCCGTAGCCGGGATGGACGGCATCCGCGCCGGTAATCTCGCAGGCCGCCAGCAGCGAGGGGATGTGGAGATAGCTCTCGCGTGCCGAAGGCGGGCCGATGCAGACGCTCTCGTCGGCGAGCTTCACATGCATGGAATCGGCATCGGCGGTCGAATGGACGGCGACGGTGGCGATGTCGAGTTCCTTGCACGCGCGCAGGACCCGCAGCGCGATCTCACCGCGGTTGGCGATCAGCACCTTGTTGAACATCGGGGCGCTCACTCGATGATCATCAGCGGCTCGCCGTATTCCACCGGCCGGCCGTCGTCGAACAGGATGCGCGTCACCGTGCCGGACCGCGGCGCGACGATGTCGTTGAAGGTCTTCATCGCCTCGATGAGGCAGAGGCGCTCGCCCTCCTTGACCACCTGGCCGACCTCGACCAGCGGCTTGGCATCGGGCGACGGGCGGCGATAGGCGGTGCCGACCATGGGCGAGGGCACGACGCCGGGATGCTTGCGCGGATCGTCGTCGGCTGCGGGAGCCGGGCTCGCCAGCGTCGGCGCGGGAGCGGCCAGGGGTGCCGGAGCTGCGGCGACCGGCACCGGCGCCGCCACCGTTGCATGGACGGTGACCTGGCGGGCGACGCGGATCTTCAGCGACTCGAGCTCGATCTCGATCTCGGTGAGATCGGTATCGGCCAGAACCTGCGCCAGTTCGCGGATCATCGCCGTGTCGATGGAAGATTTGCCTTTGAGCATGGGGCCCTCATGTGGCTTGGCGCGGCGGAGACCGCTCACGCCTTGGCCGGAAGCGCCGCAACGGCGGCGATGGCGAGCGCATATCCCATGGGGCCGAGCCCCACGATGATGCCGCGCGCGACGGGTGACAGGAAGGAATGATGTCGCACCGCCTCGCGGGCGTGGACATTGGTGATGTGGACCTCGATCAGCGGAATGCCGGTGCCGCGGGTCGCGTCGGCCAGCGCCAGCGAGGTGTGGGTATAGGCCCCGGCATTGAAGATGACGCCCTTCAAGGTGCCGGCGGCATGGGCGCGGCCGGCTTCGTGGATCCAGTCGATGAGGACGCCCTCGTGATTGGACTGGCGGAAGTCGGCGACGAGGCCATGCTTGTCCGCCTCGGCGCGACACAGCGCCTCCACATCGGCCAGCGTCGTCGATCCATAGATCGCCGGCTCGCGGGTGCCGAGCAGGTTGAGGTTGGGGCCGTTGAGGATGAGGACGGTGCTCATGCGCCGGGGTCTTGGATCCGCTCCGAGGGTCCGTGCCGCGATCCGGACCGATGGGTCCGTGAATCGCCTGCGACCCACGGGGCCGGAAAGGCCCGCGGGCGCGCCCTTATAGGCGCATGCGCGCCGGAAGCAAAGAGACGGGTGTGGATGGCCGCCGCTATGCCGGCCGCGCCAGCACAGCGCCCGGCCAGAGCCTCTTGGCCACGCGGGCATATTGCGGCGGATAGGTGAGCTCGGCACCGAGCTCCTCGGCCGCGTGCCAGCCCCAGCGCGGATTGTCGAGGAGGCCCCGGCCGATGGCGACGAGATCCGCCGCGCCGGTGGCGATGATCTCCTCCGCCTGTGCCGGCGTGTTGATGAGGCCGACGGCGCGGGTGATGATGCCCGATCCCGCCTTCACCGCTGTGGCGAAAGGCACCTGGTAGCCCGGCTTCACCTGGACACGCACGCGCGGATGCGCGCCGCCCGACGAGACGCATACGAAGTCGAGGCCGACGGCCTTGAGTTCGGCGGCGAGCGCCACCGCGTCGGCCACCTGCAGACCGTCTTCCGTCCAGTCCTGGCCGGTGATGCGGGCACCGACCGCGACATGGGCCGGCACCGCCGCCTTGACCGCGGCGGCGATCGACAGCGGCCAGGCAAACCGATTCTCGCGGCTGCCGCCAAAGCCGTCCGTCCGCGTGTTGGACAGCGGGCTCATGACGTTGTGCAGGAGATAGCCGTGGGCCATGTGCAGCTCGACGGAGTCAAAGCCGATTCGGACGGCCCGTTTAGCTGCCTCGACGAAGGCTGTCGCGATCCGCATCATGTCCTGCCCGGTCATTTCCCGCGGCACATGCCAGCCCTCGTCGAAGGCGGTCGCCGAAGCGGCGACCGTTGGCCAGGGATCGGCATTGTCCTTCAGCGGGCCGCCGCCCTCCCAGGGCCGCTCTGACGAGGCCTTGCGGCCGGCATGGGCGATCTGGATGCCGAAGGTCGTGCCCGGCAGCGCCACGACGCGCGCCGCGTCAATGACGCGCTGCATCGCCCGCTCGTTGGCGTCATTATAGAGGCCGACACAGCCATGGGTGATCCGCCCGAGACGCTCGACGGCCGTCGCCTCGACCACCACCATGCCCGCGCCCGACATGGCGAGGTTCATGAGGTGCTGCAGATGCCAGTCGTTCATGCAGCCATCATCGGCCGAATACTGGCACATCGGCGCCACGACGATGCGGTTGGGCACCGTCACGGGGCCGATGGCGAAGGGCGAGAAGAGCTGGCTCATGACGGTCTCTGAGATGGGACGGGAAGGCGAGGGGACAGCAAGAGCTTCCCCTAGGCAAGCACCTGGGGCGCAGGACACGTCTGCCAAGCCCTGCGGATCAAAAGGCCGGACCGCTCATGCCCGCCTTGCAGGCCTGCACGTCGCAGGATCGATGGCGAAAGGCGCCAAAGCGGGCTATTGAGACGGCCCTTCTCCTGCAAAGATGGTCGACAGCACGATTGTTGTGCCGCCGCCCCGCCGGAGAGATCGCCTTTCCTGATCGCGTGAAGCCGCCATGACCAGCACCACACCCGAAGCCCTGGCCATCGGCGACAGGCTCGCGAAGCGCAACGCCTTCATCCTGGCGCTGGCGACGGCACTGGCCGGGGCGAACACGACGGTGATGTTCGCCACCGGTGCCATCGTCGGCGCACAGCTCGCACCGGTCCGGTCGCTGGCGACACTGCCGATCTCGATCTTCGTCGTCGGCCTGGCGGCGGCCTCGCTGCCGGTCGGCATGCTGGTGCGCCGCTACGGGCGCCGTACCGCCTACCAGATCGCCACCGGTGCCGGAATCCTGACCGGCCTCTTCGGCTATCTCGGCGTGGTCTGGGCAAGTTTCCCAATCTTCTGCCTCGCGACCTTCTGCGCTGGTTTCTATGCCTCGGCCGCCCAGAGCTATCGCTTCGCGGCGGCCGACACCGCCTCCGACGCCTTCCGGCCCAAGGCCATCTCCTGGGTCATGACGGGCGGCGTCCTCGCCGGCGTCGTCGGGCCGCAGCTCGTGGTCTGGACCAAGGACGCCCTGCCGCCGGTGCTCTTCGCCGGCACCTATATCGGCCAGGCGGTCGTCGCGCTGATGGCCGGCGTGATCCTGTCCTTCGTCGACATCCCCAAGCCCAAGGCGCCGCCGGTTGGTACGGTGACGCGCCCGACCTCGGCCTATTTCCGCGACCGCGCCTTCGTCACCGCCGTCATCTGCGGGGCCGCCACCTACATGCTGATGAATTTCGTCATGACCGCGGCGCCGCTCGCCATGATCGGCTGCAATCACTCGATCGACGATGCCGCCTACGGCATCCAGTGGCACGTCATCGCCATGTATGCGCCGAGCTTCTTCACCGGCAGCCTCATCGCCCGCTACGGCGCACCGCGGATCGTCGCCCTTGGCCTCGCCCTTACCGCCATCTCCGCGGTGGTGGCACTGATGGGCATTACGGTTCCGCATTTCTATGTGGCGCTGATCCTGCTCGGTCTCGGCTGGAACTTCGGTTACATCGGCGCCAGTGCCATGGTGGCTGCGACGGCCCGGCCGGAGGAGCGCACCCGCATCCAGTCCGTCAATGATTTCTGCGTTTTCGGCGTGATGGCGGTCGGCTCCTTCTCCTCCGGGAAGATCGTCACGACCTATGGCTGGGACATGGTGAACTGGGTCGTGTTCCCCATCGTGGCCGTCGCGGCCGTGGCGCTGGCCGTGGGTTCCCGGCCGAAACCGGCCACGGCCTGAGGTCCCCCGGCCGGAATTCGCCGGAAAACACAGATTCCAGTCGAAAGGACGAGCCGCGCAGCCCTCCCATCCGTTGCTTCGGACCCGGGACTTTGGCAGAAATGCGTCGGACTCGTCGTGGGGTGGGCGTCAGCCCGTCACCACCGCATAAGAAACGAGCAGGGACATCCAGTTCCACGGGGATTGGACGGCTGCCCCCACGGGGCGCCGCGACAGAGGAAACATCGATGAATACAGCATTGTGGGTCATCATCGGCGCCGGGCTCCTGTCCGTCGTCTATGGCGCCTGGGCGACCAAGTCGCTCCTGGCTGCCGATGCGGGGTCGGCTCGCATGCAGGAGATCGCCGGCGCGATCGCCGAAGGCGCATCCGCCTATCTCAAGCGCCAGTACATCACGATCGCGATCGTCGGCGCCGCCATCCTCCTGCTCGTTGCCTGGCTGCTCGGAACGATCGTCGCCATCGGCTTCCTCATCGGTGCCGTCCTCTCGGGTGCCGCCGGCTTCATCGGCATGAACGTCTCGGTCCGCGCCAATGTGCGCACGGCCCAGGCGGCTTCCAAGTCGCTTGCCGCCGGCCTCGACATCGCCTTCAAGGCGGGTGCGGTCACCGGCCTTCTGGTCGCCGGCCTCGCGCTCCTCGGTGTCGCCGTCTACTTCTGGGCCCTCACCGGGCCGGGCGGGCTCGCCCCGAACAGCCGCACTGTGATCGACGGCCTGGTGGCCCTCGGCTTCGGCGCCTCGCTCATCTCCATCTTCGCCCGTCTCGGCGGCGGTATCTTCACCAAGGGCGCCGATGTCGGCGCTGACCTCGTCGGCAAGGTCGAGGCCGGCATTCCCGAGGATGATCCGCGCAATCCCGCCACGATCGCCGACAATGTCGGCGACAATGTCGGCGACTGCGCCGGCATGGCCGCCGACCTCTTCGAGACCTACGCGGTGACTGTCGTCGCAACCATGGTCCTCGCCGCCATCTTCTTCGCGGGCACCCCGGCGCTGGAATCGGCGCTGATCTATCCGCTGGCCATCTGCGCCGTCTGCATCGTCACCTCCATTGCCGGCACCTTCTTCGTGAAGCTTGGCGCCAACAACTCGATCATGGGCGCGCTCTACAAGGGCCTGATCATGACCGGCGTCCTGTCCATCGGCGGGCTCGCGCTGGCGACCCAGCTGGTTACCGGTTGGGGCCCCATCGGTACCGTCGGCGGCAAGGTCGTCACCGGCTCTGCCCTGTTCGCCTGCGGCCTTATCGGCCTCGTTGTGACAGGCCTCATCGTCTGGATCACCGAGTACTACACCGCCACCGGCAAGCGACCGGTCGTCTCCATCGCCCAGGCCTCGGTCACCGGCCATGGCACCAACGTCATCCAGGGCCTCGCGGTTTCGCTCGAATCCACCGCGCTGCCGGCCATCGTCATCGTCGGTGGCATTATCTCCACCTTCCAGCTCGCCGGTCTCTTCGGCACGGCGATCGCGGTCACCACCATGCTCGGCCTCGCCGGCATGATTGTCGCCCTCGACGCCTTTGGCCCTGTCACCGACAATGCCGGCGGCATCGCCGAGATGGCCGGGCTTCCCAAGGAGGTGCGCCATTCGACGGATGCGCTGGACGCCGTCGGCAACACCACCAAGGCTGTCACCAAGGGCTATGCCATCGGCTCGGCCGGCCTCGGCGCCCTCGTGCTCTTCGCCGCCTACAGCTACGACCTCAACTACTTCATCACCGAGGCGAACAAGGCGGGAGCGACGACCTATTCCTACTTCAAGGGCATGTCGCCGGTCACCTTTGACCTGTCGGACCCCTATGTCGTCGCCGGCCTGATCTTTGGCGGCCTCATTCCCTACCTGTTCGGCGGTATCGCCATGACCGCCGTCGGTCGCGCCGCCGGTTCGGTCGTCGAGGAGGTCCGCCGCCAGTTCAAGGAGAAGCCGGGCATCATGGCCGGCACCGACAAGCCGGACTATGCCCGCGCCGTCGACATGCTCACCAAGGCGGCGATCAAGGAGATGATCATCCCCTCGCTGCTGCCGGTCCTGGCGCCGCTCGTCGCCTATTTCGGCGTGCTGGCCCTGTCCGGCTCCAAGGCCTCGGCCTTCGCCGCGCTCGGTGCCTCGCTGCTCGGCGTGATCGTCAACGGCCTCTTCGTCGCCATCTCCATGACGTCGGGCGGCGGCGCCTGGGACAATGCCAAGAAGAGCTTCGAGGACGGCTTCGTCGATAAGGACGGCGTCACCCATCTGAAGGGCTCCGATGCGCACAAGGCATCGGTCACCGGCGACACCGTCGGCGACCCCTACAAGGATACGGCGGGTCCCGCCGTCAATCCGGCCATCAAGATCTGCAACATCGTCGCGCTGCTGCTTCTGGCGATCCTCGCCCACTGAGCGCCGCATGCTGCGACACCAGCCCCGCGGGAGCGATCCCGCGGGGCTTTTTCATGTCACCTGCCAGGGCACAAAAAAGGCCCCGCCGGAGCGGGGCCTGAACGGTCCTGGACCCGATCGAACCGATCAGCTGCGGGGTCCCGTGATGATCTGCCGCAGGAGGTTCGCCTCCTCGCCACCGGTGACGGTGGAGCGGGAGATGAAGTCGAAGACCCTGCCGTCCTGCAGCCCGTAATTGGCGACACGCTCCACCTGGCGGCGGGAGTTGAAATAGACGGCCATCACGTTGCGCTCCACGGTCCGCGGCTGCTGGAACGTGAAGGTCCGCGTCTGCTTCTCGGAGATGTAATAGAAGACGTCGCCGTTGATGGTGGAGATCGTCGTCGGCGTGCCGAGCGCGATCAGCACCTGATCCTGACTGTTGCCTTCCTTCACCTGGGCGAGAGCCTCCTCGGAGACCACATAGCCGCGGTTGAAGGTTTCGCCGATGCTGAACTGCGTCGGAGTCGGCAGGCTCGGGGCAAGGGACGACACGGAAGGTCCCTGCGAGCAGGCGGACAGGAGTGCCGCGAGACCTGCGACGATCGCTGCCTTGGCGGGACGTGACGTAACGCGCATCATTCTCTGCCGACCTTCTCAATCCCGATGCCGCCGGCGAGGGCGGCAACCCGCCGCTTGAAGACGACGTCGCGTTGACTTAACTCCCCTCCGCAACCATTTCAACCCGAAGGCGGCGAAGCCGATGATTCTGAGCCTGTTCCGGCGCAAGAAGCAGGACCCGACCATCGAGACGCTTTACGGCGCCATCGTGGCGCAGGCGCGCAATCCCCTGTTCTACCGCGACCATGGTGTTTCCGACACGGTGCATGGCCGGTTCGAGATGGTGGTACTCCATGTCTTTCTGGTGCTTCACCGGCTGAAGGAAGAGAGCGAGGAACGCCGCCAACTCGGCCAGGCGCTCTTCGACATGCTGTTCCTCGATCTCGACCGCGGTCTGCGCGAGCTCGGCGTGTCCGACACCAAGGTGCCGAAAAAGATCCGGGAGATGGGCGAATCCTTCTACGGACGCGTCCAGGCCTACGACAAGGCCCTCGCCGGTGGGGATGGGGAAAGCCTCGAGGCCTCGCTTGCTCGCAACGTCCTGGCCGATCTCTCCGCCGACACCCATGTCATGGCCGCCTATGTCCGTCAGGCCGCGGCAGCGCTCGCCGCCCAGCCCTACGAATCGTTCGTCGCCGGAGACATCGCGTTTCCGGCCGTGCCCCCCGGAGAGCGTCATGACGGGTGAACGTGCCGATGGCGGTCGGCGTCCGGGCTCGCCGCTGCCGCGCTGGCCCATCCGGCTGGTCGATGTATCGGCATCCGGCGTCCATATTCGCCGCCGCCAGCTTGCGGCGGAGGATCTTGCCACCTTCGCAGCCTTCATCGGTGTCGACGGGATGACGGCCTTCGACCTCGACATCCATGTCAAACCCTATCGCGGCGACGGACTGGTGGTCGCCGGCAGGGTCAGCGCCACGGTCATGCAGACCTGCGTCGTCACCCTCGATCCTGTCGAGAACACCATCGCGGAAGAGGTGGAGGCGAGTTTCCGTCCCGAGGACAAGCTGAAGGCCCATCTCGACCATGACGAGGAGGACGGCCTGGCCATCGACGCCGCGGTTGCGGCGGATGATCCCCTTATTGGCGGCATCATCGACGCTGCCGCCATCGCCGCCGAGTTCCTGGCCCTCGGGGTCGATCCCTATCCCCGCAAGCCCGACGCTGACTTTCAGCCGCCCGACGACGGCGGCGAGGCTTCGCCCTTTGCGGGGCTTTCCAAACTGAAGCGCGGCACCTAAACAGGCGCCGGTTCGGTGTTCGGCATGCCTGCCCCTTGTGCAGGCGGAGCCAGACGCTATTGTCCCGGCTCCTCGCGCCGTCGGGGCTCGCGGTCCATCCGGGCCCCCGGCCTCGGGCGTCGGTCATACGGATAGGTGCATGTCCGAGAAGGTACGGCTGGCCCTCGACGTCATGGGGGGCGATTTCGGTCCCTCCGTCGTCGTGCCGGGCGCGGAGATCGCGCTGTCTCGCCACGGCGACATCGAGTTCGTGCTGGTGGGCGACGAGCGGCAGATTACACCGCTTCTCGGCGCCAATCCGCGCGTCAAGGCGCGCTGCGAGATCGTTCATGCCGACGTCGCCATCCGCATGGACGACAAGCCCTCCAAGGCCCTGCGCTACGGCCGCCGCGTCTCGTCGATGTGGCGGGCGCTCGACGAGGTGAAGTTCGGGCGGGCCTCCGCCGCCGTCTCGGCTGGCAATACCGGCGCGCTGATGGCGATGGCCGCCTTCAATCTCAAGGTCATGGACGGCGTCGAACGCCCGGCGCTCGCCGCTCTCTGGCCGACGCTGCGCGGCGAATCGATCGTCCTCGACATGGGCGCCTCCATCGGCGCCGATGCAGCCGCCCTCGTCGACATGGCGGTGATGGGTGCGGCCATGGCACGTGTCGTCTTCGATCTCGAGCGGCCGACCGTCGGCCTGCTCAACATCGGCGTCGAGGAGGTCAAGGGCCTCGAATTCATCCGCGAGGCCGGCCAGATCCTCCGCGATGCCGACATGAAGACGCTGGATTATCGCGGTTTCGTCGAGGGCGACGACATCGGCAAGGGCATCACCGACGTGATTGTCACCGAGGGCTTCACCGGCAATATCGCCCTCAAGACCGGCGAGGGCACGGCCAAACAGATCGGCGAATATCTGCGCTCCGCCATGTCGCGCACCTGGCGGGCCAAGCTCGGCTATCTTCTCGCCCGCAATGCCTTCTCGACGCTGCGCGAGAAGATGGACCCGCGCAAGAGCAACGGCGCCGTCTTCCTTGGGCTCAACGGCATCGTCATCAAGAGCCATGGCGGCACCGATCCGCTGGGCTTTGCCAGCGCCGTCGATCTCGCCTACGACATGGCCCGCTACGATCTCCAGTCGAAGATCCGCTCCATGCTGGACGCCTATCATGCTTCGCGTCCGGCCCCGCCGGTCGCCCCTCTCGAGGCCGCATCGTGACACTTCGTTCCGTGGTGCGCGGTGTGGGCAGCTATCTGCCCGCCCGCGTCATGACCAATGCCGAGCTCTCGACGCTCGTTGACACCTCGGACGAATGGATCGTCCAGCGATCGGGGATCCGTGAGCGTCATATCGCCGCCGACGGCGAAACCACCTCTGACCTCGGCCTCGCCGCGGCCAGCGCAGCCCTCGCTGCCGCCGGCCTCGATGCTCAGGACATCGACCTGATCATCCTCGCGACATCGACGCCGGACCGGACCTTCCCAGCCAGCGCCACGACGATCCAGGACCGCCTCGGCATCCGGCACGGCGTCGCCTTCGACCTGCAGGCCGTCTGTTCTGGCTTCGTCTTCGCCGTGGCGACGGCGGACAAGTTCCTGCGCTCGGGCAGCCACAAGCGGGCGCTGGTGATCGGCGCCGAAACCTTTTCCCGCATCCTTGACTGGACCGATCGCACCACCTGCGTCCTCTTCGGGGACGGTGCCGGCGCCGTCGTGCTCGAGGCGCAGGAGCAGCCCGAGGGCATCACCGGACGCGGGGTCCTGACGACCCATCTGCGCTCTGACGGACGCCACACCAACAAGCTCTATGTCGATGGCGGGCCCTCGCTCACCCGGACCGTCGGCCACCTGCGCATGGAGGGCCGCGAGGTCTTCAAGCATGCCGTCGGCATGATCACCGATGTGATGAACGACGCCTATGCCGCCACCGGCACGACCTCGGCCGATCTCGACTGGTTCGTCCCGCACCAGGCCAACAAGCGCATCATCGACGCCTCCGCCGAGAAGCTGAAGATCGCGCCGGAAAAGGTGGTCATCACCGTCGACCGCCACGGTAACACTTCCGCCGCCTCGATCCCGCTCGCGCTCGACGTTGCGGTCCGCGATGGGCGCATCCAGCCGGGCCATCTGGTCATGCTGGAAGCCATGGGAGGTGGCTTCACCTGGGGCTCGGCGCTGATCCGCTGGTGAGGCGTCCTGTTCCGCTCACAATGGGTTGACCGTTGCCGGGCGACCCCATAGTGATAGTAAAATCAGAGTGATAAGAGCGGTTTCGGTGCTTCGGCCCGGAGCAAGGCCGCCATATCCTGGGGCAAGTGGTGGGGGATCGACATGGCGGGCAAGACAGTCACGCGCGCTGATCTTTGCGAGGCCGTCTATCAGAAGGTGGGGCTGTCGCGGACCGAATCCGCACAACTCGTCGAGCTGGTCCTGAAGGAGATCACCGACTGCCTGGCCGATGGCGAGACGGTCAAGCTTTCCTCCTTCGGCTCCTTCGTCGTCCGCTCCAAGGGCGAACGTGTCGGGCGCAATCCGAAGACCGGACAGGAAGTGCCGATCGCGCCGCGTCGCGTCATGGTCTTCAAGCCCTCGAACATCCTCAAGGCCAAGATCAACGGCCAGAGCGTCGAGGGCATGCGCGACTGACGGCGACACGCAACGCCGTTGCCGCCGCGCCACGAATCCGCCACCGTGATTTTGCCCGATGCCATCGCGCCATCGCGCATTCTCACACAGAGCCGGGATTGTGGTGGACAAGGCCCCTGACGCATATCGCACGATCAGCGAGGTCGCCGACGACCTCGATCTGCCGCAACATGTCCTGAGGTTCTGGGAAACCCGTTTCAGCCAGATCAGGCCGTTGAAGCGCGGCGGTGGCCGCCGCTACTACCGTCCCGACGACATCGACCTTCTGAAGGGGATCCGCCACCTCCTCTATGGCGAGGGCTACACGATCCGTGGCGTGCAGCGGATCATCAAGGAGAGTGGCGTCAAGGCGATCCAGGCACTGGGGCGAGGCGAGGGGGCCGCGACGCTGCCGAAGCCCAAGGGGCCAGATATCATCGATCCCCTGCTGGACCAGGACGAGGACGAGGACGAAACGGCCGACGGGCGTGCCGTTGCCCTTGCCTCCCGCGGCTCTCCGGCTTTCGCCACGTCGACCTATGGCGCGCCGCCCTTCTCAAGAGCGGCCGCGCCGGAGGACGAAGACGACGACCCCGATGATGCTGGATACGGCCCTGCAAGGCTCGAACCCGTTATCGCGCCGCGCCCGGCGCCCCGTCCGTCGCCTGCAGCCCATCCGATGGTCCAGCGCCCCGTGCCGGTGCAGGCCGAGCCTGACAGGCCTATCGCGCCAGCGCCAATCGCCGTGCCCGAATTGCCGCCACAAGTCCGCTCGGTCGTGGAGATGCCCTCGATGCGGGTCGCGGTACCATCCCTCCCGGCGTCGCCGGTCGTGCCGCCGGTCGCCCGCCTCGCCGCCGACGATGTCCGTCGCCTGCAGGCTGCGCTCTATGAACTTCTGGAATGCCGGAAGCGGCTCGATTCGTCCTTCGACGGGCGCTGATCTCCTAGCGGCGCCAGCTCGGTGTCGGTGAAGGCGGCGGTGGCGGCGCTTTGGCGGCTTCCTCGATGCGACGGCGCATATGGTCCGCTACGTCCCTTACCGGCTCCAGCCCGCGCTCGAGTTCGCCAGCCTGAACATTGGCGAATTCGAGCTCGGATATGATCTTGTCGATTTTTGCGAGCGCCTCCGGATCCGGGCGCGTCACCCATTCGCTGCCGAACAGGATGAGCAGAGGCCCGACCGGGATGAAGAGAAGCAGCCCGATGGTCACCTGCCACAGAAGGCTGCGATCATCGAAGGTCGCGGCGTTGAGCGCCCCGACATAGGCGGCGCCGATGGCCGGCGGCAGCAGCAGCACGACGGCAATGCCCAGCCATCCGCCGAGCCGTGGCCTGAACCGCGTATTGAGCTGCATCGCCGATCCCGTCCGACTGCCTCGTTCCCATGAGTGTGGGACGAGGACAGGGTCAGCGGCAAGACTGTTTGACGTCGCGGAATATCCGTCGATCACGGGCCGGCAACACGCGGCCCATGGTGTGGGCCCGGACCGGCATCCGCGGATTCGTGGTTGGGCTGGGTGCTCGCGCGGTTCGCCCCCGGGCGGCCTTGGACAGCCGGCAGGAACCCTCGAGCAGGGGAATGGCGATGACAGGGAAGGACTGGGAGAAATTGGTCGGAGTGAGAGGATTTGAACCTCTGACCCCTTGCACCCCATGCAAGTGCGCTACCGGGCTGCGCTACACTCCGACCGTGCGTGGCATTTAGGACGTTTCGCGCGCCGCCGCAACCCGCTTGGTGATGGCCAGTCCCCAGAGCAGCCCTGCCAGCACCCAGAAATGCCGCCAGTGGTCGCTGTCAATGATCTGTCCTTCGAAGGCCAGGCCGCAGAACGTCGCGAAAACGGCAATGGTGAAGGGCTGCCATGGCGTACGGCCGAGGGCCGCGACCAGTCCGACCAGCAGCGTCGACGCGACCAGGACGATATAGGCGATGCCGCCCGTCCAGCCGCCGGCCATGAAGGAATTCAGATAGACGTTGTGGGGGGCCTCGGGAAAGAATCGGGTGAATTGCAGCGGCCCGATGCCGAGCGGCTCGTCGAGCGCCATCTGCCAGCCATA
>JAIEPJ010000142.1 GCA_019749835.1 Phreatobacter sp. | reverse complement strand
GTCCTCACCGTCGATGGGATTACGGCAAGCGGTCGGATAATCTGGACCAATGATGCCGGTACCGGAATCGCTTTCGATGCCCCTCTGGCACAGTTACCGCCGAGTGCGGCTGCTGCCATGGCGCTCGCAGCCTGACTTTTTCGCGATAGTTCTCTTCGCGATGAACTCCATATGGATGAAAACCAGCAGAAAGTCAGTTTGACACGTCAAGGCTGTTGAGGCTCGAATGAAAGTTGTCCAATTCCCTCTTTCGCAGTCGCAGTCCCGAGCCCAGCTAGACAGCTCTTCTGGCTTCATTGATGCAATTCGCGATGCCGGAGTGGCTGTCGCTAAAGCTTGCGACTGTCTCAACAATCCAGATGTTTCTGACGAGAGCGCGCTAGCGGCTGAAGAACTCGTCATGGCCACAGAGTATTTGCTTGCGGCGGCGGAGCGCTTCAGGATTGGCATTTCACAATCAACTGCGCCTGCCGGCTGAATGGAGGTTGAACGCTCAGCAAATGGCAACCCTCCCGCGATAAAACCGGAGCGGTGCCGTAGTCCCTTAACGATCAGGCTGCCTGATTGCCCGCCGCTGTGCCCCGACGGTGCCCAACAACATGATTATCGCTTGAGACCCTCCAATCGGAACGATGCCATCGGGGACAGGGCAAGCTTATCGCGACAGCGCCACTATCCTATCGATTGCCGCAGCAAAACCCCGCAACGAGACCGCAAACTCGGCGGGCTGCCCACCATCGGCGATGGCCTTGAGCCGCAGTGTCGTCCCAGTGCGCATCGCAGCCGTCATAGCCGCATCGAAGACCACCGGAACAAGACAGCCAACAGGCACACATGTCCGAAACCGGAGTGGCGGCACTGCAGGCCTATCGTCGATCTGGAGCGTGACACCCGCATCCAGTGCGAGACCAAATGGCAAAGCTAATGTCCCCTTCACAACATTGGCTGCAGGAGGCAGCAATTCGACTGCGAGAACGCGCTGACCGCCCGGCTGCAACTGGATTTGTGAGATGAGACAGCGCTTGCCAGGGCCTTGCTGCACGCAAGAGACAACCCAGTCCTGATAGGTCTCGTTGAGCGAAGAGGCACCACCTGGCAGGGGAGAGGCTGCTGCCCCCTGAGCCGGACGAGATTGTGCCCAAACGAGAGACCCGCTCAGTCCGGTTTCTAGCGAGAAAAGGCTGAGAACAAGAGCCAGAAACGACGAGAGCCGAGTTTCCGCGCCTTTATGGGTCCTAACATTCGTCAAAGACGAGCCCTTCCTATGACGCGCCCCAATGTGGAGCCCAGCAATCGCTGTGACCGTTGCCCGGACGCTGGCTCGGCTGAGCAGAAGCGAGGCGACAACTACCCGCATTCGAGCGCGCCTTTGGACAGGTGGGAACCTGCAAATGAACTAGGCTCTCGCCGATTCTCCCGAATCACCACTGTAATATGCCGCAAGATAAAGCTCCCTAAAAGCCCGCACCTCACGCCGCACCCCATTTACAAAAAACCTCAACAGGCATTAATTTAGCAATAAAGTGTATTGTTATATTGAATTACTTTATATTAATTCAATTAATACTGAGAAGTATTGATTTAACTGACTATTAACCAAAATATTCAATAGTGTTTGGGCTCTTGCTTGGGGGGCGATCCGATTCGTGGTCAAGGCACCTACGTCATGTCGTTGCGTCCCTTGAGCATGGAGGCAGAGGGCGCCTGACGCCAGCTTATTGGGGAATTGTCAAGGTGGGCGTGGTTGGGGGAGCAGCTTTGGGAGGAGCACAGCCCCTGCGCTTTTCACCGAAACGCAAGATTGGGCTCCTTTGCACTACAGCTCTTCTCACAGGAGTCGTTGCGCTCAGCGCGACCGGACGAGGCCTGGCTCAGACTGTTGAGGCTTCCGGGAACGTCACCCCCGCTCTGTCGACGATTGTGCCAAGCTGGAGTGCTGGCACAGTCCGCCTTGCAGATTCCGCCAATGGCAGCCTCGCGATCGCAGACGGTGGCACCGTCAATGCCAACTGGTTTTACATTGGGGGAGCCGCCGGGCACGCTGGAGACGTCAGCGTGACCGGTGCACCGTCGCGTCTGTCGATTGTCAATATGTTGCATACCGGCAGTGCTGGCAGCGGTTCGCTCACCGTTCAGAACGGTGCCGTCGTCACGATAGGCACATTTCATTATATCGCCCGGTTCGTGGGGTCGACGGGAACTGTCTCCGTCAGCGGTGCCGGATCAAGTCTTGCAAGCGCCTCGATGCTGCATGTTGGCAGCCGGGGCGTTGGGACGTTGGTTGTCGACACTGGCGCTCTGTTCGGTTCCGGGGGGGTTGCCTTCATCGGTGGGGAGACCGGTGGCACCGGCACCGTGGTGGTGCGCGATACCGGGTCCCGCTGGAATGCCTCCAACAGCATCAGCGTTGGCACTTTTAGCAACGGAACCTTAAACGTCGAGAACGGTGGCATAGTCAGCAACGAGGCTGGCTTTATCGGCCGCCATCTCGGCTCCACGGGCGTGGCCAGCATCGCCGGGAGCGGCTCCAGCTGGACCAGTTCGACGGAGTTGCGCGTTGGCGGTGCCGGAACCGGCAGTTTGTCGGTCGCAAGCGGTGGCCTTGTCACGAGTGCCAGCGGGACAGTCGGCAATGATGCGAGCGGCAATGGTACCGTGACTATCGCTGGGGCCGGTACAGCCTGGAACAATGCCGGCAGCTTGGTGGTTGGGGCGAGCGGAGCTGGAAGCGTCTCTGTTACCGATAGTGGAACACTTAGCAGTGCGTCAGGGCTCATCGGCAGCCTTCCTGGCAGCAATGGCACCCTCAATGTGACCGGCAACGGCTCGACCTGGACTGTTACTGGCAGCTTGGGTATTGGCGGATCCGGCACTGGCGCTGTCACCCTAGCCGCTGGCGGGCAGGTCAGCGTTGGTGGTGGTGCTGGCCTTGTCACGCTCGCCGCAAGCGCAGGCTCTTTGGGTCAATTGAACATTGGCGCAGTATCAGGCGCGCCCGCTGGAGGCTGGGGGACCCTGCTAGCAAGTGGCATCGCATTTGGCGGAGGGGCTGGTACTCTCGTCTTCAACCATACAGGAGCTGCCAGCACCCTCGCGCTGCCTATCACAGGCAATGGCACCATCCTTCATGAGGCCGGAACGACAGTTCTGACAGGCGACAACAGCGCCTTTACAGGGACCACGACAATTAGTGGAGGCACGCTACTTGTCGGTGCGGCCGGCTCAGGCCAGTTGGGCGGTGCCGTCAACGTGGCCGTGGGCGGCACGCTGGGCGGCTCTGGCAGCATTACAGGCTCAGTCACGGTGGCTGGGACCCTTGCGGCCGGCAACAGTCCAGGAACCCTCACGATCGACGGTTCGCTTACCCTGACCGGCAGTTCCCTCTCTCGATTTGAGCTCAATAGCCCGGGAGTTGTTGGCGGTAGCCACCCGATCACAGGCAATGACCTCGTCGTCGTCAATGGCAGCCTGACGCTTGGTGGCACACTGGAAGCTCATACGGCGGCAGCTGGCGCCTACCGCCTTTTCAATTATCGCGACCTGCCCCTCTCAGGCAGTTTTGCAACCACCAGTGTGGTGGGGACCGGCGGGTTTAGCGTCGCCAACTTTCAGGTCGAGACCGCAATACCAGGTCAGGTCAATCTCATCGTATCTGGAGCCGGCCAAAGCTTGCAGTTTTGGGACGGCTCTGATGTTGCGGGCGATGGAACAGTCGGCGGTGGCGCCGGAACATGGAGTGCAGCGAACACCAACTGGACCGGCCCTGATGGTGCGGCCGGCATCAACGGGGCCTGGGGTGGATCTGTCGGCGTCTTCTCCGGCAGCAACGGAGGCGTGATCTCGATCGAAGGCACACAAGCATTCGATACGCTGCAGTTTTCCACGACCGGGTACACGCTTTCCGGCGGTTCACTCCTCCTTGCTCCAACAAGTGGGCAGGCAGGAACCATAGTGGTCGATGCCGGAGCGACCGCCAGCATCTCTTCACCGCTGACAGGGGCTGCAAGCCTTGCCAAGCTCGGAGCCGGCACTCTGGTTCTGACTGGCAATAATGGCTTTGGCGGCGCTGTTGTGCATGCGGGAACGCTGATCGGTCATACGAATTCACTCACTGGAAATGTCGCGATCAATCCGGGCGCCCGTCTCGTCTTTGATCAGACCGGCATCGGCACTTTTGCTGGTGTGATCTCTGGCGGAGGTTCTCTGGAAAAAACCGGTACCGGTACGGTCATTCTCTCGGGCGACAGTTCTGGCTTTGCCGGGGCCACCACGATAATCGCCGGCATTCTGCAGGTAGGGGACGCTCTGGGAGGGCGTCTTGGTGGGGCCATATCTGTTGACGGCGGTACGCTGACCACGAGCCCTGGTGGTTCGGTTGGACAGGTCACGGTCGCGTCCACGGCAAGCTTTGCAAATGCAGGCCTCGCCGGTCAGGTCAGCAATGCCGGCCTCTTCGTCAACGAAGCCGGCGGCGTCACAGGGGCCCTTACCAATGCCGGCACGGGCAGCAATGCCGGCGCCCTCGCCTCCCTCATCCAGACCGGCGGCAGCTTCGCCAATACAGGCCAGATCACCGGCACCCTCACCCTGCAGGGCGGACGGGTGGATAATGGCGGACAGGTCAGCGGTGCTGCAACACTTGCAAGCGGCACCCTGGTCAACCTCGCCAGCGGCGTGCTGCAGGGAGTCACGGTCGCGTCCACGGCAAGCTTTGCAAATGCAGGCCTCGCCGGTCAGGTCAGCAATGCCGGCCTCTTCGTCAACGAAGCCGGCGGCGTCACAGGGGCCCTTACCAATGCCGGCACGGGCAGCAATGCCGGCGCCCTCGCCTCCCTCATCCAGACCGGCGGCAGCTTCGCCAATACAGGCCAGATCACCGGCACCCTCACCCTGCAGGGCGGACGGGTGGATAATGGCGGACAGGTCAGCGGTGCTGCAACACTTGCAAGCGGCACCCTGGTCAACCTCGCCAGCGGCGTGCTGCAGGGAGTCACGGTCGCGTCCACGGCAAGCTTTGCAAATGCAGGCCTCGCCGGTCAGGTCAGCAATGCCGGACTTCTCGAAAACACAGGTCGCATAGAAACACTGTTCAACGACGGCACTGCCATACTGCAGGGGTCCGTTTCTGGGTCTGTGACAAACGCCGGCACTATGGTCGCAACAGCGCCCGTGGAGCTTCCGATCGGGGGGGACCTCATCAATGTTGCTGGCGCAACCGTGAAGCTTGAACGCGGAGAACTCGCCGTCGCTGGCCAACTGATCAATGGCGGCACACTGGACATGCGCAACGGCTTCGTTGGAGATGTCACCCGAGCCAATCGATATGTGGGTTCAGCAGGCTCCATTATCGGGATCGACGCTCGCTTTTCTGCAACGACTGCGGGTGCCGACCGATTGGTGGCGACAGCTGGAATGGGCAGCGGATCAATCGTTCTCAATGTCCTTGATGAGTCCAATCGAGGATTCTTCGGCCAGCCAATTGTTATTGCCCAAGGGGCAGCAGGGTCCCAATTTTCGATCAGCGGATTGCCCGCTGGTCGAGGCCTTGTGTCTTACGCTTTCGAGCCGAGGGGGGATGACTGGGTTATCGCCTCCACGGTCGATACTGCTGCAGCCACTTCCTTGAAGACGGTTGTACCCTCGGCTGTCTCCGGGCTGACGGGGCTATCCTACCAAGACAGCCTTGCCCTTATTGGCCGCCCTATGGATCCTCATGCTGATCAGGTGGGAATAAGTCTGTTTGTTAGGCCCTATAGCGGCGCAGTGTCAGAAAAATTTGTTGGGCAGGCGCAGGTGCCGGGGACAGGAACAGTCACAGGGCTTGCCCGCCCAGCATCCACATTCAACGGCATGCACGCCGGGCTCGATCTTGGTGCCTACAACTTGCGCGGCACGGAATGGGCCCTCAACATTGGGCTGGTTGCGGCCTTTGCACAAACCTTTACGCAGGACACCGGCTCAAAGATCACCGCCTCGCTGAACATTCCCTCTCTTGGCCTTTATGCTGCTCTATCAAACAGGGATTTCACCTTCGAGGTGAACGCACGACGCGACAACATCGACGGCCAAGTCAGCAGCCCTGCCATATCGACCGGCCACCAATCCATCAGGGGGACCAACAGCCAGATTGCCATGGCCGCAGCTCACCGGTGGGCACTCGGCCATGACTGGTTCGTGACCCCTGCCCTATCCATGACCTACTCAAAGATCGACCTTGGCGCCCTCAACCTTGGTGAGGGCAACGGCGTGCTCGGCTTCAGCCCTTTTGAAAGCTTGGTTGCACGGGCAGGGTTTACCGTTGGCACTACCTGGGCACCCCATCGCGCATTCACTCTTAAACCCTTTTTGTCTGCCGGCATTGCGCGAGATCTGCTGGGGAGCAATACCGCCCGCTATACAGTGTCAGGGGTAGAGATTCCCATTAGGACTGAGGGCAACGGGACCTCATATCATGTGGGTGGGGGCGTATCGGTTCATGCTGATGGCACGCGCCTCATCGGTTTTTTGCGGGCCGATGCGCGCTTTAGTGCCCGTATGAATGCATACGGCGCAAGCGCAGGCATCAGACTGCAATTCTAGTAACGAGAGCAATGCGCGGCTCGCGCTAGGCACTTTCCCATCATGTTGCATCACAGCCTGCGGCGGCAAAGTAGTTTCGGCACTCTTCGGGCTTGAAGAGATCAATCAACCGTCCGATGGCGGACCAGAGGCCATCGACTGTCCGCTCGGCGGCCATGCGGAGCAGGGCCTTGAGCTTGGCAAAGGCGTTTTCGATGGGATTGAAGTCGGGGCTGCATGGCGGCAGGGAGCGCAGCTCTGCGCCGACAGCGGCGATCATCTCGCCGGCCCGCGGACCCTTGTGGCTGGAGAGGTTATCCATCTGGAGGCGATCTCGCGGGCAAGCGGGATCCGCGGATCGAAGTCGAGATGGGTGATGGAGGTTGCGACCACCACGCTTCGGAATTCAATTTGGGCGCAACGAACATGTCACCAATGTCCGCTAGCGGGCTGGCAGCCAGCGTCAGCTACGGCGGCGCGAAGCGGAAGGGCATCCCGCCGCTTTTGGGCCCCAAGCGGCAATTGGGAATGTCCGCTCTGGGCTCAGGCGGCTTCGTCAGAAATCAAGACAACCGACCTCCGGCAAAACCGGGTCGGTTCAATAGCACCCGACTGCCTGAATGTATGCCGGAGGGCCACGCTTGGCCTTCCCGCATACTGGAGCGTTTGGCCCATCTGACGTCGTGCAAGCCGGCCGGCCACGCCGGCTGCTGGGATGCCTCGGCCGAAAGGGGCGGTCGACGACGCCTGAACGGTTACGCGCCGTTTACCGTCGGGCACTACCTTCCCTTAGGGAATATGGGGCAGCGACGTGACACTCAGGACGAAATTCGTGGCCATGTTTGGCCTGCCGCTGGCGCTGATCATGTTGGTCATGGCGGCTTGGTTCCTGATGAGCGGCCTGACCCTCGACCGCGACGCGCGGCACTTGCTCGAGACGAGCAGGACGATCGGTCCGATCCAGGAATTCAGTGCCTCGGTCCGCCAGTCGCTCTTGGCAACGCGGCAGATTGCGGAGCCAACCGAGGCCAAGGTTCCCGAGCTCGTCGCCTCCATCCTCGCCCCGATCGGGCCCGCCTTTGAAGCCCTGCGGCCGAAAATGCCGCAAACCCGTGCCCAGGCCATCGATGCAGCCTTGCGATCACTGGAAGACGCAGTAAGCGACTTCATGGTGGCGCGGGCGCGCATCGACGAGGTCAAGTTGCTCACCCCCAGCGCCCTTGTCACCTTCGGCGAAACCATCGGCGCCCTGCGAGCGACGTTGGACGCAATCGAGAACGGCTCCGGCAAGGCCGTGGCACAACGCGTGGAGGCGAACGAGGCGGCGATCGCCGAGGCCTTCGCACGCCTCGTCTTCGGGCTCAAAATGGACGACGTCGAGCGCACGCGCGCCGCGCTCAACAGCCTGACCGACCTCCTGGACGAGACGTCGCGCGCCATGCGCCGGGCCGGCATCGCCAACCACCGGCAGATCGCGCGGCTCGCCGAGAGAGGTCGGTTCCGCATGGCGCAACTGGTGATGCAGCTTCACGGCGCGATCGAGCGCAGCCAGGCTGCAGAACAGCGGTTCCAGGATACTGAGAAGGCGATAGAGTCCAGCCTCGCAACGATGAGCCGTGACAATGTGGAGAGCCTGCGGTCTTTGGCCGATGCCCTCGTGGTGCGCGTCGGCTCCGACCTAAAGGTGACTTCAGTCGCTCTGCTTATGTTCGTCCTGGTGTTCGGCGGAGCGGCCCTCGGCATCAACCGGATGATGACCGGGCCGATCGGTCAGTTGAGCCGCGCAATGACGGACATCGCGGCCGGCGAGACCGGAGCCAAGGTGGACGGCGCCCAGCGCCGCGACGAGATCGGGGCGGTCGCCCGGGCCGTCGAAGAGTTCCGGTCGGTTCTCTTGGAGCGGCAGCGTGCTGCAACCGATGCGGCGGCCGACGCCGCCCGGAAGGCGGCGCAGCAGGGCGCTCTCCAACAGGAGATCGCGCGCTTCCGTACCGGAGTTCTGGCAGCCCTCGGCGACGTCGAAAAGCGGATGGCGGAGTTCCGCAGCATCGGCGACGCCCTCGCCGGCAATGCGGTACGTGCAAATGCGCAGGCGTCGAGCGCCCTGGTGGGGGCCAGCAGCGCGGCAGAACAGGTTCAGTCCGTCGCCCGGTGCAGCAGTGAACTCTCCGAAGCCATCTCTCTGATCTCGACCGAGGTCGCCCAGACGCGCGCCATCGTCGCGGATGTGGCGGCGAAGGCCGAGCGCGCCAGCCGCCAGGTGCAAGAGCTCTCCAGCTCGGCCCAGGCAATCGGAGGGGCGGTTGAGCTGATCGAGACGCTGGCCGCCCAGACGAACCTCCTCGCTCTCAACGCGACCATCGAGGCCGCCAGGGCTGGCGAGGCTGGCCGCGGCTTCGCCGTGGTCGCCGGCGAGGTGAAATTGCTGGCGGCCCAAACGGCCCGGGCCACCGACGTCATCCGCGGCCGGATCATCGCGATCCAGGATTCGACCCTGGCGACGGTCGGCGCCATCACCGACGTGGGACGGGTCATCGGCGCGGTCCGCGACGGCACGGTATCGATGGCCGGCGCCATCGAACAGCAAATAGCAGGAACCACGCAGATCATGACCAGCGTGGACATCGCCGCGGACAGTTCGGCTGAGACCGCATCGGCAACCCGCGAGCTCAGCGCCATCGTCGAAGCCACGACCGAGACGTCAAGAGCGGTGACAGCGACGGCGGTGAGCGTCGGTCGGACGCTGGAGGAGGTCCGGGACTCCATCGAGAACTTCATCGGCAAGGTCGCCTGACGCCGTACGGGTGCGGCCCTTTGCGGAGTGGTTGGCACGCAGCACGCCGGATCGCTACGGGCACAAGGCATGGAGATGGCGGAGGGAGGTCCGCCTTCCGCAAGCGGCCGGATGTCCGCATTAGAGGCGCGAAGCAGACGATCGTCACGCGCCAGTTCCCTCTTCCAGAAACGGATTTGCTAGTCCGGCGGTTGTGTCCAATAGGGCCTGATCCGCACCTCGCGTGAGCCGCAGACTGAGCACTTGAGACGACCGCGGATTTCAAGATCGCGAACCTCTTCGGTTCCCCGTACCCGCATCCGCTCCCAGGTGATGTAAGCGTAGTTCCGGCACCGCATGTTCATGCAGTGGACCCAGGCGCCCAGAACTCCCTCGGATCGCAGAAGCGATATCGTAAGCTTCGGCGGCACGTTGGCTCAGGGCAGTTTGAGCAGGTCGATCGAGCCGAACATCCGTTGCCGTCGATACCCGCTGCTCACGCTGCGCGCGTGGTCCAGCGCGAGGACGGCGATGTCGTGGAGCAGAGCCCGCACAGTCTCACGCGGGTCTCCCCCAGCCTCGGCAATGGCGGCATCAACGTCATCCTCGCTGATGATGAGGTCTTCGGGCTCGTTATTCGCCGGATCCGGAATCGCGTTGGCCACGTTGTCCTCCTAATGTATGTTCCTGTTATGTTCTAAAGATGCCCGATCGCGCAATCCCCTTGTCGACAGGCATGCGGCTGCGGGAGGATGAGCCATGTGCAATCTTTACAGCCTCACCAAAGGCCAGCAGGCAATCCTCGAGCTTGCGGGCGCAATGATTGATCGCACAGGCAATCTGCCACCCATGCCGGGTATCTTCCCGGACTATTCCGCGCCCATCGTTCGCAATAGTGCCGACGGTCGCGAACTTGCGCTGGCGCGCTGGGGCATGCCGTCACCGGTCTTCGTTCTAGAGGGCAAGAAGACCGATCCCGGGGTGACCAACGTCCGGAACCTTGCCTCGCCGCATTGGCGTCGGTGGACGGGCGTCGAGCATCGCTGCCTCGTGCCATTCACCAGCTTCTCGGAGTGGGGTGCCGCGATCAAAGGGCCGGCTTGGTTCGCCTTCGCCGAAGACCGACCGCTCGCATTCTTCGCCGGGATTTGGACAAACTGGACCAGCGTCAGGAAGGTGAAGGAGGGCGAGGTGACCGTCGATCTCTATGCGTTTCTCACGACCGAGCCCAACGCGGAAGTTGGCGCGATCCATCCCAAGGCCATGCCGGTGATCCTAACCACGGCCGATGAGCGGGAGGCTTGGCTGCGCGCGCCATGGTCGGAGGCCAAAGCGATGCAGCGCCCGTTGCCCGATGGCTCCCTCCGCGTGGTTGCCCAAGGTGCTCGGCAAGATCCTCCGACCAGAGAGTAGCCGAACGAGCGCGGCGATCGAGAATTGGCGCACTTGGTCCAATCGCGCCGTAAGCCCAAGAGGGTCGGCGCCAGGTGCGCAGACCTAAACCTCAACGATCATGGCCGGTTGGAAGCCAGGGTTCTCGGTCCGAGGCTTCCCTTCGAAAGGCCCATAGCCTTTGGGGTTTGATAGGATACGGGTTTCGCCGAGCAGATAATCCATTGAATGGTGGGAGTGCCCGTGCACCCAAAGCGCGGGTCGGAATTCCTTGATAAGTGGCCCGAGTTCTGATGCGAACGCCGGGTTCAGCGGGTTACCGACAAAGCGAGTCGCGATCGACTGCCGTGAAGGCAGATGATGGGCCACGACGACCGTGGGTCCATCGAATGGCGAGGCAAGCTCTGCCTCGATGAAGGCTCTGTCGAGCTTGTGCTCCCGCCGCGCATGCCAAGGCATGAAGCGGCTGATGTGGCCTGACGGCTCGCGATAGCGGATGGCCTTGTGGTCGGGCATCTCCTGCCCGGCGAGAATCATGCTGGCGCGTGTCGTTCGGTTGAGCTCGTAGTCGGTCCAGAGGGTGGCGCCCACGAAGCGGACGCCCTGAACGACTACTGCTCTTCGGTGAAGCAGGTGGACGCGCGGGTTCGCGGCCGCCCTTACCTCACTTTCGGCCAGAACGTCCTGGAAGACCCCACCGTCGAACTCGTGATTGCCCGGCACCAGCACGACCGGTTTGTCCATCAGGCAAGGCGTTGCGGCGATCCGGTCAATTGCGCGGTCGAGTGGGCAATCGATGTCGCCGGCAAGGATGGCGACGTCGAAGTTGGGAAGGTCCTCCGGAAACGACCATGCTGGGGCCGTTTCGAAATGGAGATCGGAGACGACGTAGAGTTTCATGGAAGGTCCTGTTGCCTCGGCCCTCGCGCTGTCGCGTTCCGGCCGGGCGAATTCAGTTGTTCGGGTGGACCGCCGATGAGCTGCTGAACGTCCAGATTCGTGGCTCTGGCGAGGCCGACGGCAGTGGCTCTCATGGAGGTGGTCGTCGTCAAGCGACGTGGTTGGCTGCCCGATGGCGGTCTGCAGGGCAGCCAGCTTGCCGGCCGCCCTGCACCCCGGTCACGTCACCGCTTCGAGGACGATTTCCTCAGCCAAGGAGATCAGCGCCTCGAAGTCACGGTACGGGCGGAATGGGTAAAACTCGCGGGCTTCGCGGACGATTTCGAATCCGTTTTCGATCACGCGAGTTCCGCGCACAGTGCAGAGGGGATCGACCCCCTTCGCCAGCAACGCGCGCTTGCCACTCTCCGAACGAGCCCAGCGGCCAATCTCGAAGGGCGCCAGGCGCGCTGCGAGCTCGGCTTCGAACGCGGCGGCCGTCATGTTCAGCGGCAACCGGACCCCGATGGATTCGGGGAGGATGACGACGCAGCTTGCCATCGCGACTCTGATCTCACGGGGCACTGCAACGAGGATCCAATCCTCGAAGCCTGGCTCGCCGTACCAGTGTCCTGTCGCGTCCATGCGCATGCAACCATACTGCGATGTACGCAACTCCTCGAAGCGGTCGTGAGGAGACAATCGCGATGTGGACCCGACCTTGTAGGTGGTCGCGTTCAGGCGATATCGCAGGTCCTTGAGTGCGTAAGTGCCGCCCGCGTAGATCTGCACCGAGATGGTCGGGGCGAGACGTGACTGTATGGTCGGGTCGGCCCAAACGGCGCCCGAAACAGGCGGGCGGATGAGCTGTTCCAACGAGGGTGGCGCGGCGATTCCACCGCTGATGTCAGGCACCCTCCGACGAAGAACGGATGGAGCCTGTGGCGCGGCGATACCGCCATGCAACGGCAGAAGGTGCTGGGTCGGGCGATCGGCACGCATGGGCCAATGGACAGCCGAGGGACCGGCGGCGGGCAGCGATGACGGCTGAAGGGAGCCGACAGCGAACCGCGGCGTACCAGTTGTCCAATGCTTTGGGTCCGGCAGGCGGATGTTGCCGAGGCGGACGATGGTCTGAATGGATGTGTAGGTCATAGGGTCTTTCCGGATATGGAGAGGCCCGCCTCTGGGTCAGAGGCGGGCCCGGGTAAAGGCGACAGACTTGTGATGGGTTACTCTTTGGCAGTAGCGAGCCACGGAGCGGCGAGCTGAAGGATGAGATTGTCGGCGCGTTCGACAGGGTCGTTGAAAACCGCCTCGACGAGCGGTGCGAGCTTGTCCGCGCCGTGTGCGAGGCGAGGCATGAGCGTCAGCGCCATGGACAGGTCGCGCGCGCAATTTCGCAAGGCGAACGCATGCGCGCTCATTGAGCGCGAATCCTCTGCCAAGCGGGCGAGCGCATAGAGGTTCATGGCAAGGCGGACGAGACCGCCCTGGAACGTATGGTCAGCAAAGGCGAAGGCGACCCTTGCCTCTTCGTCGCGGACGTCCAGAACGCGCCCACTCGTATTGTCGGAGAAGTAGAACATTTTGTATCCTCAGGTTTGAGTTGAGTTGGCCTAGGCCTGAGGCGGAAGCTTCCTTATGGGGGAAATCTTCACGATCCTCGCAGGATCGAAAGAGATTCTTGGGTAGAAGTTGGCCTTCCTTTAAACGTCATGGCACTCCGCGACGTCGGCCACCAGAAGATCGAGGAAGACGGGCTTAGCCGAGTTGTAGAACGCCTGGACGGTGCTGATGGTGTGGTGCTGCAGGACATGCGCCGCGTCCTCGGCGCTGAAACCGCACATGTGCGCGAATGTCGCTGCTGCATGGCGAACGCGATGAGGATTCATCTCGTTGCCCGAAAACTCCTCGATGGTCTGCACGAACGCGCGATATAGGCCGGGATACTTCAGCGGACGGCTGCGGCAGTTGATCCACAAGGCCGGGGACTTGCCCTTACGACCAACCAACGCCGGGCGCACCTCATTGAGGTAAAGGTCGAACCATGGGGTGAGCTCCGCCGGCAGCTTGCGGCGATTGGTGGAACCCCGATCCGTCTTCTGGTTCGTGACAGTTACATAGTAGTACCCGCCCCGGCGGACGATGTCGGTCACCTGCAGGGCGAGAAGGTCAGACGCCCGCAGTGGGATCACCGCGAGGAAAGCGATAATCAGCCCGTTGCGGAAGATGACCTCGGCAAATCCACGGTGGGCAAGGACCTGTGGACCTTTTGTGTCGTCAGTCAACCACGCGAGCTCGCGCTGGGCGTGCCTCATGGCGGCGAGACCCGTCATGAGGATTTCAGGCGGTGACATGGGGGACGCGTTCATGGCCTTGTTCATGAACGGAGCAGCGATACGGCGCGCTTTGACGAACGCCTTCAGGCTTCGTTCTGGCGCGATGCGGCCCGCGAGCATCTTGAGACGTTCGCAGTAAGCGACGGCGGTTTCACCACTGGCCGTTTCCAGCACGTAATCGACGAAGCCCACGATGAGGACCGGTTCGAACAGCCGTTCGACGAGAGGCAGAGCCGCCTGGTCAGGCGCATGGCTTTGGATCCACCAGGTCAGACGTTCGAACACTTGCTGCAGGTTGCGCTTGGTCGAATCTTCCAGCGGCGGCAACGCACTCTTGCCCACAATGAAACGCGCCTTGTCGACCTTGAGTGCCCGGTTGATCTTGTCCTGATCGGAGGCGCTCATAGACGTGAGCGGGATGGAGCAGGAGCGCTTAGTCATCGCCCCACTCCTCGGTGTCGTTCTTCTTGGGGCCAGCTCCATCCACAACGGCCTTGCCGAAAAGCTCGGCGGAGCGTTCCGCGATCAGCTGGCGGAACTGCGATTTCAGATTGATGAGCTGCTTGATGCCGAGGTGGCTCTGGATCTGGCCCGCCGGCACCTTTTTGTCGGCAAGCTTGCTGACGACATCAAGGCGCAACGTGCGGGGGGTGATGTCGACATTGAAGAGCGTCCCGAACCCCTTGGTGGTGGTGGTGAAGCTGCTTTCATTGGGCGCTGAGCCGTCGCGGCCAGCGAACACCAGGCGGTTGTCGATGCCCCAGCAGTTGTGACGCGAGCGGCGCCAGGCAGCGATCGCGGCGACATGGGCCGGGCCCAACGGCACGGGAGTATTGTCCACGAGGATCGCAGCCTCAGCGCTTGGCTCGTTATCGCTCGCCTCAAGAGGGAGGGCGAACTTCGCTTCGCAAACGGCGAGGCGGGTGCGGCCCGTGATGCTCAGGACCATCACGTAAAGGCCTACACGAGCGGCGTCATCCTTGCGCTTTTTTGCTGGCGAAGCGGCGGCGACATGAAGACGACGGATCGCTTCAACCTGCATTGCTGTCCAGGTTTCGTCATCGATCTGCCCGGCGCGGTCGAGATCACGGGGCGCGATGTCGCGCTTGCGCGTGCCCATGCGGTTGCGAGCGGCTTCGAACTGCTCCACCAGTTCATCGCGCCCGCCGCGAGCTTCGTGGTAGCGGATGGCGAGGCCGAGGAAGCGATAGGCCGCTTCGTGGAGGTTCTTCTCGTCGGTCTTCCCGAACTTGACCTCATAGAGGTCTGAGAAGGTGTTCAACTGGAACAGTTCGTCCGCGCTTTTGATAGGTGGCGAGAACTTGCCCGTGATCTCGATGAGATTGAGGACTACGCGCTCTGCAGCGTCCTGTGCAGACTTGGCTCGATGCCCGTTCAAGACCTGACGGATGAACGTCAGATCGCTGCACCACTGGGGATTGAGCGAGGCCAGCTGGAGCTGACGGGCCCCTCGCGGCGGCCGGATTCCTCGATCGGGTATGAGCCCCGCAGTGTCGCGGTGCTGACGCAGGTGATAGATCACGTGGCGGGCTTCGGCCACTTTGGACCCGGCGCGATTGGTGTCGTGGTCGTTCTCCCGGAGGAACTTGCGGAACCGCCGCAGCACCGCGTCATTGAGGTCGAGCGGCTTGATGCCGTCGGCCACGCAGAACGCGGCGAGCTCCTTAAAGGCGAGGGAGTAAGGGCCCTTCTCGTTGGCGGCACGGAAAGTGTTGGCCCACAGCTCGGCCGGCGGCTTGGTATCTTTGGACATGTGACTCAGCTCACGCTTAACGGGGGTAGAGGGCGGCGAAACCCGCCCTTCGGGTGCAAAAATTCGGCTTCGGGTCATTGAAAACGGGCCTTTTCGGCCTGTCAGAGGCGCCGCGCCTGGGGCAGCTGAGGGCGGGAGGAAGAGCCGTGAACGAGGCTCCTCATCCCGCCGCCTTGGGGTGAGCCCCCACCCCAAGGGTTCAGCCACGACCCTTCACCTCCAGCGAGGTGAGAAAGGCCTCAAGGTCACTGCGACGGATCAGGGTCCGGTGGCCGAGCTTGAGCCGCGCGAGCTCGCCTCGGCTGAGCAGCCGGTAGACGGTCGAGACACCGACGTTCATCAAGGCCGCGGCTTCGACGACGCCTACTGCCATGCTTTTGCGCTCACCCGTTCCAGTATCGGGATGAGGATGTTGCGTATTGGAGGGGGATTCGAACTCACGACCTCCCTCACGGGACTGCGCATCGATGAGCATCATGGAAGGCTCCTTTTCGTCATTTGGCGGAATTGCCAGCGACAAAGGAGTCATGAACGCGATTCGCTCTAGATCAAAGAGGGAACATTGGCCTCACATCAAAAAAAGCTCTTTCTCACGCAAAAGTGATTTGACGAAGAATTTCCTCTTAGCAACAACTGGGGAAATTTTGAAGGTGCCTTGACGAGATCGCTGAACGGCCTTCGTCTGACTCATCGAGACCACTGAAACACGATCGGGATGCAGCAGCTAGCGCCCCGAACTGATCGCGAATCACTCGCCCTCTGAAGCGCCACTGCTCGGTTTGATAGGCCGGGGATCATCAAGCGTCGGGAGTGGAGCGTCTCGTCCCCTTAAAACGAAAGATCAGCCGGACGGGTCTCAGCTCGAATGAGAGCCTAATGCGAACCGGCACCGTCAGATCCGCCCAGATCCTCCCTGGCCCGGAGCCCACTGCCGAGGGGCGTGACGAGCGGCTCCCGAGCCCGGCTGCTCTATCGCTCCGCCCTCGTGACAGCCATTTGCGGGCGGTCCGTTTGCTGATCCCGAACCCGGCCGCGACCTCCGCGGCGGCCGTCCATCGTCCACGATCCGCCTGATTATCTCGGCTCGACCAAGCGGCGTCACTCGCATGTTCTTCTGCGGGTTGTGCATCCTCGAGCCCTGCGGTGCCTCGCGTCGCAACGACCACCTGCACGCCCTCAGGGGCGATAAACAACCTCCTCAGAATCGAAACCTGGTTCCCTAGTACCTGCACAATCACCAGAACCACCGGGTTGTTGGCCTAGTACTGACCCATGCTGGCGCCCTCCCGTTTAGGGGGCGTTGCCATAGCCGTCCAGGATAGTCATCCACGGACTCAGGCTCGCGAACAGCGGCGAGAGACGGTAGGCATCCTCGGTCAGCTTGGTGACGGCGACGATCGCGCCAGCCGGCTCGCCATTCACCGTGACGCCCATCGGCGCGAAGTTGCTGAAGGTGCCCCGGTAAGCGCCTGAAAGGCGGCGGCAAGCTCCGGGTGCGGCGGCGACGCCGGGCAGGCGCAAGGGGGCTCACGCCCCTGCTGTCGCTGGGCGTTGAATTCTCCCTGGAATATTGGTGCTGGATGGTCCTTCACGCTGCGTGCGGCATCGCGCTGCTAGTCCTTGCCGTTCGATCGGCGACAAAGTTGGCCAGTTGGTCCCTCTGATCGGCCACTCGTGGCAGGGACGCTTAAACGCGACCGTTCGGCCGGTGATGTGTTGAAGACCCGGGCGGGTGGGTGCCGGGCGTCGTCTGACCGAGGCGCGCTTTAAAGGCCTTAGGATCTCGTCGCCAGCGGCGGTACCACGCAATTGCAACTGCGGCGATCAGCAGGAAGGCCGTGATGGCCCAACCGACGAGGGCATCAAGGTCGAAGTTGGCTCCAGCCATGATCGGCACCCCTCCGGTGGCTAGGGAAGGTTACCACTGAGGCCCAGGACGAGAATGACCACAATGAGCCCAGCCGAAATCACCCACCGTCGCGGCGATGAGGCAAACGGCTCGAATAGCCACGATATCCAGGGCGGTCGTCGACCTCGCATGTTCAACATTTTAGTCCTGAGCGATCGATGTCTTCAACGCTCAGGTTGCCGCGCTCTGGCCCCTGCACGCCTATTACGCGCCACCGGGCACGCTAGCTTGCCGGGTCATGTAGCCGCGGGAATGTTTGGCCCGGACTAGCGACTGCATCGCCAAGAGCGCTGCCCCTGCGTTCGGAAAGGGATCGGCGCGCACGGTGCCACCGCTGCCGATGCGCCCCCATTCCCGCAGAAGCACCCATTCACCGAAGAGGGTGGGAACGATCAGCATGCGATAGAACCGGGAGATGTTCCTGCCTGGGTCTCGGCGAGTTAGATAGACCCCGCTCAAGGCCGCAGCCTCGAAATGCTGCTGGGGCTAACGTTGTAGCTCCGGGCGATCTCCCGAACACCTTCGCCATTGGCCCGCCGGGCCAATGCTTCCTGGCGCTGGTGGAGGGTCAGCTTGAACGGCCTTCCGAGGCTCTGGCCGCGATCCTTCGCCCGGCTACGACCCTCGGCCGTTCGGGCTCTGATCAGCTCGCGTTCGAACTCGGCGATCCCGCCCAGGAAGGTCAGCATCAACCGGCCATGGGCCGTGGTTGTATCCGCCCAGGCCTCGGCCAGGGAGCGGAACGAGGCCCCGCGCTCGGCGACGGTGGCCAGGATGTTCAGCAGGTCGCGCGTCGATCGGGCCAGCCTATCCAGCCGAGTGACCAGGACGACATCGTCGGCCTGAAGCTTAGCCAGTAGTCTACCAAGCTCGCGGCGATCGCCGCGGGCGCCACTGACAGTTTCAGCGTAGATGGTGTCGGCGCCGGCTGCCTTCAGCGCTTGGCGTTGGGCATCGAGTGTTTGCCCGTCGGTGCTGACCCGCGCATAGCCAAAAATCATGCTGAATTATGCAACGGACTTATGCTGCGCGCAAGCCCTTGATCGCACTCGAAGGGGAGGGGTGTTGCGTAAGTCTTAATTTATGAACCTAGATCGGTGCGAGGAAACGAGAGTACGCGTTCATCATGTCGAGGCAGGTCAAATCTTCCAACGTCGCATTTACGATCGATGCTTTCTGGACCCGGAACCGGTTCCGAATGTCATAAGTCACCGCCTTTTTGTCCGCATCTGACAAGCCCTTCGCCGTTCCGACTATCTCAATAAAATCATCACGCTCTCTTGCAATCAAATCCATGTTTTGACGGTAATACCCGAACCCTAGGAACATTAGTTTCTGCGCATTTGTGACGTGTAGGTCAATGAACGTATTGAATTCGACATCTTTCTTCTGCTCTGTAAAAAGAAATATGTTCTCAGCAAGAACCTCAAGATCGTTGCGTTCGAATTCACCAAACGGCACTGGCCTGGCGGCGTTCTGCCAGGGAAGGGGCCCTACGACCCCGTAAGGGTGAACTATGGGCAGGCGCTCCATGCACTGGGCCGCCTTCTCTGGTGTAATTGCAAACGATGTCTGCAAAAACTCATAGAGTGCGTGCTCTATACAGCGATCATAGTTGAAACAAATGATAGCCAGTTTTTCAAAAATATTTTCGACATCACGTACTTTAACGTTCGCGTTTAATAAGCGAATAAATGGAAGAAGCCATGTCTCTCTGATTTTATCAAAGGAAAGGCGGCCGCCTTTCCTATAATCTATATAAAGTACACTTCTCGCTTCAGCGGCCAGAATTGAGCGCACAATCGCAATCTTTCCTGCCTCCACCAAGAGCGTATCTTCTGAATGGGAATGCAGGTAATTGTCTATGGACAGGAATCCATGCACGCCGCTCCGCAACTTACCCAGTGCGCGCGTATATTCGTTTCTGTCGATGCCCTTAGTCTTTGCTAATCGACTAATAGCATCGAGAACAAACGGATCTCCCTTTCCAATGGGCCTATGGCCATACTCCCAACGGAAATCGAGAGCGTCCGATACTTGAGGAATGAGTTGGCTGCCTAGCGGTAAGCCAAATTCGAAACTTGCGCCTGCTCCGATGACGAGGACGGTTTTCTGATGCATCGGCCGTTCCTAGTTTGCCGGATTGGCACCGACTGGGATGACACCGGCCCCTTTCGCCAGGTTGCAAGCCGGGCAAGCGACCTGGCCATTCTCGACGGTGCTCTTGCCTCCTCGCGACCACGCGACCTTGTGGTCCGCATGCCAGTCATCCCAGGTGATCTTCACGCCATCGCAGCGTAGCCGAAGCTGGCAGATCCCCTTGTCTCGGCGGAATATCGCTAGCTTCTGCACGTGAGTGAATCCGCGCTGGTTGTCCTTGGGCGACAACCCCGGGAACTGTTCCAGTAGGTGTCGGAGCATAAACTCCATTCGGAAGCGTATTGAATCGCCTGCATCGGTGCTGTGGCTGATCTTCTCGCGATAGCTGACCCAGTCGGCGTCGGCCTCTTCTTCTGGGCGGGCATCCTGCTGCCGCCTCATGGCCTCGAACCCCACAAACCAGTCATGCAAGTGCGGCCGAACCTCATCAATAACGTACTGGCGGAGGAGTTCAGTGATCACACAGTACAATGCGATGACGTTATACCGCTCAAGCTCAGGGGTTTTTTCCTGAAAAACGGAAGCAAGGATGTCAAGAACCCGTTTGACCGCCTTTCCGACAGGCGATGACGCGTCGAAATCACGGTGATCGTCATACATTTTGTTGAGGTCAGCGTTCTTGATGTTTGCCGGGCCACCCTGCATCTCAAGTAGGATTAGCTGTGCGGCAATGTGGTCATAGGCAAAGCGCGAGTTGGTAAAGCCAACCCGCTGAAAAAACGGCTGTTGAGCGGTTTGCCGGACGAAATCCCGCATCTTGCCGGGGAACGCGTTCCTCTTTTCCTGCGCTTTTAGCGAGGTGCCGTTCTGGAGGCGCAGAAACATTTCCCGGACTTCATCCTCGTCCGTGTCCTCGAGGATGACGATGTCGAGCGGGTAGACGTCGAAGTGGCTCCTGATTTCATCCGGCAGGTCATCGTAGAGGCACCCAGCGATCGCCTCTCCATTGATGGGTTCGGCGTCTTTGGGGAGCTTAAATTTCCCGTCGAAGAAGTCCCAAATGGCCCGCAGCCGCTGCTGGCCATCGACCACGTCGTAGGTTTCAGGCGCCTTTGTGCTGGTGCGGCGCCAGTACAATTTCGGCACGTCGTAGTTTCGTAGGATGGTGTCGACCAGCAGCTGCTTTTGGCTGGTGCTCCAGACCGGAGGGCGTTGAAAGTCGGGTTCCGTATTGATGCGCTTCCGAATCCCGCGAATTGTCGTAAGCGGAAACGGCTGAGCTACTCCCCGATCCTTGGACAGATTCCCGGCTGGTTTAAGCTACTCTGCTGGCCTGCTGATCGTTTTCGATG
>JAIEPJ010000039.1 GCA_019749835.1 Phreatobacter sp. | reverse complement strand
TGCTCTTCCGATCTCCGGCGCCGCGGCCACCGACGTCACCGTCGGACGCCAGTCGGTCTGACCCGTTCAGCGCTGGCGCAGGCTGCCGGGCGTGACGCCCTCCATGGCGCGGAACATCTTCACGAACTGCGTGCTGCTCGAGAAGCCCACCCGCGTGGCGACCTGCGTCACCGGCAGGCTCGTGGAGGTCAGCAGGCGCTTGGCCTCGTTCATCCGCAGCCGCAGGAAATAATGGTAGGGCGTCGCCCCGAAGGCATCGCGGAACGAACGGATGAGGTGGAAGCGGGATAGCCCCACCAGTTGCGCCAGATCGTCGATGGAGACGGGACTGCCGATGTTGGCCCGCAGATAGTCGTCGAGCACGGCCATCCGCGAGCGGGAGCCGAAGACGGTCTTCTCCCGCGCGATGTCGAGGCGTGACAGTTCAAGGACTCGCGCCGCGATGAACAGCCCGATCGACTCGGCCCTCAGATCGGCGAGGTTCTCGCCCTCCGTCAGGATCCTGTCGAGCCGCGTCATCGCGTCGATGAGGTCCTTGTCCTCAAAGTAGAGCCGCGCCCTGACCGGGGGGGTGGCAGGGCCCCGGTCGAGATCCGGGGCGAGTTTGCGCGGATCGAAGAACATCATGGTCACGTGGCCCGCATGCGAGGGGCCGACCGTCCAGGCTTCCGCACCGCAGCCTGCGGGAATCTGGGTCAGCTTGCCCCTCAGATCGCGGAGAGATGAACTGGGAATGTCGTCGATGCGCGTCTCGCCATCGCGCCGCACGAAATGGTGCAGGGCGAGATAGGCCTCCGACGGATGGCTCGCATAGCTGATGCTGTAATCCGTCAGCCGGCGGCTCGTCTTCGCGACGAAACCAGGCCAGGATGCAACGACGCTGTGTTCGAACCTGCCGCCGCTGGCGGGGTCCAACGGCTTCAGAATCATGGGCTATCCATTCCTTGAGAAGCAATCGGCGCACGATTGATTCGCAGGTGGAACGAAGCTGATAATTTGCACGACTTCGGGGTGGCAGGGAACCGGTATTAATACTGGTTTGTCACCGTCTGCGGGCGACGGCGACGCCGGCCGGCGCGGGATCGCTCCCGTCAGGGACGCTCCGCCGTCCCGTCGCCCGGTGCCTTCGGCTTGCCGCGGCCGCCCTTGGCGACGAACAGCTTGTCCTTCCACTCCAGCGCCTTGACGATCTTCGACCCGAGACTGAGCAGTTGCACCAGCCTCTCCGTCTCAAGCCGCTCGATGTCGTCGTACCATCCGGTCAGGAGTTCGATGACACCGTGCATCTCCTGCATCCGCTCCTGGGCGAAACGCTCCTCCTCCGAGGCCGGGCTCTGCATCAGCAACTCGCGCAGCACGGTGAGCGTCGGGTCGATCTCGCGGCGCTTGCGCTGCTCGACCAGCTTGCGGACGATGGCCCAGATGTCGTCAAGCGTGCCGTAGTAGTCGCGCCTTTCGCCCGGCACGTGCTTGAGGCGGATCAGCTCCCAGCTCTGCAGCTCCTTCAGCGCCATGGCGACGTTGGAGCGGGCCACGCCGACAGCATCGACGAGGTCGTCGGCGCAGACCGGCCGGTTGGCGAGGAAGATCACCGCATAGACCTGGCCGACCGTGCGGTTGATGCCCCAGCGCGACCCCATTTCGCCGAAATGCAGCACGAAGGCCTGGATGAGGGGAGGCAGGTTCATGAACGACCCGTCTGGATTTTCAGAATTTTCTGAAGTAACAGGCGAGGATGAAGGGGTCAACGCGGGCGGGCGAGCACAGCGCGGAAGGTCCAAGTCGCGAAGGGGAAAATGGTGGGTGATGAAGGATTCGAACCTTCGACCCGCTGATTAAGAGTCAGCTGCTCTACCAACTGAGCTAATCACCCACGCCCGGAACGGCCATGGGCCGCGCGGGAGCCGGGTGACTACCAGACGTGATGCGCCCTGTCCAGAACGCCGGCGGTTTTTTTGACGCGCGGGCGTCGGCGTCAGACGGCAGGGTTACCGGGCGGCCAGAGCCAGGCGGCACCGCGCACGCCGGAGGAATCGCCATGAGCCGCCTGGACGACGGGCGTCGTGCAGGCGTCGGAGAAGACATAGGGCCGCATGGCCGGCAGCAGGTCGGCACAGAGCGTCGGCACGTTGCTCATGCCGCCGCCGAGCACGATGACGTCGGGGTCGAGGAGATTGACGACCTGGGCGAGACCGCGGGCGAGGCGCGATACATAGCGCCCGTAGGAAGCCTCGGCATCCCCGTCGCCCGCGGCGGCCCGGGCAACGATCTCCGGGGCCGGCACCGCCGCTCCGGTCACGCGCCGGTGGTCTTCGGCAAAGCCGGTGCCCGAGACCCAGGTCTCCAGGCAGCCCTTCTGTCCGCAATAGCAGGCGGGCGCATCGACCACCTCGGCGACTGTGGGCCAGGGCAGCGGGTTGTGCCCGAACTCGCCGCCGATGAGGTGGCGCCCGCGCAGAACCTTGCCGTCGATGACGATGCCGGCCCCCGCCCCCGTGCCGATGATCAGCCCGAACACCACCCCGGCCCCCGCCGCAGCGCCGTCCGCCGCCTCCGACAGGGCGAAGCAATTGGCGTCGTTCTCAAGCCTGACCTCGCGGCCGAGCGCCGCCGCGAGATCCTGGTCGAGGGGATGGCCGATGAGCTCGGTGGTATTGGCGTTCTTGACGAGGCCGGTGGCCGGCGACACCGCGCCGGGAATGCCGACCCCCACCGTTCCGGTCCGGCCAAGATCGGCCTCCGCGCCGAGGACGAGGCCGGCCATGGCCGCGATGATGGCGCGGTAGTCGTGCCGCGGCGTTGCCACCCGGCGGCGCAGCAGCTCCCGGCCCTGGTCATCCAGGGCCAGGATCTCGATCTTGGTGCCGCCGAGATCGATACCGATGCGCATGGCTCCGCTGCCTACTCCGCCGCGACGGTGCCGTGCTGGGGGTGCAGGCGCTCGCGCTTGGCGATGAGCTTGTTCAGCGCCGACAGATAGGCCTTGGCCGAGGACACCAGCGTGTCGGGATCAGCCCCCTTGCCGGTGAAGGTGTTGCCGTCCGCCTGCAGGCGCACCGAGACCTCCGCCTGGGCATCGGTTCCCTGGGTGACGGCATGGACCTGGTAGAGTTCCAGCACCGCCTCGTGCGGGACGATCGCCTTGATGGCGTTGAAGACGGCATCGACCGGACCGTTGCCGGAGGCCTGAACCGTCTTGTGCACGCCGTCGAGATCGAGCGTCAGGGTCGCCGCCTGCGGCCCCATCGTGCCGGCCACGACCAGGAGCGACATGACCTTCATGCGGTCCTGGCTATGGGCGATCTTCTCGTCCACCAGCGCCTCGATATCCTCGTCGTAGATCACCTTCTTGCGGTCGGCGAGTTCCTTGAACCGGACGAAAGCGTCTTCCAGCTGGTTGTCGGACAGCTGGTAGCCGAGGTTCTTCAGCTTGTCCTTGAAGGCGTTGCGGCCGGAATGCTTGCCCATGACCAGAGAGGTCGACTTCACGCCGACGGAGTCGGGCGTCATGATCTCGTAGGTCTGGGTGTTCTTCAGCATGCCGTCCTGGTGGATGCCGCTCTCGTGGGCGAAGGCGTTCCGGCCGACGATCGCCTTGTTGTACTGGACGGGGAACGAGGTCACCGTCGAGACGAGCTTGGAGGCCCGGGTCAGCATCTTCGCGTCGATGCCGGTCTCATAGGGGAAGATGTCGTTGCGGGTCTTGATCGCCATGACGATCTCCTCCAGCGCCGCATTGCCGGCCCGTTCGCCGATGCCGTTGATGGTGCATTCGATCTGCCGGGCGCCGCCCTGGACGCCAGCGATGGTGTTGGCCACCGCCATGCCGAGGTCGTTGTGGCAATGGACCGAGAACACCGCCTTGTCGGCGTTCGGCACGCGGGCCCGCACCATCTCGAACAGTGCCTTGTATTCGTCTGGCGCCGTATAGCCGACCGTGTCGGGGATGTTGATGGTGGTGGCGCCGGCCTTGATCGCCGCCTCGACGCAGCGGCAGAGGAAATCATGCTCGGTGCGGGTGCCGTCCTCGGCCGACCATTCCACGTCATCGACCAGGTTGCGGGCGCGGGTGACCGAGGCCACGACCATGGCCAGGACCTCGTCGGGCGACTTCTGCAGCTTGTGCTTCATGTGCACCGGCGAGGTCGACAGGAAGGTGTGGATGCGCGGGCGGCGGGCATGGCGCACCGCCTCGCCGGCGCGGTCGATGTCGTTCATGCCGGCGCGGGCGAGGCCGGCGACGACGGCGTTCTTCACCCGTTGGGCGACTGCGACCACGGCCTCGAAATCGCCGACCGAGGCGATGGGGAAGCCGGCCTCGATGATGTCGACGCCCATCTCGTCGAGGAGATCGGCGACCTGGAGCTTCTCCTCCAGGGTCATGGTGGCGCCGGGGCATTGCTCGCCGTCGCGCAGGGTGGTGTCGAAGATGACGACGCGGTCCTTGGACGATGCGTGGGTGCTGGTGGTCATGGTCTCTGTCCTTGCTGCGGGCCGCGGCGGCGATAGCGCCTCACTTCGCAGGCCCCCGGTTGCGGGTTGCGGTGATGTGATCCCCTGAGCGCCAAGGCCGGAAGGCCCTGCCGGTGCTCAGGGGCGGATAAGCAGAAGGAGGGACAGCGAGGGCGTGGCGCTGAAAGCGCGCAGGCAGATCGGTGCGGATGCACGGACGATCGGCACGGACGGTCCTCGGACAGGCGCGGTCTTTGACCGCAGATAAGCCTGCGTAACCGATCCGGTGGCCCCGGCGCAAGGGCGAAGTCTGAAACGGCCCTGCCGGCGCGCATCCGTTAACCTGTGCAACGGCTCGGGAACGGACCATGACCGAATCGCGGGTGCCGGCAGGTTGCTCCTTTGGTCCCGGGCCGGAACCGGCCTTTCGGGCCCTGTCGCCACGACCCCGGCCCTGCGGACCACGGCGCCGGGCCGAGGGCGGGCATCGGGCGTTAACCGCACCGTCCCGAAAGGGGACCGGAAGGATCCCTCACGTGCGCGGGCGCGATTCCGCGTAGATGTTGATCAGCACCCCCGCCACGACGATGGCGGCGCCGAGGAGCACCGCAGCCTCGGGCTGCTCGCCATAGACCAGCCAGCCGATGACCCCGATCAGCGGCACCCGCAGGAAATCGATCGGCGTCACCACGATGGCGTCGCCGTGGCGGAAGGCGTTGGTGAGGCAGTAGTGGGCGGTGAAGCCGCAGACGCCGATGCCGATGAGCGGCAGCCATTGCGCCAGGTCGAGCTTGCCGAGGAACCACGCCGGCTCGCCCATCACCACATTGGCGGCGAGATTGAGCGGCAGCTGGACCACGTTCATCCACAGCATGATGGTCCAGGTCGAATTGGTCGCGGTCAGGAACTTGGTCGTCGTCTGCTGGACCCCGAAGCAGATGGCCGCCGCCGCCACTGCCAGCGCCTCGGGCCTGAAACTGTCGAAGCCGGGCCGGAGGATGACCAGGACCCCGAGAAAGCCGAAGACCAGCGCCGCGACGCGCGAACGCGTCATGCGCTCACCGAGAAAGAGGACGGCGAAGATCGCCACCCAGGTCGGGGTGGTGAACTCGATGGCGAAGACCGTGGCGAGCGGCAGGACCGTCAGCCCATAGGCCCAGAGCGCCTGCCCGCCGAAATGGATGGTGTTGCGCATCGCATGGATGAAGGGCTCGCTCGGCCGGATGCGCTGACCCGGATCAGGAGCCAGAACCATGATCGCGGCGAGGATGATCAGCCCGCCGATATTGCGCAGGGCAAGGATCTCGAACACCGTCAACGTGCCGTGCAGCGCCCGGATCGACACGGCGATGGCGGAGAAGGACAGCAGGGTCCCGGCCATCCAGACCACGACGAGGAGGAGATTGCGCTTCGGCGTGGATGACATCGGGCCTCGGGAACCGCGCGGGAGACGCCCGCGACAAGCTGGGACAATCCTTCTAATGTGCTGCACGTGGATGGACCCGTGCGAAATTCGCAGATGGGCTCGCTGCGCGGTTGACTGACTGAAATCACGCGACTATACACGCCGATCCGTGGCGGCCCCGTGCCGCCGCCCTCGTTTTCTTGTGCCCCGATCATCCGGGGCCAGCCGCCGGGACAAGACCCATGGCCAATACGGCTTCTGCTAAAAAGGCCGCCCGCGTCATCGCGCGGCGCACTTCCGTCAACCAGGCCCGCCGCTCGCGGATGCGCACCTTCCTGCGCAAGCTGGAAGACGCCATCGCCTCGGGCGACAAGACCGCGGCCTCCGCGGCTCTCCAGGCAGCCCAGCCGGAGATCATGCGTGCGGCCCAGAAGGGCGTCCTGCACAAGAACACCGCCTCCCGCAAGGTCTCCCGCCTCGCCACCCGGGTTGCCAAGATCGGCGCCTGATCGCCACCACGGCGCTCTAGCGCCCCTGCATCCTTCTCGGGAGCCCGGCCTTGCGCCGGGCTTTTTCGTTGTGCGGGCCACCCGTTGTCGGGTGACGCAGGGGAGGCGTTGCGATTCGGCAACAGATGGACGTCAACCCTCTTTTTTTCTCTGCCCCCCTTCCGTGGCAGGGAGGGCGACCGTGATCCGGCTAAAGGGGCGTCAGAAAAACAACCCCAATTTCAGTTGGTTAGCCGGGGGACAGATCGTTACGGCGCCGAAATGCGGCTGACCGGGACCTCTGCCGGCCTGCCTCTCCGCCCCCCTGCGCCCCACCGAGCCCCCGGGTGCCGGCAAAGGGAATTTGAAATTTGCCGATTCATCAGGGGCTTGAAACGCAGGCCCGCCGAAACCGAAATCCGGGGGGGAGTCAAGCGCCCCGCCTTAACCATTTATTAATGGAAATCCGTTGCCGCGTCCGAAGCCCCTGTGTATCAATCTGATCACTCGGGGGGGCCACCTCGGGCTTCAAGGAAGAGCTGACGCGCGCAGCCCGCAACATCGGGCAGGGGAGTATTGTGTCTCGTATGAGGCGCGATGTCTCCTTGAGCAAATGTCAGCATTCTGATGGAAGTCTGGGGTGAAGACTTCAGGCTGCTGTCGTTTGACAGCGGCCGGGGCACTCTTCGAGATGAAAAACCTTGGAACAATTGAGGCGTGCGCCCACACAGTGGGTGTGCGAGCGGACGATGGCGCATGCGCAAGAGGCCGGCTATGCCGGTGACACGACACCCGAAGACAGCCTTGCGAGCCTGACGCGCGACGCCTCCGCCCAGCTGGTGGATGTCCGCACCACCGCGGAATGGGCCTATATCGGAGCACCCGACCTGAAGGCCTCCGGACGCGAGGCCATCCGCGTGGAGTGGCAGGTTTTCCCCGCCATGGGCGTCAATCCGGATTTCGTCGCCAGCCTCGCCGCCAAGCTCGCCGAGCGCGGCACCCCGAAGGACGCGCCTCTCTACTTCCTGTGCCGTTCTGGCGTCAGGTCCAAGGCGGCGGCCATCGCCATGACGGCGGCTGGCTACACCCAATGCTTCAATGTCACCGGCGGCTTCGAGGGCCCCCATGACACGGAGGGACATCGCGGCACCAAGGCCGGATGGAAGGCGGCAGGCCTCCCCTGGATCCAGCCCTGAGACGTGGCCCTGGGCCCGTCTGCCGCTCTTGTGTGACCACCGCGTACCCGCGCCCCCATTTCATTCCCCGGACTTTTTGATTGGAGACCTTCGTGTTTGCCACTTCTGAACGCGTCCGCGAAACGACCGAAGGCAAGACCGATACGATGAGCGATTCCATGCGAGCCGGCGCCATCTGGGAACGTGTCGGCCGGCGCCTGCGCGCCGAGCTCGGCGAGGATGTCTTCTCCAGCTGGTTCAAGAGCATCGAGATCGACCTGGCCGAGCATGACGCGGTGCGCCTGTCGGTCCCGACGCGGTTTCTCAAGAGCTGGATCGACCACCATTACAAGGACCGCATCATCACCCGCTGGTCCGAGGAGGCCGAGCGGCCGGTGACCATCGACGTCGTCGTGCGCACGGCGGCGAGCGCCCGGACCGTCACCCGCGCCAAGCCCGTGGACGAGGCCGCCCGCCCGGCCTCGCCGGCCGCCAATCCGCAGCGCGCCCATGACGGCCACCACCTCTCCGCGGCGCAGAACACGCTCGGCGGCTCGCCGCTCGACCCGCGCCTGACCTTCGAGACCTTCGTCCAGGGCCGGTCCAACACGCTCGCCCGCGCCGCGGCCCTTCAGGTGGCGCAGTCGCGGCCGACCGATGCGGTGCTGTTCAACCCGCTCTACATCCATGCCGGCGTCGGCCTCGGCAAGACGCACCTGCTGCAGGCCGTGGCCGGCACGGCCCAGGCCGGCGGCCGGCGCGTGCTCTATCTGACGGCGGAGAAATTCACCTTCGGCTTCGTCGCCGCCCTGAAGAACCAGACGGCCATCGCCTTCAAGGAGGCGCTGCGCAACATCGACCTTCTCATCATCGACGACCTGCAGTTCCTGCAGGGCAAGCAGACCCAGGCCGAGTTCTGCCACACGCTGAACGCCCTGATCGATGCCGGCCGGCAGATCGTCGTCGCCGGTGACCGTCCGCCCTCCGATCTCGAGAATCTCGACGAGCGGGTCCGTTCGCGCCTTGCCGGCGGCCTCACCGTCGAGATCGGTGCGCTGGACGAGAACCTGCGCTTCGACATCCTCAAGCAGAAGCTCGCCCATGCCCGCGCCCAGCATCCCGGCTTCGACGTGCCCGCGGCGGTCATGACCTATGTCGCCAAGAACGTCACCCAGAACGGCCGCGATCTCGACGGCGCCTTCAACCGGCTGATCGCCACCAACCGCCTGACCAACCAGCCGGTCACCGTGGAGATGGCCGAGCGTTCCATCCGCGATCTTGTCCGCATCGCCGAGCCGAAGCGGGTGAAGATCGAGGACATCCAGAAGATCGTGGCGCAGCATTACAATGTCAGCCGCTCCGACATCCTGTCGTCCAGGCGCACGGCGACCGTCGTCCGGCCGCGCCAGATCGCCATGTATCTGGCCAAGACCATGACGCTGCGCTCGCTGCCCGAGATCGGCCGGCGCTTCGGCGGCCGCGACCACACGACCGTGCTGCATGCCGTGCGCAAGATCGAGGGCCTCGTCGGCCAGGATCCGGCCCTGAGCGAGGAGGTCGAAGCCCTGAAGCGTCGCCTCAACGACTGAGGCGATCGGGCGGCCCGGGATCGAACCGTCAGGCCAGGGCGGGGCTCAGCACCCGCCGGGGCCGCGGCGATAGGGACGCGCGTCCCGCTCGGCCGCAGCAAGGGCCGCCATCGCATCGCCCTGGCTGCGGGCGCTGGAGAAGGCGTTCTCATAGGCGGTGATGCCGAGCGAGGTCATCGGCCCGGAATCGAAGCTGATGCGGAACAGGCGCTGGTTCAGGCGCGGGTCGTAGCCCACCGCCTCGACGGCCCTCACGCAGACATTGCCGACCGTCACGACCCGCACCGACACGGTCAGGCGGTTGTTCAGGGAATCGGTATCGCCGCGACCGGAATGGCCACCACCATCATTGAACTGGGCATGGGCTAGCGGTGACGATGCCCCGACCAGCGCGATGCCGAGCAGGAGGGCGACAGCCGGGAGGGCGGCGCCGAGGGTGATGCGGGTTTTCGCCATGGCTGGTCTCCGTCTCGCCCCTGCGAGCTTTCGATGGGTCGCAGTCTCGACAGATCGTGTGTCCGGGCGTCGACGGCAAGGGCGCGACCGGGTTTCGGGCCTTCGGCCGGGCGCTGCGACGGCCGGGCGGCCGTGTCACGACGAAAAGCACGTGGATAGGCCCGTCCCGGCTGGCCTTGCCCTTGCATCATGTTGCGCCGCGGGGTTGACTGACGCCCCTTGTTTTCGGGGCACCGGATCGCCGGGGTCTCCTTGAGTCGTTTGGAGCAGCATTGATGAAGGTCACCGTCGAGCGGGCCCAGCTCCTGAAATCCCTCGGCCATGTCCATCGCGTCGTCGAGCGCCGCAACACGATCCCCGTCCTGTCGAACGTGCTGATGAAGGCCGAGGGCACCGCGCTCCGCCTCAAGGCCACCGATCTCGACATCGAGGTGGTGGAGACCCTGCCCGCCGAGGTCGCCACCGCCGGCGGCACCACCGTGCCCGCCCACATGATCTACGACATCGTCCGCAAACTCCCGGACGGTTCGCAGATCCAGCTGGAGATGATCGGCGACAAGGGCACCCTCGCCGTCAAGGCAGGCCGCTCGCGCTTCACCCTGCAGACCATTCCCGAAAGCGACTTCCCCGATATCGCCGCCGGCGACATGTCCCACAGCTTCCAGCTGCCCGCCGGCCATCTGAAGCGCCTCATCGACAAGACGCAGTTCGCCATCTCCACCGAGGAGACGCGCTACTATCTCAACGGCATCTATCTCCATGTCGTCGAGAAGGGCGGCCAGAGCCTGATCCGCGCCGTCGCCACCGACGGCCACCGCCTCGCCCAGGTCGAGTTCGAGGCCCCTGCCGGCGCCGCCGGCATGCCGGGCGTCATCGTGCCGCGCAAGACCGTGGCCGAGGTCCAGCGCCTCGCCGACACGCCGGATGCGAGCGTCACCGTCGAGCTCTCCACTGCCAAGGTGCGCTTCCGCTTCGGCGAGACGGTGCTGACCTCGAAGCTGATCGACGGCACCTTCCCGGACTATGCCCGCGTCATTCCGCTGGCCAACGACAAGATCCTCACCGTCGAGAAGGGCGAGTTCGCCGCCGCCGTCGACCGCGTCTCGACCGTCTCCTCCGAACGCGGCCGTGCCGTGAAGCTCTCGGCGAGCGAGGGCAAGCTGACCCTGTCGGTGACCAATCCCGATTCCGGCAGCGCCACCGAGGAACTCGAAGTCTCCTACGAGGCCGACGGCATCGATATCGGCTTCAACTCGCGTTACCTGCTCGACATCACCAGCCAGGTCGATGGCGACACGATCGAGCTGAAGCTCGCCGATCCCGGCTCGCCCACCCTCATCCACGACCCGGCCGGGCCCGGCGCCCTCTACGTGCTCATGCCGATGCGGGTCTGACCGCCGTGGCCGCCACCCGTATCGACGGCAAGGCCGTCGCCGCCCGCGTTCTCGAGCAGGTCCGGGACCGCGCCGCAGCCTTCAAGGCGTCCCAGGGGCGACCCCCGGGCCTCGCCGTGGTGCTGGTCGGCGAGGATCCGGCGAGCCAGGTCTATGTCCGCAACAAGGGCCGCGAGGCGGATGCCGCGGGGTTCCGTTCCGAGCAGCACAGCCTGCCGGTCACGACCAGCCAGGCCGAGCTCCTCGCCCTCGTCGCCCGGCTCAATGCTGATCCCGGCATCGACGGCATTCTCGTCCAGTTGCCGCTGCCGAAGGGCATCGACACGGAAACCGTGCTGCTGGCCATCGACCCCGCCAAGGATGTCGACGGCTTCCACCCGATCAATGTCGGCCTGCTCGGTTCGGGCGCCGTCGAGAAGGCGCTCGTGCCCTGCACCCCGGCCGGGTCGGTGATCCTGGTCGAGAGCGTTCTCGGTCCCTCCCTCGCCGGCAAGCATGCCGTCGTGGTGGGGCGTTCCAATATCGTCGGCAAGCCGGTGGCACAGTTGCTCCTCCAGCGGGACGCCACCGTCACCATCGCCCATTCCAGGACGGCGGACCTGCCGGCGATCTGCCGCATGGCGGATATCCTGGTGGCGGCGGTGGGCCGTCCCGAGATGATCCGCGGCGACTGGGTGAAGCCCGGCGCCGTCGTCATCGACGTCGGCATCAACCGCATTGCCGCTCCCGAGAAGGGCGAGGGCAAGACGCGCCTCGTCGGCGACGTCGCGACGGAGGAGGCGGCGGTCCACGCCGCCGCCATCACGCCGGTGCCCGGCGGCGTCGGTCCCATGACCATCGCCCTGCTCATGGCCAATACGATCGCCGCCGCCCATCTCAGGCAAGGCCTGCCGCGGCCGTCTTTCGGCGCCTGAAACGGGCAACGGCCTCACGCAACCTTGATTTTGCGCACCGGAGGCTCGATATCCGGGCCACCCCTTTTCCATCACAGGCGAGACGCCATGACCAACCCGAAGAACGGGCACGACGAAGTGCCGATCGAGGCGGCGGACGAGACGGCCGAGGCCGCCCCGACCGAAGCGACCCTGGCCGATGCCGGCCCCGCCCTCCTCGCCGCCGCCCAGGCCGAGGCGCGCGACATGAAGGACCGCATGCTGCGCACCCTGGCCGAGATGGAGAACCTCAGGAAGCGCACCGAGCGCGAGGTGGTCGACGCCCGCACCTATGGCGTGACCGCCTTTGCCCGCGACATGCTCAACGTCGCCGACAACATGCGCCGCGCCTTCGAGACCATGCCCGACGAGGCCCGGCCGACCGACGGCCCGCTGAAAGCCTTCGTCGAGGGCATCGACCTGACCGAGCGCGAACTCCTCAAGACGCTGGAGAAGCACGGCGTCAGGAAGATCGCACCCGACGGGCAGAAGTTCGACCCGAACCTGCATCAGGCCATGTTCGAGATCCCCAATGCCGACTTGCCCAAGGGCACCGTCGTGCAGACCGTGCAGGCCGGCTTCGTCATCGGCGAGCGCGTGCTGCGCCCTGCTCTCGTCGGCGTCTCCACCGGCGGCCCGAAGGCCGCCCCCCAGGCCGCTTCCGCCGACGACGCCTGATCGCCATGACCGGGCTCCTGCCCTGGCTCGAATGGGCAGGCGTCGCGGTCTTCGCCCTGACCGGCGCCCTGGTGGCGGCGCGCAAGCAGATGGACCCCTTCGGCTTCGTCCTGCTCGGCACCGTCACCGGCATCGGCGGCGGTACGCTGCGCGACATCCTGCTCGGCGTCAGGCCGGTGCCCTGGATCCTCGATCCGGCGGTGGTGATCATCTGCGCCGCGGTGTCGCTCGCCGCCTTCGTCTCCGCCCATCATTTCGAGCGCGAGGGCCGCACCCGCGTCATCCTCTGGGCCGACGCCCTCGGCCTCGCCCTGTTCACGGTGACCGGCACGGCCAAGGCCCTGGAAGCCGGGGCGCCGGCCATTTCCGCCGTGCTGCTCGGCGTCGTCACCGCGACCTTCGGCGGGATCATCCGCGACATCCTGGCCGGCGACGTGCCCCTCGCCCTGCGCCGCGACGTCTATGTCACCGCCTCCCTCGCCGGGGCCGTCGCCTTCGCCCTCGCCAACCGCTTTCTCTCGCCCGATCTCGACGATCTCTGCGGCTTCGCCGTGGCCTTCGCCATCCGCGGCCTCGCCATCCGCCACGGCTGGTCCCTGCCGACCTACGGCAAGCGCGACGGATAGTCCTTTATCTAGGATTTTTGTCCTTGACAGCGCAACACTGATCGGCTAGGTTGCAGGCACTTTCGGGAATTGCGCTCTGCACGGCGCAAGTGCGTCCTTCGAGGCTCGCTGCGCTCGCACCTCAGGATGAGGACGGTTGAGCGTTGCATGTCGGTTCCGGAGGGATGCAGCTTCCCGACGTGCCAGGCCCCACCCTCCTCATCCTGAGGTCACGGACCAAGCGATGAGGCAGCGTTCCCGGTGCGAGACCGACAGGCCGGCAACCTGAATGCCAGGCACCAACTTCCTCATCCTGAGGTGCGAGCCCCGGCGATGCGGCTGCATCGTCGGGCGGCGAGCCTCGAAGGACGCACTTGCCGTCATGCAGGGCGCCTGAGCGCCCCTCACCGCCCGGCGAGCAGTTCGCGGATCTTCGCCACCAGCTCGCCGCGCTTCGCCGCGAACTGCGCCGGGCGTGCGGCGCGCCACTCGGCATTGTCGGTGATGGTCTTGGCGGCCTCGGCGCCGGCGACGAGGTCCTTGATCATCACCTCGCCGGCCTCGCGCTCGTTCGAACCCTGGATGATGACGGCCGGGGCGTTGCGGCGGTCGGCATATTTCATCTGCGCCTTCATGCCGGAGGAGCCGAGATACATCTCGGCGCGGATGCCGGCGGCGCGGAGTTCCGAGACCATTGTCTGGTATTCGGCGACCTGGTCGCGGTCCATGACGAGGACGACGACGGGACCGACGGGCTTTTCGGCACCCAGCTTGCCGAGGGACTTCAGCGCCGTCGCGAGGCGAGAGACGCCGATGGAGAAGCCGGTGGCCGGCACCTCCTCGCCGCGGAAACGGGCGACGAGCCCGTCATAGCGGCCGCCGCCGGCGACCGAGCCGAACCGGACGACCTGACCATCCTCATTGGTGACGGGGAACGTCAGTTCAACCTCGTAGACAGGGCCGGTGTAATATTCGAGGCCGCGAACGACGGAGGGGTCGATGACGATACGGTCGCCATAGCCGGACGCGGCAAACAGGGTCGCCATCTCCGAAAGCTCCACCACACCGGTCTGGCCGCGCTCGGTGCCGGCTGACACGAGGCCAAGCTTTGCGAGGGTCGCGCCATTGTCGGCGGCTTTCGCATCGACGAACGCCAAGACCTTGTCGATCGCCGCCTCATCCAGCCCGGCGCCCTTGGTGAAATCGCCGCTCTCGTCTTTGCGGCCTTCGCCCAGCAGCAGCTTCACGCCCTCCGGGCCGAACTTGTCGAGCTTGTCGATGGCGCGCAGCACCGTCAGCCGCCGTCCCGCATTCTCAGTCCCGCCGAGGCCGATCGCCTCCATGACACCGTCGAGCACCTTGCGGTTGTTGACCCGCACGACGTAGTCGCCGCGGGCAATGCCGAGCTTTTCCATCGTGTCGGCCGCCATCATGCAGATCTCGGCATCCGCCGCCGGCGAGGCGGAGCCCACCGTATCGGCATCGAACTGCATGAACTGGCGGAAGCGGCCCGGGCCCGGCTTCTCGTTGCGGAAGACATAGCCGGAACGGTAGCTGCGATAGGGCTTGGGCAGGGCGTCGAAATGTTCGGCGACATAGCGGGCGAGCGGCGCGGTGAGGTCGTAGCGGAGCGAAAGCCACTGCTCGTCATCGTCCTGGAAGGAGAAGACGCCTTCGTTGGGACGGTCCTGGTCGGGCAGGAACTTGCCGAGCGCATCGGTGAACTCGATGGCCGGGGTCTCCACCGCCTCGAAGCCGTAGAGCTCGTAGACCCCGCGGATCGTGTCGAGCATGGCATTGACGCCGGCGATCTCGGCGGCGTCGCGGTCGACGAAGCCGCGCGGCAGGCGGGCGAGCGTGCCGGGCTTCTTCTTCGGGGTCTCGGACATGGCGGTCTTCCGGCGGACAAGGGAGGCGGCTTGCTAGCGCACCCTCAGGTCGATGTCGACCGCGCCCCGGTCGGCATCGCGCCGGACATGGGCGAAATAGACCACTTGCACCGGCGTCCGGGCGCCGAGGCGGGCAGTCCAGGACGAGACCGGCGCCCGCGACAGGCCATAGACCAGCCGGACCGGCGCTCCCGCCGCCGCATTGCTGCCGCTGCGCTGGACGAGGCGCTGGCCGTTGACCCAGAGCACGAGGCGGCCATCCGCCCCGGCCGACCAGCGCTGGTCGATGAGGAGGTCGTGCCAGCGCTGGGTCAACAGGTTCGGCGGCACCACCACCACCTCGCCGCCGAGCGCCGGGCCGGCGGCGACGAGACCCGCCTCGCGCCATTCCAGCGTGAGCAGCACGCGCTCGCCCTGGACGAGACGGGCAAGCGTCACGGCAAGGCCGGGCGTCGCCGTGGTGCCACGGGGAATGAAGACGGAGAGGGTGGTGAAGGCCTCCGTGCCGGGGGAAAGGCCCGGCCCCGCCTCGGCCCGCTCCACCCGCTCCGTATCGGCCGGACAGGGCGCGCCGCATTCGCCGGGGCGGAGCTCGAAACGGGTGGTGACGATACCCGGCAGCCGCACGGGATGGGGCTGGGCCACATCCATCACCGCATGGCCGCCGCTCGCCGCCTGCCGGGTGAAACCGGGAAAGTCCTGGGCCTGGGCGGGCGCGGCGGCGATCAGCCCGGCGAGGACGAACGCCGCCCGCCTCACCGGCGGACCGCAAAGGTGAGATCGAAGGCGGTCTGCTTGTTGCCGGCCCGGTCGCGGACCGTGGTGCGCACCACATAGTCGCCGGGTTCGAGGCCGGAGAAGGAATAGGTCACATAGAGGAAGAACTCGCGGTTGCGTCGCCGGCTCGCCGTGGCGATGGTGTTGAAGGCCTGCTGGGCGACGAGCGACTGTCCGTCGGCGCGGCGCAGCTCGAAATCGAGCACCAGATCGGTGCGGAAGATGTCGCCGGACCGCCGCCAGCCCTGGCCGGCGAGCTCGGCATAGACCAGCAGCGGCTGGCCGATCTCGAAACTGGTGGAATCCCGCGGGTTGAACACGCCGTAGCCTTGCGGCTCCTCGGCGACGAAGGTGGCGCGCCGGATGGTCAGCGGCATCCGCTCGGCAATGGCGATGGCGGCCTCGTCGAGGGCGTCGAGCGCCTCGACGGCGCGGCCGGCGGCGGCGGCCTCCTGCGCCCGGCGCACCTCGGCGGAAATGTCGGTCGGCGTCGGGCCGAGCGGCGCGGGCGCGACACGGTCGGGCGCCTGCTGGGTGGGGGTCACCTGCTGGGTCTGGGCCTCGGCCGCCGGCACCGCGAAGAGCAGGGCGAGCACGAGCACGGCCGGGATCGAAACGGGTGAACGCATGGGGACGAGGCTCCTCCGGACGAATCGACCGGCAGGATAGCATGGCCGCCCGGCGATGCCGGCGGGACCGGACGGAGCCCGATAAAAACATGGTCAAGCATCTGATATCGCTTGTTTTTGCGCCACACCTCCAACGCCCTGGCATGGCGGCAATGTGTCGGCAGCGAGGCGTAACGGTGGCCCCGCCTCTTCCGTAACCGCCTCGCGAGCGCTATCTCCCCGCACTATGCCGGGTCGGGACATCGTGCTTTGCTCCCCGCCCCTCGCCTTCGCATCCGCATCAGGATCCCTGCATGGCCCGCGATACAGTCGACCTGACGCCCATCGAATCCCGCGACGAACTGGTCGCCTGGATCGAGAAGGGCAACAAACCGAAGGACCGATTCCGGGTCGGGACCGAGCACGAGAAGTTCGGCTTCTACCGCTCCGACTTCACCCCGGTTCCCTATGAGGGGCCGCGCGGCATCCGCGCCATTCTCGAGGGCATGGAGGGTCTTCTCGGCTGGGAGCCGATCCTCGACGGCGAGAACATCATCGGCCTCGCCGATGTCACCGGCGGCGGCGCCATCTCGCTGGAGCCGGGCGGGCAGTTCGAGCTCTCCGGCGCGCCGCTGGAGACCCTGCACCAGACCTGCATGGAGGCCCATGCCCATTTCGCCCAGGTGCGCGAGATCGCCGACCCCATGGGCATCGGATTCCTCGGCCTCGGCATGAGCCCGAAATGGACCCGCGCGGAGACGCCGGTCATGCCGAAGTCGCGCTACCAGATCATGACGCGCTACATGCCGAAGGTCGGAACGCTCGGCCTCGACATGATGTACCGGACCTCGACCGTGCAGGCGAACCTCGACTTCGCCTCGGAGGCCGACATGGTCAAGAAGCTGCGGGTGTCGCTCGCCTGGCAGCCGGTGGCGACCGCCATCTTCGCCAATTCGCCCTTCACCGAGGGCAAGCTCAACGGCTACCAGTCCTTCCGCTCGGCCGTCTGGATGGACACCGACAACCACCGAGCCGGCATGCTGCCCTTCGCCTTCGAGGACGGTATGGGCTTCGAGCGGTATGTCGACTACGCCCTCGATGTGCCGATGTATTTCATCAAGCGCGGCGACACCTATATCGACGTCGCCGGGTCCTCCTTCCGCGACCTGCTGGCGGGCAAGAACCCCGCCGCCCCCGGCGAGCGCGCCGTGCTCTCCGACTGGGTGAACCATGTCGGCACGATCTTCCCCGAGGTGCGGCTGAAGCGCTACCTGGAGATGCGCGGCGCCGATTCCGGCCCCCTGTCGCGCATCGTGGCGCTCCCCGCCCTCTTCGTCGGCCTGCTCTATGACGACGGCGTGCTCGATGCCGCCTGGGACCTGGTCAAGGACTGGACGGCGGAGGAGCGGCAGAAGCTGCGCGACGACGTGCCCAGACTCGGCTTCAAGGCGGAGATCCGCGGCCTGACGGTGGGCGAACTCGCCCGCGAAATGCTGACTCTGGCCCGCACGGGCCTCCGCCGCCGCGACCGGCTCGACATGAACGGCTGCGACGAGACGCGCTATCTCGACCCGATCCAGGCTATCGTCGACGACGGCCGCACCGCCGCCGAGGCGCTGATCGAGAAATATCTCGGCCCCTGGCAGGGGCAGATCGACCGGGTGTTCGAGGAGCAGGCTTACTGAGGCTGGGGGCAGTCGGGATGGTTCAGCTTCGCATTGCCCGTGTAGAACCCCAAGCGCCGTCACCTGCATCAGCAGAGTGCGTCCTTCGAGGCTCGGCCGTTCCGGCCTCGCACCTCAGGATGAGGTGGGTGATGTATTGCACCCCGCTCGCATGAGGCGGAACGGGCTGCGCACATTGCCACACCGATGCAGATCTCAACCCACCTCATCCTGAGGTGCGAGGGCCAAGCCCCAGCCTCGAAGGACGCACATCATGGGTGCAGGGCGATTGCCTGCCCCACGCGCTCCGGAACCTCCGCGCGTCATGCCCGGCCTTGTGCCGGGAATCCACGAATTCATGGAACGGCGGTGTTCAAGTCGTGGATGGCCGGGACGAGCCCGGCCATGACGCGGATAGGGTGGTGCTGGCCCGGCAGCTGACAAACGACCACCACGCGCTCACCACTCACCAGTCGACCGCCTCACTCCGCCGCCTGGGCGTGCTCCGTCAGGTTGTCGAGGCTGGAGACGACGTGGTCGGCCAGCGCCTCTGCGAGCTGGGACATTTCGTGCGGGTTGCGCAGCAGCGCGACGCTGACCGAGGGCAGCGCCGGGAAGCCGTCGGAGGGCTGCAGCACCCGCATGCCGGGCCTGAGCGCCGATTCCGGCAGCACCGAGACGGCAAGGCCCGCCATGACCGCCGCACCGACGGCGGCAGCGTTCCAGCTGGCATAGAGGATGCGGTAGGAGCGCCCGGCCCCTTCCAGCCGCTCGGTGGCGGCGCGGCGCCAGTCGCAGGTCGGCCGCCCGACGGCCAGCGGCACCGGTTCGTCGCAATGGACCGAGGAGCGCGCCGACGACACCCAGAGGAGCTGCTCGCGGCAGAAGACCAGGGCCGGGCCCTTCTGCGGCGTATGGGTGATGATGGCGATGTCGAGTTCGTTGGCCTGGATGCGCTCGGCGAGCATCGAGGACGGCTCGCAGATGACGGTGACCTCGGCGCGCGGATTGGAGCGCGAGAAGCGCGCCAGGATCTCCGGCAGGTAGCGGTCGGCATAGTCGTCGGGAACGCCGAGGCGGACGCGGCCCGTCAGTTCGGCGGTGGCGAAGGCGGAGACCGCCTCGAGGTTCAGCTTGACGATGCGGCGGGCATAGTCGAGCAGCCGCTCGCCGTCCTCGGTCAGCCGCGAGGCGCGGCCGTCGCGCTCGAACAGCGATTTGCCGATCCGCTCCTCCAGCCGCTTCATCTGCATGGAGACGGCCGACTGGGTCTTGAACACGACATCGGCGGCGCGGGTGAAGCTGCCGGTATCGGCAATGGCCATGAAGGTGCGCAGCTGGTCGATATCGAGAAGAATGGCCATCGGTGTGCCCCCGGACGTCACATCATCAACGCTGATGATAGAGATTAAAAACATTCGCTTCAATGATCAATGCCCCTGTGGCATCGTGTCTCCATCGGCACATGCCCCCGTGGACCGGGTGAGACACCCGGACGTTTGCGTCACCCGACGCCGGCGAGGGGACAGGCGTGCCGACGTCCGACCCGCCAGGAGAGCCCCCATGCCGATGTTCGTCGCCACCCTTTCGTCCGCCATCCTCTCGGTGGGCTCCGTCGTGCGCCGTCAGGTCGAGGCCTTCCGCAATTGGCGCGAGGCGCACCGGAGCTACGCCGCTCTCTGCGAGATGGACGCCCGCACGCTGGCCGATCTCGGCCTGACGCGGAGCGATCTTCGAGACGCCACGGCGGCCGGATATTTCGGAGATCCCACCGCCTTGATCGCCGCCCGCGCCGGCGAGCGCCAGGGCCACCGTCCCGCCGCCTCGACGTCCCGCCATCTGAGCGGCCCGTCGCTGGTGCCCGATGTCGCCGCGGCGCTGCCGCGAACCGTACCCTCCATGTGAACCCGTTGCGCGGGCGCCGCCCCGCGCCTCCGTCAGCCTGTCCGGCAACAAGCCGTCCCCTCGTCTCGCTTGCCGGACAACCTCGAGCCGCCGCGCCCCCCCGCGGCGGCTCTTTTTCATCGCGCCCTGCGACGATGGCAGACGTGCCCTGCCCTATGCGCCCGGTCGCAGGACCGCTAGAGCAGGTCTCCCCGAGCGCGATCCCATGACCCTTGCAGGCCTTCCCGCAGACTGGACCTTCTACGCCGTCGGCGGCGCCGCCACGTTCCTGATGGGGCTCGGCAAGGGCGCCTTCGGCGGCGGCCTCGCCATTCTCGGCATTCCGCTGCTGGCCCTCGTCATGGACCCGATCGAGGCGGCCATCGTCACCGCGCTGCTCGTCGCCTTCATGGATTTCTTCGCCCTGGCCTCCTTCCCGCGGTCGGCCTGGTCGAAGCCCGATCTCGCCTGGGTCATGCCCGGTTTCCTCGGCGGCCTCGCCCTCGGCTTCATCGTCTTCGAATGGGTCGACCGGCACTGGGTGGCCTTCGCCATCGCGCTCATCACGCTGGCCTATACCCTCGACTATTTCCTGCGCAGCCGCGCCGCAGTGAAGGTCATTCCGGTGTCGCCGGTTCTGGCCAATGCCGCCGGGGCGGCGGCCGGCTTCACCACCTATATCGCCCATGCCGGCGGCCCGCCCATGGCCATGTATCTCCTCAAGCGGGGTCTGACGAAGACGGAATATGCCGCCACCACGGTGGCGATCTTCACCGTCGGCAACCTTCTCAAGCTGCCCGGCTACGTCTATTCCGGGCTCGACGCCCCCGGCGTCTTCCTCAAGGCGCTGGGCCGCGCGCCCGGGGGGCCTGTCGGGGGCAGAGCGGGAGAGCACACCACAGAACACCAGACACGACC
>JAIEPJ010000312.1 GCA_019749835.1 Phreatobacter sp. | reverse complement strand
ATGTTGCGGGTGCCGAGCTCGACCGTGTCGTCGTAGTCCTTGAACTCGCGCTTGTCCCAGACCTTCACGGCGCGGAAATTGCGGTTACCGTCCTGGCCGATGCGCACGCCTTCGGGATTGTAGCCATAGGCTCCGAAGGGTGAGGTGCCGCCCGTGCCGATCCACTTGTTGCCGCCCTGGTGACGGCCCTTCTGCTCCTCGAGCCGCTTCTTCAGCGTCTCCATCAGCTTGTCCCAGCCGCCGAACGCCTCGATCTGGGCCTTTTCCTCCTCGGTGAGGAACTTCTCCGTGAGCTTCCTCAGCCATTCCTCGGGGACATTGACCTCGAGGCCCTCGGCGAGGGTCTCGAAGCCCTTGAAGGTGGCGCCGAAGACCTTGTCGAACTTGTCGATGTTGCGCTCGTCCTTCACCAGGGTGGCGCGCGACAGATAGTAGAAGTCGGTCGGGGCCCGCTCGATGATGTCGGCGTCCAGCGCCTCCATCAGAGTCAGATATTCGCGCACCGTGACCGGCACGCCCGCCTTCTTCAGGTCGTGGAAGAAATTGATGAACATGGGGCGAGGATAGGACGGAACCGGCGGCCCGTCATCCCGTGCCTTTGGGCGGATCAGTCGCCGCCGTCGCCATCGCCGCAGGCGATGCCGTCGGCCGAGGTCGAGCCGGACGGGCGCGGGACGCCGTTGCGGTCGCACCAGCGGTCGTACCAGTAGTGGGCGGCGGCGAGCGTGAGGAGCGCGGCCGTCGCCGCGATGGTGATCAGATTGAGGCCGGCGAACAGCTCCATGACCGCGATACTACCGCGTAAACCTTGCCGCTTCGCGAAGACGAAGCTCGCCATCCGCAGGTCCTCAGTCGCCGCCACCACCGCCATCGCCGCCATCGCCGCCACCGCCGCCGCCGTCGCCGCCACCGCCGCCACCGGCACCGCCGCTGTCGGACTCGTCGGTCTCGGCTGAGGCCGGCTCCGTGCCGCTATCGTCTCCTGTGGAACCGTTGCCGCCTGACAGGCTGCCGACGGCCCAGACGAGCAGGGCAACCCCGACGCCCGCGGCCAGGATCATGGAAAGCGTCGATGCCATGCGGGGGCCTCCATTCGATGCGGTTCAGCACAGCTGTGCCAGGTTTCAGCCGTGTCCCGGTGCGCCGGGGGCATGGCGTCGCCCGATCAGGCCGGCTCCCAGACGCCGCCCGGCGCGCGGCAGAAGCGCTGCTCGTCGAGCGGGACCGGCGGCGGGGCGCCGAGGAGGGCTTCGGGTGCGGGGCCGTAGACGGTGAGGGTCGCGGCAACGAGGCGACAGGGGCGGCCGCTGCTGGCTTCGACAGGATAGACCGAGAGCACGATCTCGCGGCGGGCGCCGGCGCGGCTGCGCCAGTTGGTCTCCATGCCGCGGGCGCTGGCGGCGGTGGCGAGCACCAGGGTCTGGATCTCGCCGACATCCTCGTCGGTGAGGGCAAGGATCGAGGGGCAGTCCTCGGCAGATCCGGTGCGGGAGACGGCGGTGACGGAACCGAAGACGACGAGGCCGCCGCCGCCGGCCATGCCGGCCCGGGTGCCGCCGGACTGGGTGGCCCGGCAGCGGGCGACCTGGCGGTCGATGGCCCAGGCCGCCGCCTCCGGCCGGCCCGGAGGGCTGGCGTCGAGCCCCGCCGAACAGCCGGCGAGAAGGACGAGGAGCGGCAGGGCGGCTGCGCGGGCGCCCAGGGACATCACGGTGGTCATCTCTCCCGCTCCGGGCGCTTCGTCGCGGTGTCGCCCGGCCGCACCATCCCTCAACCGCGCTTGGCGAGGAAGGCCAGGCGCTCGAACAGGTGCACGTCCTGCTCGTTCTTCAGAAGCGCGCCATGCAGCGGCGGAATGGCCTTGCGCGGGTCCTTCTCGCGCAGCGTCTCCAGCGAGATGTCCTCGACCATCAGCAGCTTCAGCCAATCGAGAAGCTCGGAGGTGGAGGGCTTCTTCTTCAGGCCGGGCACGTCGCGGACATCGTAGAAGATGCGCAGAGCCTCGGCGACCAGCTTCTGCTTGATGCCGGGGAAGTGGACGTCGACGATGGCCTGCATGGTCTCGGTGTCGGGAAACTTGATGTAGTGGAAGAAGCAGCGGCGCAGGAAGGCGTCCGGCAGTTCCTTCTCGTTGTTCGAGGTGATGATGACGATGGGGCGCTGGGCCGCCTTCACCGTCTCGCCGGTCTCGTAGACGAAGAATTCCATGCGATCGAGCTCCTGGAGGAGATCGTTCGGGAACTCGATGTCGGCCTTGTCGATCTCGTCGATGAGCAGGACCGGGCGGACCGGCGCGGTGAAGCCCTCCCAGAGCTTGCCCCGCTTGATGTAGTTGCCGATATCCTTGACGCGCTCGTCGCCCAGCTGGCTGTCGCGCAGGCGGGAGACGGCGTCATATTCGTAGAGGCCCTGCTGCGCCTTGGTCGTCGACTTCACATGCCACTCGATCAGCGGCGCGCCGATGGCCTTGGCAATCTCGATGGCCAGTACGGTCTTGCCGGTGCCGGGCTCGCCCTTGACCAGCAGGGGCCGCTGCAGGGTGATCGCGGCATTGACCGCCACCTTCAGATCGTCGGTCGCGACATAGCCGCTCGTCCCCTCGAAACGCCCGGACGCCATGTGATGTGCCTCATGTGCTGATGCGTGGAGGAAGCTGCGCCCTCCATCGTCTGGCCTCAGGGTAGGGGCCGCGGCGGGCGCCTGCAACACCCGGCAGAATATGCCGATCGGCACAGGCGATTGTGCCGGTGCAATGCCATCAACCCTTTGTAAACCATCCAAGTCCCTGAAATCCCATGCTTTCGTCCGCCACGGCCTTTGGCATGGCGACTGCACGGGAGGATCGCATGGTGCGGCGGTGTTCCGTCGCGTTCGCGTTCTGCCGGCATCGGCGAAGGGAAGTTCGATGGGTATCTTCGGTGCAATGACGACGGCGGTCAGCGGCCTGGCTGCACAGGCCTATGCCCTCGAGAACATTTCCGGCAACATCGCCAATTCGCAGACGACCGCCTTCAAGCGGATCGAGACGAGTTTCGTCGATCTCATCCCCGATTCCGGCCCGAAGCGGGAGCTGTCCGGTTCGGTCACCGGCTATTCGCGCTCGACCAACACGATCCAGGGCCAGATTTCGGCGACCTCGATCACGACCAACCTTGCCATCAACGGTGACGGCTATTTCGTCGTCCAGCAGCCCTCCGGCTTCGTCGATGGCAACCCGACCTTCTCAACCGCCAATGCCTTTACCCGCCGCGGCGACTTTACGGTCGATGCCAACGGCTACATGGTCAATGGTGCCGGCTATTACCTGCGCGGCCTGCCGCTCGACCGCACCACGGGCAACCCGCTTGGCTCCTCGCCGCTGCCGATCCAGATCACCAACGACGTCATTCCCGCGCGCGCCACCGACAATCTGAAGTACCGCGCCAGCATTCCGACCAAGCCGAACACCGCCAATTCCACCAGCGTCGCCGGCACCGAACTGATGCAGGCCTCGCTGATCGGTCAGGCGACCATCGGCCCGGCCAGTGCGGCGAATTTCGTGGCGACCTCCGTCTCCGGCGGTTCGCAGACGGCCTATGACGCCCTCGGCAACGAAGTGAACGTCCAGATTCGCTGGGCCAAGACGGCGAATGCCGCGGCCGGTCCGCCGGCCGTATCCGATACCTGGAGCGCCTATTACCAGTCGGCTTCGGCGTCGGGAGCCGAGACCTGGACCCGGATCGGCGGCGACTTCACCTTCTCCGCGACGGGGCAGCTGACTTCGCCAACCGCCAATCCGACCATTCCCAACCTGACCATCAATGGCACCAATATCGGCAACGTCACGCTCGACATCGGCACCAACGGCCTGTCGCAATATTCGCGCACTGACGGCACCGTTCAGGTCACCGATATCGGCCAGAACGGCTATGCGGCCGGCGAGCTGATGAACGTGGCGATCACCGACACCGGACGGGTGCGCGGCAACTATTCCAACGGCCAGTCCGTCGACCTGTTCTCCATTCCGCTCGCCAGCTTCAACGGCGACAACATGCTGAAGCGTCTCGACGGCGGAGCCTTCTCGGAGACGTCGGGCTCCGGACCGCCGATCCTCGGCGCTTCGGGCCGGATCGTGTCGCAGAGCCTCGAGAGCTCGAACGTCGACATCTCCGAGGAGTTCACCAAGCTCATCATCACCCAGCAGGCCTATGCGGCCAATACGCGGATCGTCACCACGTCCAACTCGATGCTGCAGGAAACGATCAACATGATCCGCTGAGGCGGATCGTGACGCACGGCAAGGAGTGACCGGGCATGACTTTGACCAGCGCGCTGAGCAATTCGCTCTCGGGACTGCGGTTCACCTCGACGGCGACGGCGCTGACCAGCGCCAACATCGCCAATGCGGGGAACCCCAGCTACACCCGCAAGCTGATCGACCCCGTCGACGCGCTGGCCGGCGACCAGATCGCCGGCGTCAAGGTCGGCTCGATCCGGCGCGAATATGACGCCTTCGTCCAGCGCCAGCTGGTCGGCGAGCGCTCCAATGCCGGCTATGCGTCGACGCGTTCGCAGTTCCTGTCGCGTCTCGACCAGATGATGGGAGCCCCCGGTTCGGCGCGCGCCCTCGACACGGTCCTCAACACCTTCTCCTCCTCGTTCCAGACGCTGCTGACCTCGCCGGAGAGCGACACGGCCCGGGCCGGTGTCATCAATTCCGCCACCGTCGTCACACAGACGCTGCGCAGCCTATCGAACACGACGCAGGACATGCGCCTCGATGCGGAGAGCGGCCTCGCCGATGCCACCGTTCGCCTCAACACGCTGCTGACCGACCTCTCGAAGATCAACAGCCGCCTGTCCGTGGCCTTCACCGACGAGAGCCGTGTCGGCCTTCTCGACCAGCGCGACGCCATGGTCGCGGAGATCGCCGACTACGTGCAGGTCCGCACCGTCTATGACGACAGCGGCGCGGTGCAGCTCTATGGCGGGGCGGGTTTCGTGCTGCTGTCGACCAGCCGGTCGGAGCTGTCCTTCGATGCCCGCGACATCATCGGGCCGACCAATGTCTACGACAAGGATCCCGCCAAGCGCACGGTCGGCACCATCACGGCCTCCACATCATCCGGCAGCGTCGACCTGATCGCCGCCGGTGTCTTCACGTCGGGCAGGATCGCGGCGCTGATCGAGCTGCGTGACAAGGACCTCCCGGCGACACAGGCTCAGCTCGACCAGATCGCAGCGACCCTGGCCGAGTCGCTCGGCAACACATCCACATCGACGCCCGTCACCGTCGCTGGGCCGGGTCCGACGACCGGCTTCGACACGGGGCTTCGAAGCGGCCTCGTCGACGGCGATACGGTGACCCTCGAACTGACGGCGAATGGCGTCACGCAGAAGATCACCTTCAAGCGGGTCGACGACACGACCTTGCCGATGTCCGACACGATGACCGCCGACCCCAACGACATCGTCTTCCGTCTCACCGGCACCTCGTCGGCGGCCCATGCGACCCAGATGCAGGCGGCGATCGACACCTGGGCCGCAGGGGCCGGCGCTCCCGCCGGTGCTTTCGCGATCTCGGTCAATGGCGGCAACCTCAGGGTCCTCGCCGACCCGACCGTCGCCGGCGGCGCCAAGGTCGGCCGGGCTGCTGCCAATGTCACGGCGCGCACGCTGGCAGACGGTGGCAGCGCGATGCCCTTCTTCATCGACCCGGCGGGTGCCGGTGGCCTGTACAGCAATCGGGTCACGGCAAGCGGGACGCAATATGTCGGCCTCGCCGCCCGCATCGACGTCAACGGCGCCCTCAAGGCCGATCCTGGCGCGCTGGTGAAGATCAATGCAACGACGCTGGAATCGGACGAGACGCGTCCCTCCTTCCTCGTCACCGCCCTGGCCAACACCAACCGCTACTTCGCCCCGGCCGGTGGCCTCGGCACCGCGTCGAACCCGTTCCAGGGCTCGGTGCTGTCCTATGCGCGCTCCGTCATCGTCACCCAGACCAACGACGCCGCCAGCGCCCTGCAGGTCTCCAAGGGCCAGGAGGCCGTGGTCACGCAGTTGCAGGCCCGGTTCGACAGCGTGGCGGCGGTCAATATCGACGACGAGATGACCCTCCTTATCCAGCTCCAGACGGCTTATGGCGCCAATGCGCGCGTGATGAGCGCCGTCCGTGAGATGCTGGACTCCCTCCAGAGAATGTAAGGGGCATCATGTCCATCCGTACTGCAGGGATCCTGTCCGGCCTGAATGCCAGCGACTTCATGCGCATGAAGACGCAGCTGTCCGATCTGCAGCGCCAGCTCGGCTCGGGCCAGAAGTCGGAAACCTATGGTGGCCTCGGCCCCGAGCGTGGCTTCTCGCTCGCCTTTCGCGCCTCGATGAGCCAGATCGACGCCTGGCAGCAGAGCATCTCGCTGGTGAGCACGCGCATCTCGATCATCGACACCTCGCTGACCGGGATCGCCAAGACAGTCTCCTCGACCAAGACGTCGTTCCAGCCGAACGAGTACAAGCTCTCCTCGGGCCGCACCATCGGCCAGGTCGCGGCAGGAGACGGGCTGAATGCCGTCGTCTCCATGCTCAACGCCAATGACGGCACCCGCTACGTCTTCGGCGGCCGCAAGTCGGCGACCCCGCCGGTGCTCGATCCCTCGATCTTCCTCAGCGGCGACAATTCCAAGGACGGGTTCAAGACCGTCATGCTGCAGCGAATGCAGGCCGATCTCGGCGTCGCCTCCGCCAATCCGGAGAGCAACCCGGCGGCTACCGGCCGGCTGACCCTCTCGGCGACCGGAACGCAGCCCGTGGCTCTTGCCGAAGACGGCACCCATCCGTTCGGGCTGAAGATCGGCCTCGTCTCGGGCGCCGTGGACGGCCTGACGGCGACCCGGACCGCGGGGCCGCCCGCCTCGGTTTCGATCGTCGCGGGCGCCGGCAATGCCTCGCCGAACCAGTCCCTCACCATCGGCTTCACCCTGCCGGATGGCAGCATCGAGAACCTGACGCTGACCGCTGTCGCGGCGGATGCGCAGCTGGTCGCTCCCGACCAGTTCCGGGTCGGGGCCAACTCGGCCGAGACGCTCAACAATCTGCGGGCCGCGCTCGGCACCCAGGTCAGCCGGATGGTCGGCACGAAGCTCGCCGCCGCCTCGGCGGTGAAGGCCGGCGACGACTTCTTCCATGGCGAGACGCAGGCCGCGGCGCTGGCCGGCCCGCCGGCCGTCGAGCCGGGCGTGCCGAAGCGGCTTGTGGCGGGTGTGTCCGGGACCATGGCGGATGCCGTCGCCTATGACACGCCCCAGAATGCCGAGGCCCGCACGGTGCGCTGGTACCAGGGCGACCGGGTCTCGCCGAATCCCCGCGCCACCGCCTCTGCCGAGATCGACAATTCGCAGGCGGTCTTCTATGGCGTCCGCGCCGACGAGGAGGCGCTGCGCACCGCGGTTCAGTATATGGCGGTGGCCAGCACCCTGCGCTTCAGCGAAACCGATCCGAACGGGCTCGAGCGCTTCCAGGCGCTGACGCCGCGGGTCGTCTCCGGCCTCAGCATGGACAAGGCCAGCCAGACGGTCCAATCGATCCAGATCGAGATCGCCGCCGCCAATACCGCCGCCGATTCCGCCAAGACCCGCCACGGCGACCGCCGGGCCATGCTCGGCGGGCTCCTCGCCGATATCGAGGGCGTCGACGACAATGATGTCACGGTGCAGATCCTGGCGCTGCAGACCAATCTGCAGGCGAGCTACCAGACGAGCTCGATGCTCTCCAAGCTCACCATCGTCAATTACATGTAAGCGGCGGCGCCGCATCCGCGGCCCAACGCAAAAGGGCGCAGCCATCAGCGGCTGCGCCCTTTTGGCATGTGGCGAGGCGACCTTCCTCAGCCGCGGCCGGCGAGGCCCGCGGCGATGTTGGAATTGATGGTGACGAGGATCCCGAGCTTCTCGGGCGCCGGCGCGATCTCGATGTCGATGGTGCGCTGGAAAATGAACAGGCCGAGATTGGCGATGTTGTTCTTGATCGGCAGCGGCAGGGGGTTGTCGGGCTGGGTCGCCGAGGTCGAGAGGATCGTCCAGAGCTTGCGGTTATAGGCGAGGGCCGGGCCGAGTTCGGCCTTTCCGGTGTCCCAATTGTCCTTCACCGACTGCAGTCTGGCCGCCGCCCTCAAGAGCAGGCTCGCCTCCAGATCGCGGGGGTTCGTTGTTGCCGTGACCTTAGCGGTCGACGCGTACGCCGCTGCTCCGTGATGCATGACCCAACAGAGTCCCTTCGTACTCGATCAGGCCCTTCGTGGCCTTTAGAGCTTTGTACAGCGAACCGGTTAATATGTGATTGTTGATGTCGTCGATGAAGCCGAGAGTGGAGGGGGCCGCCTTCACCACGTCGTTGACGAGGTCGAAGTACATCTTGTGGTGGCGACCGGGATCGCGGGACAGGTACATCAGCTGGACGAGCAGATAGATCTTCTTGCAGGGCGTATCGGCGGCTTCCACCGTCATGACATCCTTCTCGCGCAGGATCGGCGCTTCTCCCTCGATGGTCAGCCGGGTGCGCTGGTCGTCGTTGACGATGACGCTGTCGCCGAGAATGAACTTCTCGCCGGGCTTCAATTCAACCTTGAGCGCCATCCCGAGCCTCCGCACGATTCGTCAACGCGAGATGCTAGCACATGCGCCCGCGATGGCATGACCTTCCCGCGCAGCGGCGTCCTCCGGTTCCTGTTCATCACGCGGCGCGGCCTCGGCCCTTCAACCCCCTTAGCCGAACAGGCTGAGGACGCTCTGGTCGGCCTGGTTGGCGAGCGACAGGGCCTGGGTGGAAAGCTGCTGGCGGGTCTGCAGGGCGAGCATGTTGGCGCCTTCCTCGTTCATGTCGGCCAGCACCAGGTTGTCAGCGCCGGTCTTCAGCGTGTTGGCCATCTCCTGGGTGAATTTCTGGCGGATCTGCACCAGGGCGAGGTTGGAACCGAAGGCGCTCGACTGCGAGCGCAGCCGCGCCATGGCCTGGGACAGGTCGGCCATGGCGACGTTGATGTCGCGATCGGTCTGGAAGTTGTTCATCTGGTCGCCGATCGCCAGGTCCTCGTTGACCGAGAACCGCACGCCGGTGATCGTCAGCGACGAGGTCTGCCGCTCGTTGAACATGGCCTGAAGCGTATCGGCGTTCAGAAGATTGACGCCGTTGAAGCCGGAATCCTTGGCGAGCTGGTCGATCTGGCGGCGCAGTTCGGAAAACTGGGCGGCGATGTTCGAGCGGGTGACATTGAGCTCGCCGGCGGGCTTCGTCCGGTCGTTCAGGCCAAAGCCCATATTCGTCAGGGCCGCACCGGCATTGGACGAGGAGAGGGTGATCGGCTGGGTGCCGACGGATTCGAGCACGAGGCGGCCATCGGGGGAGAGCAGGGCTCTCGCATCAGCACCCGACGCGGTACCGACGGTCACACCGGCGCCGCTCGCAGTCGCCTCCGACGTGTTGTTGTTGACGGCATTGATGAGGTCGCCGACCGTCATGCCGGCACCGATGGTCAGGGTCGTCGTGCGGTTGGTTCCGGTGTTGATGGTGATGGTCTCGGCATTGGAGAAGCCGAGGCTGGTCAGCGGCGTGGTCATGGTCATGGCGCCCTGGGCGCCGTTCACCAGGGGCAGGACGCCGCCGAGGCGGGCGGTGGTCGCGGCCGATCCCTGCGCCTGGCGCGCCAGGCCTGGGCGTTTTCGACGACGCGGACGATGGAGCGGATGCCGTTGTCGGCCGCTTCCAGCGTCTTGATCGCCGTGCCGATGCCGTCGAGCAGGTTGGTAATGTCGGTGGCGCGCGAATTGAGCATCGCGGCGGAGAAGAAATTGCCGGGATTGTCCAGCGCGGAGTTCACCTTCTTGCCGGTGGAGAGCCGGAACTGGGTGCGGTCACGCAGGTCGGCGGTGCTCATCAGCGAGAGAAGATTGCCGCGAATGCCTTTTGAAAGGACGATGTCGCTCATGGGTGGTCCTCGGCCGGGCCCGACGATTCTCACGGGCCTTTGACGCACCCTGCCGCGTTAACCCTAATCAAAAGTTAATTTCCGTCCCGGAACCAAAATCGCGCGCGATTTAAAGGGGTTGGGTCAGACTCCTGTGGCCTGTGCGACACGGCAAGAGTTAACCGGCAGGAATTGCCGGGTGGGGCGGGGGCCTGCCGCGCCATGTCCAGCCCGATTGCGCGCCGCGTCCTTCGGGTCTATCCCGGAGGCGTATCGAGACCGCGCGGGCTCCCCGCGACGTCGATGGCCCGTCCCCCCGCCGGACGGCCTCCGGAGACCGATTCATGGCGAAAACCCGCATCGAAACCGACACTTTCGGCCCCGTCGCCGTTGCGTCCGACCGCTACTGGGGTGCCCAGGCGCAGCGCTCACTCGGCAATTTCCGGATCGGCTGGGAAAAGCAGCCGGCGGCCATCGTGCGGGCGCTCGGCATCGTCAAGCGGGCGGCGGCCGAGACCAACATGGCGCTCGGCCGGCTCGACCCGGCGATCGGAGGGACGATCGTCGCCGCGGCGCAGGAGGTGATCGACGGCAAGCTCGACGATCATTTTCCGCTGGTGGTCTGGCAGACCGGCTCGGGGACGCAGTCGAACATGAACGCCAATGAGGTGATCTCCAACCGCGCCATCGAGATGGTCGGCGGGCAGATGGGCTCGAAGACGCCTGTCCATCCCAACGACCACGTCAACATGAGCCAGTCGTCCAACGACACCTATCCGACGGCCATGCATGTAGCCTGCGTCGAGGAGATCGTCCATCGCCTGCTCCCGGCCCTGACCCATCTGCATGGCGCCCTCGATGACAAGGCACGCGCCTGGACGGAGATCGTCAAGATCGGCCGCACCCATACCCAGGACGCGACGCCGCTGACGCTCGGCCAGGAGTTTTCCGGCTATGCGCAGCAGGTGGCGAACGGCATTGCACGGATCGAGCAGACGCTGCCGGCGCTGATGGAACTGGCGCAGGGCGGCACCGCCGTCGGCACCGGGCTCAATGCCCCCATCGGCTTCGCCACCGCGGTGGCCGCGCGGATCGCCGCGATCACCGGCCTGCCGTTCACTTCGGCGCCGAACAAGTTCGAGGCGCTCGCCGCCCATGACGCGATGGTCTTCTCGCACGGGGCGATCAACACGGTTGCGGCCTCGCTGTTCAAGATCGCCAACGACATCCGCTTCCTCGGCTCGGGCCCGCGCGCCGGCCTCGGCGAACTGGCGCTGCCGGAGAACGAGCCGGGCTCCTCGATCATGCCCGGCAAGGTCAATCCGACCCAGTGCGAGGCGCTGACGCAGGTCTGCGTCCAGATCTTCGGCAATCATGCCGCGCTGACCTTCGCCGGCAGCCAGGGCCATTTCGAGCTGAATGTCTTCAACCCGGTCATGGCCTATAATTTCCTGCAATCGGTGCGGCTGATGGCCGATGCGGCGGTCTCCTTCACCGACCACTGCGTCACCGGCATCGTGCCGCGCGAGGAAAATATCCGCGCCGGTGTCGAGCGCTCTCTGATGCTGGTGACGGCTCTCGCCCCGACCATCGGCTATGACGCGGCGGCAAAGATCGCCAAGACCGCCCACACGAACGGCACGACCCTGAGGGAGGAGGCGCTGAAGACTGGCCTCGTCAGCGCCGCGGACTATGACCGCCTTGTCGACCCGCGCAAGATGATCGCACCGGGCTGATCCGGGGCGTATCGGCGGCAAGGGCGACGGCCCGGCATGACTGCCGCGCGGCCCAGCCGGTTGCGCCCGCGGCCGCGCTGTCGCAAGCGGGAGACATGCTCCTGCGCGACTTCGCCCTCCTGATGCTGGTCTGCCTGATCTGGGCAACCAATTTCATCGTGACGAAGCTGGCGCTCGTCCATCTCGACATCCCGCCGCTGCTGTTCTCGTCGCTCCGCTTCGTGCTGGTGCTGCTGGTGGCGCTGCCCTGGCTGCTGCCCTGGCCGCGCCCGCGCTGGCGGATCGCGCTGGTCGGCCTGATGATGGGGGCGGGGGGCTTCGGCCTTGTCTCCATCGGCCTGATGACGGCGACGCCGTCGAGCGCTGCGGTGGTGACGCAGCTCGGTGTGCCGATCACCGCGCTGCTGTCGGTGGCGATGCTCGGCGAGCGGATCGACTGGCGTCGCGGCACCGGCATCGCGCTCGCCTTCGCCGGCGCCGTCCTCGTCATGTACGACCCCAAGGGCTTCGTCTTGTCGGTCGGGCTGATCTTCGTCCTCGGCAGCGCGTTCGCCTCGGCTTTCGGGGTGGTGCTGATGAAGAAGATGCACAATGTCCAGCCGCTGCAGTTCCAGGCCTGGGTTGGCTTTGCCTCGTCGATCCCGCTGGCCTTCGGCTCGATGGCGCTGGAGACGCACCAGCTGGAACGGGCGGTGAATGCCGGCTGGCCCTTCCTCATGGCGCTCGTCTACACGGCGCTGTTCGTCTCGCTGCTCGGGCACAGCCTGTTCTTCAAGCTGATCATGAAATACGAGGCCAATCTCATCTCGACGCTGACCCTGATGTGCCCGCTGATGGCCATCGGTCTCGGCGTGCTGATCACCGGCGACAGTTTCGACATGCGGATGATCGCCGGCACGGCGGTGGTCCTCGCCGGCGTGGCCCTGATCCTGCTCGCCCCGCGCAGGGTCAGTGGCTGACGCGGATGCGCAACGCCAAAAGCCGCCCTTCCGGGGCGGTCGCGGTGGTCAGGATGGTGGCGAGGGTCAGGCGACCCGTTCGACCCGCCGGGTGTCGGAAGCCTCGTTCTCCTCCTTGCGCGCCATTTCGCGCGCATAGGCCCTGAGCTTCAGCACCATCTCGTCAGGATATTGCCGCACGACCTCGCCGGTCTCCTTGTCGACCGTGCGATAGACAAGAAGCCCCGCGGCCTCGTCCTTCTCGATCCGGCGCTGGAGCGATTCCCGGATCGTGTCGGCGATACGCTCCATGCGGGCGCGGCGGTCGGCGAGGACCCGATCGTCGCGGGCGGCGGCGTCGCCAGGGCGTCGATCGTCCAGCGCCGAGCCGGCGCTGTTCGACGGAGGCTGTGTCACCCGCTGTGCGCGGGGCAATTCCGTCCGTACCGCCTCGCGGTACTGGACGGGATCCGGCCGCCCGGTAGAATTCGTTCCGACGGCCGGTCGTGTGGACGGGATGTCCATGACCGGTACTCCCTGCGGGGGAAGGACCTCGTGATCCCTCTTCTCCCAAGTGCCGGATCATGAACCCCAGGTCCTAAGCTCTCGTTAGGACATATGGTAAATGTTGCAGTGCATTATTCTTTAAAATGATGCGCGAATGTTCGTCGCCCGCGGTCAAAGACTCCGGACCACCGCGACCGGCGCCGTCGCACGCGGGGCGGGCGCCGTGGCGCGGCCGTTGGCACCGTAGCCGGCCGGGGTGCGGCGCGCCTGAACCGCCTGCGAGACATGGCGGATGATGCCCTCGGCGACGGCGTGGGCGGTGGCGAGGACGGCGAGGTTCACCTGCAGCGCTTCCTGCAGGTCGGCATGCTCGGCTTCGAGACTGGCGAGTGCAGCGGCGGCATGGTTCCGCAGGGCTGCGCTGTGCAGCTTGAGGCGGGAGAGATCGGCGAGATAGCGATGCGACAGCTCGGTCTTGCGCGCCTCGAGGGGCTGCGCGGCCTTGATCCTGGCGGCGCGGACCAGAGCCGTTTCCTCGGCCAGCACGGCGCGGAGATCCGCCATGGTGGCGCGCAGCCCGTTGGCAAAGGCGAGGGCCTCGGAGGCGCTGGCAAAGGGCTGCGGGACGGGACGCGTGGCGGACTGCTGCATGGTTCAGCTCCTGGCCGGAACACGGCGTGGCGCGGCTTCCTGCGCGCCGATCAGTTCGCGATAGACGTGGTTGGCGAGGCCGACGCCGCCCTGGCCTGTGACCGACTTGGCATATTCGTCGACGAGCATGCCGCGCCAGGCTTCGCTCTGCTTGCCGCCGAGCGGCGATTCCGTGCCGATGCCGGTGAACATCTGCGAGAACATGGTGTTGAGGAAGACCTGCTCGAAGTTCTGGGCCTGCGACCAGGCGCGCTGCTCGCGCGATCCGGTGACCCTGGCGGCGGCGGGCGTGGCGGCGTTGACGGCGGTGACTTCGGGGGTCAGGCTTCGCATCACAGCACCTCGATCTCGGCCTGCAGGGCGCCCGCGGCCTTGATGGCCTGTAGGATGGCGATCATGTCGCGCGGGCCGATGCCGAGTGCGTTGAGGCCGTCGACAAGTTCCTGCAACGACACGCCTTCGCGCACCAGGGCGAGGCGCTTGCCATCTTCGGTCGCCTGGATCTGGGTGCGGGGCACGACGGCGGTCTCGCCCTGGGCGAGGGCGTTGGGCTGGACGACCTGCGGGCGCTCGGACACCGTGACCGTGAGGTTGCCCTGGGCGATCGCCACGGTCGAGACGCGCACATCCTTGCCCATGACGATGATACCGGAGGCTTCGTCGATGACCACCTTCGCCACCTGGTCGGGCTGGACGCGCAACTGCTCGATCTCGGTAAGCAGGGAGACGATGTTGCCCTCGAAGCGCGGCGGCACCTTGAGGTGGATGGTGGCAGGATCGGTCGGCTCGGCTGTCGGCGCGCCGATGAAGTCGTTGATGGCGGCGGCGATGCGGCGCGCCGTGGTCAGGTCGGGGTTGCGCAGGGCGAGCTTCAGCGAGGCCATGCGGTTGATCGAGAAGGCGACCTCGCGCTCGACGATGCCGCCGTTGGAGACGCGTCCGACGGTCGGGACGCCGCGGGTGATGGTGGCGGCCGCGCCCTGGGCCTGGAAGCCGGCGATGGCGACGGCGCCCTGGCCGACCGCGTAGACCTCGCCGTCGGCGCCGACCAGCGGGGTGACCAGCAGTTCGCCGCCCTGCAGCGAACGGGCATCGCCCATGGCGGAAACCTTGATGTCGATGCGGGTGCCCTGGGTCGAGAAGGGCGGCAGGTTGGCGGTGACCATGACCGCCGCCACGTTGGCCGTGCGCAGGTTCATGCCGCGCGTGTTGACGCCGAGGCGTTCCATCATCGACTGGATGGACTGGCGGGTGAAGGGCGAGTTGTTCAGCGTGTCGCCGGTGCCATTGAGACCGACGACGAGGCCGTAGCCGATGAGCTGGTTCTCGCGGATGCCCTCGACGTCGACCAGATCCTTGATGCGCGAGGTCGTGGCCCCGGCCGGAGCGGCGAGGGCCAGGAGGCTCAGAAGAAGGGCGAGGCGGCGGAACATCGGAATCCCCTTGGGTCGTCACGGACCAGCATGCGGCATGCCAACCCGGGTGGGGCCTATAACTCATTGATTTGCTAACAAAGTTTTTTCCAGTCGCGCGGATTTCGGGGCAATCCTGCCGACCGCCCGGCAAGTCTTGCCGGGCATTAACGGCCCCTTAACCATGACGGGGCTCTCTTAACGCTCGCTCAACACCTGTTGCGCTTTGCTGAAGTGGCCGTTCCGGAGAGGGACCCATGCGGATCATCACGCCGCCTGCCATCGGCGCCGTCACAACCGGCCAGCCGGCCCAGAAGGCCGATCGCCCCCGCACGGCCTTCGAACTGCCGGGCGCGAAGACGGAATCGCCGGCGACCGCCGCGAGCCGTCCGGCCATGGCGGCTGCCGGTCTGGAGACGCTGCTGGCGGTGCAGGGCATGCAGCCGGAGGACCGCCGCGAGAAACGGCGACGGGCCATGCAGCGCGGACGTCAGTCCCTCGACCTCCTCGACCACCTGAAGCTGTCGCTCCTTGCCGGCGAGCCTCTGCCGGCCGTGCTCCTCAAGCTGCGCAGCCTGACCGCGGCGAGCCTTGAGGATTCGGGCGATCCCGGCCTCGACACTGTCCTCGCCGAAATCGACCTCAGGGCGCAGGTGGAGATCGCCAAGCGCGAGGCCGCGGCGAAGGCCTGAAACCCGCCAAACGGCTGTCGAACCGCCAGGAATCCCCGAAATCACGCCTGATGGCACGGTTCCTGCTTTTGCAGGCTGTGCGCTCGCGGCTCCATGACGACCGCATGACCCGCTTTCAGGTTGTCTGCCCTCGGGACGAATGCTATGAGCGCGCCGAAACACGGAGACTTTAACCGTGAATCTTGAGGGGTTCGGCGCATGACGTTGGAGTTGGAAGCGGATTACCGCCCGAATGACTCGGAGCCGTTCATGAACGAGCGGCAGAAAGAGTTTTTCCGCAAGAAGCTGCTGGCCTGGAAGGACGATATCCTTCGCGAAGCCAAGGAAACCCTGCAAAACCTGCAGGACGAGAACCAGAACCACCCGGATATTGCCGACCGCGCGTCGTCCGAGACGGACCGTGCGATCGAATTGCGGGCCCGGGACCGTCAGCGCAAGCTGATCGCCAAGATCGACGCGGCGCTCGCCCGCATCGAGGACGGCACATACGGCTTCTGCGAGGAGACCGGCGATCCGATCTCGCTGAAGCGCCTCGAAGCCCGCCCCATCGCCACCCTGTCGCTGGAAGCGCAGGAGCGCCACGAGCGCCGCGAGCGGGTCTATCGCGACGAATAGGGCGCAACTGCGCCTGAACTGGACAAGGCGGCCGCCTCTCGGGGCGGCCGTTTCGATTTGGGGCCTGTTTTGTGCAATGGATTCGGCGTCGTCTCATCCGTAGCGACTCAACCCGGACCGGCCTGTTTCGCGCCTGAGCGCCGGTCCTGTGCATCGGAGAGCGATCAATGCCATCGACCAAGCTGAAACTCGCCCGCGCGGGCATTTTCCTGATCGTGGCCGCCATCGTTCTTTTTGGCGCTGCGGCCTATGTCGCCCCGCAGTCGAACGACCCGGCCGAGGTGCTCCGCCTTGCCGGACAGTTCTGCGGCACGCTCGCCGGCGTCGGCATCGTGCTTGTCATTGTCGACCGCCTGCGCCGCCGCAACAACGGCTAAGTGCACGATCGCCTCACCGGCCTCGCCCGCGCCTTCTCCCTGCAAGGACGAGCGTGGCGAGCATGACCGCAAGCACAGCACCGGCCAAAGCCGGCGCATAGGGGATCCAGGCGGGAGCCGCAGCCGGGTTGTTCCACCGCTCTGTGTAGGTGAGATCGATCCACGCCCGTGTGCCGCCATAGCCGGCAAGGAAACCGGTCAGACCGGCGAGAATGGCAAAGGGAATGGCCGGGCCCTGCGGTCCTTTCCTGTCTCCCGTCCCCGACACGGCTCCGGCGCGGAGCGCGCTCCTTGCTGCGACGTAAAGCCCTGCGGCCAATCCAGCCCCCGGCGCCAGAATGAACAGCGTGAACAGCGCCGTCGCCGTTCCCGGCTGCACCGACATCATGCTCCAGACCATGAAAGCCGCCGTCACCACGGCCACGGTGACGATGGCTGCCACTGCGACGAAAATGGCGACGAAACGTAGTACCCGCATGTTCACGGCCCCTGCCCAGGTCCTGCCAGGAACTGACTACCGCGATGAATGCCAGCTTGTGCAAGCGGTTTCTGGTTTGCCGGCCTTGCGGCAATCAGCCGGATTTTGCCGTCAATGGCGGCCAGTCACGGATCGCGTGGCGGATCTTGTTTGCCCCGAGGGCACCGTCAACGCACAGCCTGCCTCGCCGCGCCCGGCCCGAAATGCCGACGCCGCCCGCGTTGGGAGAACGCGGACGGCGCCGGACTTGCCGTAGTCGCTGGGGAGCGGGGACGGCTGGGAGCTCTGCGGGTGTCAGAAGGGCAGGAGGACGTCGAGGACCTGCTGGCCATAGCGCGGCTGCTGCTGGTCGGTGATCTGGCCCCGACCGCCATAGCCGATGCGGGCCTGGGCGATCTTGTTGGAATCGATGGTGTTGTCGCTCTCGATGTCCTCAGGCCGCACAACGCCGGCGACGATCAGTTCGCGGACCTCGAAATTGACCCGCATCTCCTGCTTGCCTTCGAGCACGAGGTTGCCGTTGGGCAGGACCTGCATGACGACGGCGGCGACATTCGTCGCGAGGGTCTCCGACCGCGCCACGGAGCCTCGGCCCTCGTTGGAGTTTGAGCCGGTGGTGGACACCAGGCTGGCGGGGTCCGCCCCGGTCCGGGCAATCAACCGCTCGGCGCCGAAGAGGTTGGGCGTGCCCATGCTCTGCGAGCCGGTGCGCGACTGGTTCGTGGTGTTCTGGATGTTGGCCTGATCCTGGAACCTCACCTTGACCGTCAGGATGTCGCCGACGCGCTGGGCGCGCTGGTCGCGGAAGAAGGCGCGCGAGCCGTTGCGCCAGAGCGAGTTCGGATTGTGCGAGATCGGCTGCGGCTCCGGCATGGGCATGGAGACCGGGCGGTAGCCGGCGCGGGCCTGCGGGTTCTCGACCGCCGAGAGGGCCGGGGCCTGGCCGACATTGCGCAGCCGGTCGGGCGCGCCACAGGCCGCCGTCGACAGGCCGGCGAGGAGGATGAGGAGCGGGCGGGCGGTTCGCATGGCGGTTCCTGACACGGAACGAGGATGGGATGTGGCGTGCGTGGCGGTCATCACGGGGTCCTCGTCGCGGCGGCGAGGGTGGTCGGCCGCGTCGCCAGCGAAACGCGGTTGAGGCCCGTCACCACCGCCTGCAGCTTCTTGCGGGACTGGATGTTCTCCACCTGGATGACGTCGCCTTCCGCGCCGGCCTCGAGCGCCTTGCCGCGCATGGTCAGCGACAGGCCGGGAAGCTCGACGATGATGATGACGTTGGCGTTGCGCTCGACCAGTTCCGGCTTCATCAGATCGATGGTCCGGAAGGGGCGTTCCGGCGACAGCGGGCGGCGGGCGGCGAGGCCGACGGCCTGGCCGAGGGAAACAACGGTGTCCGCGGTCATCATCGGCAGGGCGCTGCGCGGCCGGCGGTCGATGACGAGGTCGGAGGCGCGGACAACCTCGCCGCGGCCGATGGTGCGGGCCGGCACGGCAAACTCGACCAGTTCGTTGGCGGTGCCATTGACCCGAAACCCGCCGGTACGCTCGGATCGGCCCGAGCCGCGGATGCCGAGGACGGCGTCGAAGCGACCGCTGCGCGGATCATGTTCGAGGCGCAGGATGTCGACCTGGCCGCGGGCCTGGCGCTCCACCGTCAGCGGGCGGGTGCCGCGGTCGAATATGACCTGGATGCGGCTGGAATCACCGAGGCCGAGGCTGCCGGCGAGCGAGGCCGCGATCTTCTCCTCCATTTCCGCGAGGGGCACGATGCGGGCGTCGCGGGTGACGCTGACGTCGCGGTCGCGGTCGGCGGATTCGGGTTCCAGACCGGCCCGACGCGCCGCCTCGACAATCCGCCAGGCGGGGACCTGGCCGGTATGACCGGGGTCAGGTGAGCGGAAGACCGCGACGTCGGCATGGCGACCGGCATTGTCGAAGAGGTCGCCGAGCCGCACGACGTCGCCGGCGACGGTGATGTCGAGCCGCAGGACCGGGCGGCCCGTTTCGGCACCAGCCGGCAGCACCAGTCCGGCAAGCAGCGTGGCGGCAAGGAGGTTGCGGGCGCGGGACATGATCAGCCTCACCGCATCAGCTGCGAGGTGGACTGCAGCATCTGGTCGGCCGCCGAGATGATGCGCGCATTCATCTCGTAGGCGCGCTGGGCGGCGATCAGGTCGGAGATTTCGGAGACGGCGGTGACGTTCGACTGTTCGAGGTTCTTCTGCAGCAGCGAGCCCATGCCTTCGTTCCCGGGCGTGGTGGTGATCGCCTGGCCGGAGGCGGCGGTCTCCATGAAGAGGTTGTCGCCCATCGATTCCAGGCCCGCCTTGTTGACGAAGCGAGAGAGCTGGATCTGGCCGATGACCTGCGCCGCAGTCTGGCCGGGCAAGGTCGCCTGGACGACGCCGGCGGCGCTGATGGTGACGGCGCTGGCATTGTTCGGAACGGTGATGCCGGGCTCGATCTGGTAGCCGTCGACGGTGACGATCTGGCCGTCGGCATTGCGCTCGAAGGAGCCGTCGCGGGTGAAGGCGGTGCGGCCGTCGGGCAACTGGATGCGGAAGAAGCCCTCGCCGCGGATGGCAACGTCATAGTCCTTCTCGGTGGAGAGGACGTTGCCCTGGGTCATGATCCGGGAGGTGCCGGCGGCCTTGACGCCCGAGCCGACGGAAATGCCGACCGGCAGCAGGTTGCCCTGCTGCGAGTTCTGGGTGCCGGCCCGGCGCTGGTGGTCATAGAGCATGTCCTGGAACTCGGCGCGCTGGCGCTTGAATCCCGTGGTGCGCATGTTGGCGATGTTGTTGGAGATCACCTCGACGGTGAGTTCCTGGGCCTTCATGCCGCTGGCAGCGGTGTGGAGCGCGCGCATGGTTCAGCTTCCTCAGGTCGACGTGTTGCCGAGGGAACGGATGGCGTCCCGCCGCATCTGGTCGTGGCGCTCGAGGCTCGAGGCCAGCGACTGGTAGGAGCGGGTGACCTCGATCATCCGCGAGAGGGCGAGAACGGGGGTGACGTTGGAGGATTCGAGAGCGCCCTGGCGCACGTCGGCGTTGGGCACGGCCACCGCCTGGGTGCCGTCGCGCAGGCGGAACAGGTTGTCGCCAACCTTCTCGAAGGCGCGCGGCACGCTGCCGTCGACCACCCGCAGACGGCCGCGGGCGCCGCCCGAGGAGGCGACCGATCCGTCGCGGCCAATGGTGATGCCAACGTCGTTGGCCTCGAAGGCGATGGGGCCGCCCTCACCGAGGACGATTTGGCCCTGCTTGGTGACCAGCTGGTTCTGGGCGTTGAGCTCGAAGGAGCCGTTGCGGGTGTAGCGCTCGCCTTCCGGGGTCTGGATGGCGAAGAGGCCGCGGCCGTTGATGGCGGCGTCGAGCGAATTGCCGGTATGGGTGACGCCGCCCTGGGCGAGGTTGGTCGTGGTCGCGCGGTCCCAGACGTAGGACATGCGG
>JAIEPJ010000109.1 GCA_019749835.1 Phreatobacter sp. | reverse complement strand
GACCGACAGGGTGGCGACGGCGAGGGCGGCGATGGCGAGGGTCTTGAAGCGGTTCATGGCAGGTCCCCTTGAGGTTGGTCGGGGCTCGTTGCGCCCCTGATATCCATGGGTGGCGCCAGCGCGGAAAAAGGTTCGGGCCCGCCGCGTTTTTTTTCGCGACGGGCCCGAGCAGATCAAATGGACGGTAGCGAGGCCTATTCGGCAGCCTCGCCGGCACGGCGTCCGGCCGCATCCTCCACCGCCTGCTCGGCGGCATCGAGTGTCTTCAGCGCCTCGGGCCGCGGCATGGAGATGATGTTGTAGCCCGAATCGACATGATGGATCTCGCCGGTCACGCCGCCCGAGAGGTCGGAGAGCAGATAGAGCGCCGATCCCCCGATATCGTCGAGCGACACGGTCTTGCGCAGCGGCGCATGGCGCTTCTGGAAGTTGAACATCAGCCGCGCATCGGAAATGCCGGCCCCGGCCAGCGTCCGCACCGGCCCTGGCGACAGCGCGTTGACGCGGATGCCGAGGGGGCCGTAATCGGCGGCGAGATAGCGCACCGAGGCCTCAAGCCCGGCCTTGGCCACGCCCATGACATTGTAGTTCGGCATGACGCGCGTCGAGCCGCCATAGGTCAGGGTCAGCATGGTGCCGCCCGGCTGCATCAGCGCCGCCGCCCGCCTGGCGATCTCGGTGAAGGAGAAGCAGGAGATCACCATGGTGCGCGAGAAATTCTCGCGCGTCGTGTCGGCATAGCGGCCCTTGAGCTCGTTCTTGTCGGAGAAACCGATGGCATGAACCACGAAATCGAGCCCGCCCCAGGCCTCGGCCAACCTGGCGAAGGTCGCATCGACCGTGGCGATGTCCTCGACGTCGCAGGGAATGACCAGCGGCGTTCCCAGGCTCTCGGCGAGAGGCCTGACACGCTTTCCCAGCGCCTCGCCCTGATAGGTGAAGGCCAGTTCGGCGCCGTGCGCGGCGAGCGTGCGCGCGATGCCCCAGGCGATGGAATGGTCGTTCGCCACTCCCATGATCAGGCCGCGGCGGCCCTTCATCAATGCGGTCACGCGCGACCTCCTCGCTTCATGGTCAGATTGCGGGCTGCGAGCGACGAGCTGCAGCTGGGGATGCGCAAACCGGTCTGTCCACATCGGCGTTCACTGCGAGGTGACGGTCCCCGAGCGATTGCCATGTTCCTGCGACGGGCCGGTGACACGACCAAATCGTGCCGACGCGACTCACGCATCCACGTGCTTCAGCACGATCGTGGCATTGGTTCCGCCGAAACCGAAGGAATTCGACAGGACGCAGCCCAGCCTGGCGTTGTCGATGCGCTTGCGCACGATGTTCATGTCGGCGACGGCGGGGTCGAGCTCCTCGATATGGGCGCTTTCGCAGATGAAACCGTTGTTCATCATCAGCAGCGAGTAGATCGCCTCCTGCACCCCCGTGGCGCCGAGGGAATGGCCGGTCAGCGACTTGGTCGCCGAGATCGGCGGGCTCTTGTCGGCGCCACCGAAGACCTCGCGGATCGCCTCGATCTCCTTGAGGTCGCCGACCGGCGTCGAGGTGCCGTGCGGATTGATGTAGTCGACCTTCGGACCGACACCGGCCAGCGCCATGTTCATGCAGCGCACCGCGCCCTCGCCCGAGGGGGCCACCATGTCATAGCCGTCCGACGTCGCGCCATAGCCGGCAATCTCGGCATAGATCTTCGCGCCGCGGGCCTTGGCGTGCTCGTACTCCTCCAGCACCACCACCCCGGCGCCACCGGCGATGACGAAACCGTCGCGGTTGGCGTCATAGGCGCGCGAGGCGGTCGACGGCCGGTCGTTGTACTTCGACGACATGGCGCCCATCGCGTCAAAGAGCACCGACAGCGTCCAGTCCAGCTCCTCGCAGCCGCCGGCGAAGACCATGTCCTGCTTGCCCCACTGGATCAGCTCGTAGGCATTGCCGATGCAGTGATTCGAGGTCGCGCAGGCCGAGGAGATCGAATAGTTGACGCCCTTGATCTTGAACCAGGTGGCCAGCGTTGCCGATGCCGTCGACGACATCCCCTTCGGCACGGCGAAGGGGCCGACACGCTTGGAATTGCCGCTCTCCTTGGCCTTTTCATAGGCGTCGATCAGGGCGCGGGTGGACGGACCGCCCGATCCCATGACGATGCCCGTGCGCTCGTTGGAGATCTCACCGGCCTCCAGACCGGCATCGAGAATCGCCTGGTCCATGGCCACGTGGTTCCAGCCCGTGCCGCCGCCGTGGAAGCGCATGGCGCGGCGGTCCAGGATGGCGGCCGGGTCGAGGCTCGGCGCGCCGGAAATCTGTGACCGGAAGCCGTGCTCGATGAACGAGGGATCAATCGCGATTCCGCTTTTGGCGTCGCGCAGCGATGCCAGGACCTCGTTGGTGTTGTTGCCGATGGACGACACGATGCCCATTCCGGTGACGACGACGCGGCGCATGGGGGCCTCTTTTTCGTTGCGAGCCTGGAGTGCGGCCCTTGAAGGTCGAAACTACGCGATCAGGCGGCCGTTCCGAAAAGGCCGACCCGCATGTCCTTGACCTCATATATGCGCTTGCCGTCGGCCTCCAACCACCCGTCGGCGATGCCGAGCACCAGCTTCGACTTGAAGATGCGCTTGAAATCGACGCCGTAGACCACCTTCTTCGTGGTGGGCAGCACCTGTTCGGAGAATTTCACCTCGCCGACACCCAGCGCGCGACCCCGGCCGGGCAGGCCGAGCCAGCCGAGATGGAAGCCGGTGAGCTGCCACAGCGCGTCGAGGCCGAGGCAGCCCGGCATCACCGGATCGCCCTTGAAATGGCAGGGGAAAAACCAGAGGTCGGGCCTGATGTCGAATTCGGCGAGGACATGGCCCTTGTTGTTGGCACCGCCGTCCTCGGCGATCGAGGTGATGCGGTCGAACATGAGCATGGGGGGCAGGGGCAGCTGGGCGTTGCCGGGACCGAACATTTCGCCCCGGCCGCAGGCCAGAAGCTCTTCATAGGTGAAACTCGACTTGCGCTCGGTCATTGCCTGCAGGATCCGCCTCTTGCCGACCGGTAACCCGGCCTCGATCGGGCTGCTGTCTAACACAGGGGTTCCGGAGGGGCAAAAGGGCGATGGTTCATTGCCGCCGCAGGTGATGGCGTCGCCACGAAGCGCTTGGTGACGGGAACCCGCGATCGCCGCAGCGCCGTCCGGTCGCGGGCGGACATCTTGCAGATCGACCGCTTTGTTCCTAGAATGGGCCCATGACTGTCCGGACCCTCATCGACCTGACCTATCACGATGGCGCTCCCCCGACGGACGGCAAGCTCTCGGCCCATGACCGTGTGAGCCTGCTGCAGAAGACGGGATGCCCGATCCACGACGTGCGGACCATGCTGCGCGAGGTGGGCCTGCGCCCGACCCGGCAGCGCATGGCGCTTGGCTGGATCCTCTTCGCCAAGGGCGATCGTCACGTCACCGCCGAAATGCTCTACGACGAAGCCACCAAGGCGCGCGTGCCCGTGTCGCTGGCCACGGTCTACAACACGCTGCACCAGTTCACCGAGGCCGGCCTCCTGCGCGAGATCGCCGTCGACGGATCCAAGGCCTATTTCGACACCAATCTGTCGGACCACCACCATTTCATCGTCGAGGGTGAAACCACGGTCTTCGACATTCCCGGACCGCACGTGGCTGTGGACAAGCTGCCCCAGGCGCCGGCCGGCTACGAGGTGGCGCGCGTCGATGTCGTGGTGCGTCTGCGTCGCAAGGACGGCCAGGAGAACTGACCGGCCGCCTCCGGGCGTCGACGCGAATCAGGGCCACCGCCAGCCGGCGCGTGGCCCTTCTCTTTGGCACTCGTTCAGGACTCGGCGGCAATCATCGCCGCGCCCACCGACAGCGGGATGGTCAGGGCGAGGAAGCCCGCCGCCTTGGCCAGCGCCGCCGCGATGATCGGCGGACCGAGATCGGCCATGCCCAGAAGCCGCGTTGCGACGATCGCCACCGCGGTCCCGGCGAAAATCGCCGTGCAGACGATGGCCGTGGTGCGCTCGGAGCGGCGGAAGAGCTGGCGTGCGGCCGCGGTGAAACTCGCCACCCGTCCGAGGGTCGAAGCCGCGAGGGCCGTTCCGGCGGTCAGGATCACGATCAGCGCCGAGAGCCCGGCCAGGGTCGCGACGGCCTGCAACAGCGTTGCCGGCCAGCGCGCCCCGCTGTCCGGAGCCAGCATGGCGATCCCGATGTCCAACGCGCCGACGAGGGCGAGCGCCGCCAGCAGACCGACAAGAGCGGCAACGGCACTTTCGCCGCTGATCCGGGCCGTCGTGCCGAGGACATGGCGGGATGATGCGAGCGGAAGGCCGCGCCGGCCAGCGAGGCGCAGGGTCGAGACATGGGTCCCCAGAAGGACGGCAAGATAGAGGCTCGCCAGGGTCAGGCTGACCAGAGGCAGTTTCCACAGCACCGCCAACCTGAGCCGCAGCATGCCCTCGGTGATGACGCCGCAGGCCACCGCATAGGGCAAGGCGTGCAGCGCCACGCGCCAACCCGCATCCCCCGCAAGGCGGAGGAAACGGGTGGCGAAGGATGAGGAGGCGGGCGGTTCGGTCACGCCGGCATCATGGACGAGACAGCCCCGACAGGCGAGCCGCTCAGAGCACGACCTCGATCAGGAAGGGTCCCTTGCGCCGGTTGGCGGCGGAGAAGGCGTCGGCGAAGGCCTCGGCCGTCTCGACGCGGGTCGCTTCCACGCCCATGCCGCCGGCGAGCTTCACCCAGTCGAGGTTCGGATCGCCCAGCGACAGCATGTCATGGGCCTTCCGGCCGGGATTTTCGGCCCCGACATTGGCCAGTTCGCCCTTCAGGATCGCATAGGTGCGGTTGGCCCAGATGCAGACCGTGACGTCGAGGCGCTCGCGCGCCATGGTCCACAGCGCCTGCAGCGAGTACATGCCCGAGCCGTCCGCCTGCAGCGCGATGACCTTGCGGTCCGGGCAGGCCACCGCCGCACCGACGGCGAGCGGCAGTCCCTCGCCGATGGCGCCGCCGGTCAGCGACAGCCAGTCATGCGGCGCGGCGCCATGGGTGTCCTTGAAGAAGTTGCGCCCCGTAGTGACCGATTCGTCGGTGACAATGGCGTTGTCCGGCAGGAAATGGCCGATGATCGCTGCGATCGAATCCTGGTTGAGCGCGCCCGTCGGCAGATCCGGCCGCTTCGGCGTGTTGAGAACCGGCACGGCCTTGTCGGCGCCGAGGCGCTCGGCGAGACGGGCAAGCGCATCCTCGGCATCCTCGCCGGGGGTCGCCAGCGTCACCACTTCCGCCTCCGGTGGATAGAGGATGGAGGGCTTGTTCGGATAGGCGAAGAAGGCGACGGGCGCCTTGGCGCCGACGAGGATCAGGTGGGTGACGCCCTTGGTGGCGGCCAGCGCCACATCCACCGGATAGGGCACGCGCTCCAGCGGCATCCGGCCGACACCGCGCTCGATGCGCCCGTTCGAGCCCTCGGCGCGGATCTGCGCCCCGGTCTTGGCAACGATCTTCGCCGCATGGACCATTGGCTTCTCGCGCACCGCCCAGGTGCCCATGACGATCAGCGGCCGGCCACCGGCCTCGATGGCGCGGGCGGCGGCCTCGACCGAATCCTCAGACACCTTGGCGGGCGCGGCGATCGGGGCGACGGCAGCCGGGCCGGTGCCCTCGGTCCAGGCGGTGTCTGCTGGCAGGATCAGCGTGGCGATCTGGCCTGGCGCCTGCATCGCCACATGGATCGCCTCGGCGCCGTCGGCGGCGACGTCCTTCGATGACATCGAGGTCTTGACCCAGTGCGACATCGTTCCGGCGATGCCCTCGATGTCGGAGGTCAGCGGCGCGTCGAATACCCGATGATAGGTGGCGTGCTCGCCGACGATGTTGACGACGCCGGAACGGGCCCGCTTCAGGTTGTGCAGGTTGGCCAGCGCATTGCCGAGACCCGGGCCGAGATGCAGCAGCGTCGAGGCCGGCTTGCCCGTCATGCGCCAGTAACCGTCGGCGGCCCCGGTCGTCACCGTCTCGTGCAGGCAGAGCACGCAGCGCATGCCGTCGACGCGGTCGAGGGCGGCGACGAAATGCATCTCCGACGTGCCGGGATTGGTGAAGGCCACCGTTACATCACCGGCGACGAGGGTGCGCACGAGGCTCTCGGCCCCGTTCATGGGTTTGGTCATGGGTCTTGCTTCACTTCATCGGAGAGAAGGCGGTGGGAACCAGGATGCGGTTCTCCATCCGCAGGAGGAGCGGGGTCGCGGCGTCGAGATAGTCGCCCCAGTTGGGTGCGACTGCCAGCTTGGCGCGCCGCTGCTCGCGGTCGGCCATGCTGTCGTATTTCCACAGGTGCACGACCTGGTTGAGGGTGCCGATCTCGGTGACGAAGAAGCCGACGGGATCGCCGAGGATCGGCCACTGGATAGGCTTGGCGAGGCGCTCATAGACCTCGAGGAAGGCCTTCACCTTGCCGGGATGCGTCGTGTAGGTGCGCTCGTCGATGATCATGGCGTCTTTCCCCCGGGATGATGCGCGTCAGGAGCCGCGCAGGCCGATGCGCTGGCCGCCATCGACCGTGATGGTCGTGCCGGTCATGAAGGCGCCGGCCTCCGACAGCAGCAGCAGCAGCGCGCCGTCGAGATCCTGCTCGCGGCCGAACCGGCCGACCGGGATCTCCTTGGTCATCTCGGCGCCCTTGCCCGAGGTCAGATAGTCGCGGTTGATGTCGGTCACGACATAGCCCGGCGCGATGGCGTTCACGCGGATGCCCTTGAAGGCCCATTCCAGCGCCAGAGCCTGCGTCATCTGGATCACAGCGGCCTTGGAGACCGCATAGGACGCGTTGCCCTTGCCGACCCCGTAGCCGAGGATCGAGGCGATGTTGACGATGGCGCCGTGCTTCCCGGCCTTGAGCAACCGCTGCGCCGCTTCGCGGGCGGTGTAGAACACGCCGTCGAGGTTGGTCGCCATGGTGCGGCGCCAGTCCTCGTCGGAAATATCGGACGCACGGCCGGGCACCGCGATGCCGGCATTGGCGACGACGGCATCGACAGTGCCGAAGGCCTTCTCCGCGGCGTCGAAGGCTTTGCCGATGGATCCCGTGTCGGTGACGTCCCCGGCGACGGCGATCGCCCGGCCGCCGTCCCGGCGGATGGCCTCCGCGACGCCCTCGACCTTGTCGGCGCGGCGGGCGACGGCGACCACGGCGGCGCCGTGCTCGGCCAGCGCCGTGCAGAAGCGTGCACCGAGCCCGGTCCCGGCGCCGGTGACCAGGGCCACGCGGCCGCTCATGTCCAGAATGTCTCTCGGCGCCATTCGCGCTTCTCCCGTGATCGGGGGCACACTGGCAAGGCGGCGCGGCGGCGGCAAGCCGGCCGCGTGGAGGACAGCGATGCACCGGACTTCAGGTCGCAAGGGGCGCCTCTTGACGGCACGCGCGTGAAGGCCGCATGTCCCCGATGCTGCCGCGCGGCAGTGCGTATTCAGGGATCCCGAGGCTTCATGCGACTGCCGACCTTCGCCCGCCGTGACGCACTGAAACTCATCGCTGCCGCAGGGCTGTCATGGCCCACCCTTGCCGCCGCCCAGCAGCCCCCGGCGGCAGCGCCGCAGGCCGCGACGCCGCAGCCCCAGGCGCGCTTCGGTTTCGAGGAGGTCGAGCGCCGCGCCCGCGATCTCGCCGCCCTTCCCTATGAGGCCGTGCGCACGGACCTGCCGGCGGCTCTGGCCAACATGAACTTCGATCAGTATCGCGACCTCAGGTTCCGGCCCGAGCGCTCCATGCTGGCGCAGGGCGGCGGCGCCTTCCGCATGCAGATGTTCCACCTCGGCTTCATCTATCGCACGCCCGTGGTGGTCAACGTCATCCGCGACGGCATCGCCACGCCGGTTCCCTATGCGGCCGCCCTGTTCGACTACGGCCGCAACCGGTTCGAGCGGCCGCTGCCGGTCGATCTCGGCTTCGCCGGCTTCCGCATCCACCATCCGCTCAACGACCCGCGCGTCCATGACGAACTGATCTCGTTCCTCGGCGCCAGTTACTTCAGGTTCCTCGGGCGTGGCCAGAAATATGGTCTCTCGGCCCGCGGGATCGCCGTCAACACCGCCGGCATGGGCCAGGAGGAATTCCCGATCTTCCGCGAGTTCTGGGTCGACACGCCCACCGCGGAAGCTCAATCCTGCCAGATCTATGCACTTCTCGACGGTGAGAGCCTGACGGGCGCCTTCCGCTTCACCGTCTTTCCGGCGCAGGAGACGGTGCTCGACATCCGCTGCACGCTGTTTCCGCGCCGGCCCATCGCCAAGCTCGGCGTCGCCCCCCTGACGTCGATGTTCTTCTACGCGGAGAACGACCGCCGCTCCTTCGACGACTTCCGTCCGGAACTGCACGATTCCGACGGTGTGCTGATCCATTCCGACACCGGCGAGTGGATCTGGCGCCCGCTGCGCAATCCGCGTCAGGTCGAGGTCTCGCAATTCGTCGACCGCCAGGTGCGCGGTTTCGGCCTGATGCAGCGTGACCGTACCTTCGAGCACTACCAGGACCTCGACCTGAACTACGAGTTGCGGCCGAGCTACTGGGTCGAACCGCGCGAGGGGTTCACCGAAGGCCGTGTCGAACTGGTCGAGATTCCCACCACGGACGAGACCAACGACAATATCGTCGCCTATTGGGTGCCGAACCGGGCTGTCGAGGCGGGGCAGACGCTGACCTTCGCCTACCGGCTTGTATCGACCATGAACGAGGCACGGCTGCATCCCGGCGGCTTCGCCCTCAACACGTTCCGCACCAGACCCATCGCGCTCGGCTCGGGCGAGCAGGCGCCCGCCAATGCGACCCGCTTCATCGTCGACTTCGCCGGTGGAGACCTGGAATATCACACCAGCCAGCCCGACTCGGTGCAGGTGGTGCCTTCCGCCACCAATGCGCGGATCACCCGGACCTTCCTCGTTCCCAACCCGCAGACGCGCGGCTTCCGTGCCGGCATCGACGTCGTCGGCGAAGCGGGGCAGACGGCAGACCTGCGCGCCTTCCTGCGCATCGGCAACCGCGCCCTGACCGAAACCTGGACGTTCCCCTGGAAAGTCGAGTGATCAAACGACAGCGCCCGGCACGAGGCCGGGCGCTGCGAGACAGGACGGCAGCTGCCGTCACTGCATGATGTGAACGACGCGGCGGTCCGACGGATTGACGAGATACATGTTCTCGCCGACGACCACATAACGGTACTCCGTCATGCCGACATCGGCCGGGAAGGAACGCAGCTCGACGGCCTGCGGCAGCACGGCGCCGCGGGTGACGGTCATGCCGTTCGGCAGGGTGATGGCGGCCGGACGCCGGGACTGCCAGTACGTACGGATCATGCGCTGCTGCTCCATGTTCGGAGCGCTGATCGTGCCGGTGTTGCGCGGCGCGTTGGAGTCGGGCAGTCCGCCCGGTGCGCTGCCGCCGGTCTGGGCATAGGCAGTGGTGCTGGCGGCGAGGGCGATGGCGGAAGCCATGAGGAATTTCTTCAAGGGTGCGTCTCCGGTTATGGGCCTTCGGGCGATAAGCCCTCGGCCGCGTTGAAGGAGTGAGGTCCTCGGCGTCGAGCGCCGGGGGCCGTCACGTGATCAACGGGGAGACGCTGTCATCGTTCCTATTCGCACCATCGCCGGGCGAGGGCCGGTGCGCCGGCCCTGCGCGGCGGTGCAGACACGACCAGGCCCCCCCGGCCCGGAAGGCCGGGAGGTGGCAGGCGCGGTCACTGCACGGTCAGGCGGAGATCTTCTCGAAGCCGTTGCGGATCTTATCGATCGGCAGGTCCCGGCCGATGAAGACGAGGCGGCTCTCGCGCTTCTCGTCGGCCTTCCACGCCCGCTGGTGGTCGCCGTCGAGGATCATGTGAACGCCCTGGAAGACAAAGCGCTCTGGGTCGTCCTTGAACGCGACGATGCCCTTGCAGCGCAGGATCTTCGCCCCCTCGACCTGCGTCAGGTCCTGGATCCAGGGGAAGAACGTGTCGGGATCGAGCTGCTTGTCGGTCCGCAGCGACACCGACTGCATGTGCTCGTCGTGATAATGCTTCAGCCCATGGCTCGGGTGATCGCAATCGGGGCCGGTATGGTCATGGTCGTGATGGTCGTGCTCGTGGCCGTGGTCGTGATGGTCGTGACCATGATGATCGTGACCATGATGGTCGTGGTGGTGATGATGACCGTCATCCTTGTGCAGGAAGGCCGGCTCGATCTCCAGAATGCGCTCGAGGTCGAAGGCGCCGCGCGACAGGACGGCATCGAGCGGCACGGCGCACTTCTGCGTCTTGTGCAGGACCGCATAGGGATTGATGGCGCGGATGCGGGCTTCGACCTCGCGCAACTGGGCGGGCGTCACGAGATCGGTCTTGTTGAGCAGGATGACGTCGGCGAAGGCGATCTGGTTCTTCGCCTCCGGCGCGTCCTTCAGGCGATCGATCAGCCACTTGGCGTCGGCCACCGTGACCACGGCGTCGAGCGCCGTCCGCGCACCGACCTCCTCGTCGACGAAGAAGGTCTGGGCGACCGGAGCGGGATCGGCGAGGCCGGTGGTCTCGACGATGATCGCGTCGAACTTGCCCTTGCGCCGCATCAGCCCCTCGATGATGCGGATCAGGTCGCCACGCACGGTGCAGCAGATGCAGCCGTTGTTCATCTCGAAGACCTCCTCGTCGGCGCCGACGACGAGGTCATTGTCGATGCCGATCTCGCCGAACTCGTTGACGATCACGGCGAAGCGCTTGCCATGGTTCTCGGTCAGGATCCGGTTCAGCAGCGTCGTCTTGCCGGCGCCGAGATAGCCGGTCAGCACCGTGACCGGGATCTTCTGGAGAGCGGCGGTGGTGGGCGAAGTGGCAGAGGCGGCGTCGGTCATGGTCGTTCCATCGGCCTTAAGGGAATGGCGCTCATATAGGCGAGCGACGGGCGATGCGGAATGGGCGATCAGCCCTGCGCCATCGCTCCGGCGATCTGCCGCGCATTGTGGCGCATCATCTCGACATAGGTCGCGGCCGGACCGCCGGCTTCCGACAGCGCGTCGGAATAGAGCTTGCCACCGATCCTGGCGCCCGTCTCGGCGGCCAGGCGCTGGATGGACCGCGGGTCGGAGATGTTCTCCATGAACAGCGCCGAGACCTTGCCCTGGCGGATCTGCCGGATGAGGGCGGCGATCTGGCGCGCCGAGGGCTCTGAATCGGACGACACGCCGCGCACCGCGAGCACATCCACCTCATAGGCCTTGGCGAAATAGCGGAACGCGTCATGGGTGGTCAGCAGGCGCCGCTGGGCCCGCGGAACGGCGCCGACCGCGGCACGGATCTCCGTGTCGAGCGCCGCCAGCGTCGCGTCATAGGCGGCGGCATTGCGGGCGAAGACATCGGCCCGCGCGGCATCGACCTCCGACAGCCCGGCGGCGATGGCTTTCACATAAAGCCGCGCATTGGCGACGTCCTGCCAGGCATGCGGATCGAAGGCGCCGTGCGAATGGCCGTGGGAGTGGCCGTGGGAATGCCCCTCCTCGGCCTTGAGCGCCGTCACGCCCGTTGATGCCGTCACCACTTTGGCACGCGTGCCGGAGGACCGGACGAGCCGGGTCAGCCACCCCTCGAATCCGAGCCCATTGACGACGAAGACCCTCGCCGCGGTCAGGGCACGCGCATCCGCGGGTGTCGGCGAATAGGAATGGGCATCGCCGTCGGGACCGACGAGACTGGTCACCGCGACATGTTCACCGCCGACCTGCCGCACCATGTCGGCCAGGATCGAGAAGCTCGCCATGATCGGCAGCGGCGGCGTCGCCTGGGCCATGGCGCGGCCGGCGAAGAAGGGGGCGGAGAGCAGGGCGGAAACGGCGTGGCGTCGCGTGAACATGAAAAAGTCCTCCGGTCGGGACTTCAGGCCTCGCGGTGCCGGGCCGGCCAGTAGGTGGGCAGGAGACCACCGCGCGGGCCGAAGACGAGCGACACCAGATAGATCACCCCCGCCATGAGGACGATCGATGGGCCCGAAGGAGTTTCCATGTTATAAGATAACACCAAGCCTGCATAGCCCGATGCGATGCCAAAGCCGACGGCGATGGCCGCGAGCGTCGTTACGTCACGCCCCCAGAACCGCGCGGCGATGGCCGGCAGCATCATCAGCCCGACCGCCAGCAGGGTGCCCAGCGCATGGAACCCCGCAACCAGATTGAGAACGACGAGGCCGAGGAAGACGAGATGCGAGGGCGCCCCGGATCGCGACACCGACCGCAGAAATCCCGGGTCGACGGAATCGAGCACCAGCGGCCGCCACAGCAGGGCAAGCGCCACGAGCGTCACCGTCGAGATGGCGGCGAGCAGGATGAGGGTCGGGTCGTCGAGCGCCAGAACAGAGCCGAAGAGGACGCGGAAGAGATCGACATTCGATCCGCGCATGGAAACGATGATGACGCCCAGCGCCAGCGAGATGAGGTAGAAGGCCGCCAGCGAGGCATCCTCCTTCAGCATGGTGAAACGCGCGACGAGCCCGGCCGTGAGCGCCACCGCGAAGCCGGCCGCGATCCCGCCCACCGTCATCGGCACCAGCGCGAGGCCGAAGAGGAGATAGCCCGCCGCGGCGCCCGGCAGGATCGCATGGGCCATGGCATCGCCCATCAGCGACATCCGCCGCAGCATCAGGAAGACACCGACCGGCGCGCCACCCAGCGACAGGGCGATGGCGCCGACCAGAGCCCGGCGCATGAACTCGAATTCGACGAAGGGGCCGATCAGCGCGTCATACATGCCGGGGGAAGGCTCCCTCGAGCCGCTGGGACATCGGCATGGTGCTCACGCCGCCTCGGCGCAGATGCCCGCGTGATCGTCGAAGGCTTCCGTCATCCGCCGCGCCGCCAGCAGGTTTTCAGGCGTCAGGACCTCGTCGGTCGGCCCCCAGGCGATGGCCCTGCGCGCCAGCAGCAGCGATTGCGGAAAGGCCTGGCGCACGGTCTCCATATCGTGAAGCACGGCGACGACCGTCCGCTTCTCGGCGTTCCAGCGGCGCACGAGGTCGAGAAGGTCGGCGCAGGTTTTGGCATCGATCGCCGTGAAGGGCTCGTCCAGCAGGATGAGTCTGGCGTCCTGCACCAGGAGTCGCGCGAAGAGCATGCGCTGCAACTGCCCCCCGGACAGCGTGCCGATGGTCCGCCCCTCGAAGCCGGTCAGCCCGACAGCGGCCAGCGCCTGCTCGATGCCCTGGCGATCGGCACGGGACAGGCCACCAAACAGGCCAGTGCGGCGCCACATCCCCATGGCGACCAGTTCGAATACGGTGATCGGAAAGCTGCGGTCGATCTCCGCGGCCTGCGGCAGGTAGGCGATGGCATGACGGTCGGAGCGGGTCATCTCGACGGCGCCGCTGAGCGGGCTGATCGCGCCGGCGAGCCCCTTGAGCAGGGTCGACTTGCCGGCCCCGTTCGGGCCGACCACGGCAAGCATGGCGCCCGCCTCGATCCGTCCGTCGAGATGGTGGACGGCAGGATGGCGGTCATAGCCGAGGGTCAGGTCGCGGATGGTGACAGCGGACATGGGCGGGTTCACGTCATGGCCCAGAGGGCGAGAAGCCAGAGCGTCGCGGCCATCAGGCTGGCGGCCAGCAACCGTCCCGTCACCGACATGGTCAGGGCGGAGACGATGCGCAGGCCCGGAGCGGGCCGGCCAGCACCGGCATGGTCATGCACGGGATGCACATGGTGATGGCCGTGATCATGGTCATGGGCGTGACCGTGATCATGACCGCCGGCAGGAACCGGGCGGGGGCTGGCGGGCAGAACTGGACTGGCCAAGGGTATCGACGATCCCGGTCTCGTTGAGTGCTAAGTTATACAGTAGCGACGAGGCCCCGTCCAACCATCTCCGGGTGTGGCATCGCAAAGGATGAACGAAACTTGACGGACGCCGCTCTATGGTCGGGACTGCCGACTGGGCCGTGCAGGGAGAAAATTGCATGGACGCGCCAGTGATGGAGCCGGACGACCTCGGCGACGACTGGGTCTCCCGACCCCTTCCGCTCCTGCCGGATGAGGAGGGCGAAGCACGGGCGACCCTCGTCCACCGGCGGAAGACGGGCGGACCCGGACCGGCGATCCTCTATGTCCACGGCTTCTGTGACTATTTCTTCCAGGACCATCTGGCCCGTCGCATGGAGGCGCTGGGCCACACCTTTTATGCCCTCGACCTGCGCAAATACGGCCGCTCGCTGCGGCCGCACCAGACCCCGAATTTCTGCACCGATCTCAGCGTCTACGACGAGGAGCTGGATGCCGCCCTGCGCATCATCCGCGAGGAGAACGGCCACCGCCGCGTCGTCGTCATGTCCCATTCGACCGGAGGCCTGACCACGGCGCTCTGGGCCCATCGTCGTCGCGGCCGGAGCCTGATCGACGCCATGGTGATGAACAGCCCCTGGTTCGATCTTGCCGGCAGCGGCTTCCTGCGCGGGCCCGTGACGGCCGCGCTCGATCTGGTCGGGGCAGTCGCGCCCCGGCTCGTGGTCAGCCAGCTCGGCCCCCATTACGGCCGCAGCATCCACCGCTCGGGAACGGGGACCTGGGATTACAACCTCGCCTGGAAACCCATCGAAGGCTTCCCCGTTCGGGCCGGCTGGTTCCGGGCCATCCGCCGCGGCCATGCAGCGCTGGCGCGCGGGCTCGCCATCGACGTCCCTGTCCTGGTCTGCTGTTCCGATCGCAGCGGCCCCAATGACCGATGGCACGAGGCCATCACGCGCACCGACAGCGTTCTCGACGTCGAGCAGATCGCCGCCCGCGCGCCGCAGCTCGGACCGGACGTGACCGTCGTCCGCATCGCCGGCGGCATCCATGACCTCGCCCTGTCGGCGGATCCGGCGCGCGAGAGCTATTTCGCCGCGGTCGCGACCTGGCTCGACCGGCAGGTCCGGTAAAGACGAGCGAGGGCAACCTTTCGGGTCTTCCGGCGTTGAGAGGGCATTGCCTCACACCCACCGGAGATGCCCGATGATGACCCGTGCTTTCGCGCTCGCAGGCGCAACCCTTCTCGCCGCCGGATTTGCCATGCCCACTGCCGCGGAGGCGCAGCCGCGCCCGACCCGCGTCGGCGTGCTCAACTGCAACGTCGCCCCCGCCATCGGCTTTATCGTCGGGTCCAGCCGCGAGTTGAGCTGCGTCTTCCGCCCCGAGCGCCGTGGTCGCGCCGAAGGCTATGCCGGGACCTTCTCCCGCGTCGGCCTCGATATCGGGATCACCGGCAGCGGCGTTCTGGCCTGGGCCGTCTTCGCGCCGACCCGGCGGCTGTCGCCCTATCAGCTCGCAGGAAGCTATTCCGGCGCGAGCGCCCAGGCGACCTTTGCCGTCGGCCTCGGCGCCAACGCCCTGGTCGGCGGCTCGCGCGATACGGTCGCCCTGCAGCCACTCTCCGTTCAGGCCCAGACCGGCCTCAACCTCGCGCTGGGCGTCGGCAACCTGACGCTCCGCCGGGCCGCCCTGCGCTGAAGCGACAGCCCATGACGAAAAAGCCGGCTCCCGCACGGGGGCCGGCTCTGGCTCGGATGAACCGAGATCTTACTGGCGGTATTGCTGAATGCGCGTGGTGCGCAGACCGGCCAGGCCGTGACGGTCAATGGAGGCCTGCCAGTTGAGAAATTCCTCGACGGTCAGGGTGTAGCGCTTGCAAGCCTCTTCGAGGCTGAGGAGCCCACCGCGCACTGCGGCGACCACTTCGGCTTTGCGCCGGATGACCCAGCGATGGGTATCGGGCGGGGGGAGATCAGCGATCGTCAGCGGACTGCCGTCCGGTCCGATCACATATTTCACCCTGGGACGCATGGGCTCGGTCATACTTACTCTCACACAACGCACGCGACTGACCACGTCATGAAGCAAGAGTACCGGCAGGACGTTAAATTTGGCCTAAATGGGATTGGACAAAGAAACTCAACATTTCCATTGACCGAAAGCGCCCGGATTCGGCCGGTTGTCGGAGCGTTGAACCGTTGTCCAAGGGGGCACATCGGCCGCTCCGGTGACCGTCAGAGGGCGATGCCGAGAATGCGGGCGAGGGGGATGTTGAGCGCGCCGACCGTCACACGCGGCGTTCCGGTCGACATGTCGACGGCGGTGACCTGCCCCTTGTGGGTCACGGCAACCTGCGTCGTCGCGGCACCGGAGCCGCTATAGAGTTCCATCGTGTAGGGCTGGCTTCCCATGGTCTGGCCGTCGGAGCGCTTGCCGTCCCACTGGTACTCGCTGGACTGGTTGCCGGTCAGCGAGATCTTCCTCTCCTGGACGACCACTCCGCTGGAGTCGCGGATTCTCACCGTGTACTCGCCGGACTGCGTCGGCGTGAACGTCCATTTCGCCCCCGCGGCGGTCGGCGAAACGGTGCTGGCATCGTAGGTGACGGTCTTGCCGAGATAGCCGAGCGAGGTGGTCGTCTGGTTGCCGGTAAAGGCGGCGATCATGTTGTCGAGCTTCGAATTCGTCGCGATCTGCTGCTCGACCTGGGAATATTGCACCAGCTGCTGGGTGAACTGGTTGGCGTCCATCGGCTGGGTCGGGTCCTGGTTCTTCAACTGCGTGGTGAGCAGTTGCAGGAAGGTGTCGAAATTGTTCGACAGCCGGGTCCCGGCACTGGCCGGCGTGCCGGTCGTGGTCGTCGAGACCGAAGAGGTCGTGGTCATCGCGCGCCGTCCTTTCAGATACGGATGTCGACGCCGCCGCGCATGGCGGCAGCGCGGGCATAGATGGCCGCGCTGGCCTGAAGGGCAGCGGCGGTCTCCGGATCCTCGACCACCATCTGATGGCGTGAGGCTTGCGGCTCGGGCTGGCGGTCCCGGGGGTTCTGGCCAGCCTGGTCCTTCAGCGAGAATTCGAGGCTGCCCTCGCTCGTCTGCAGGCCGGCCTGCGCCAGCGCCCGCTCGAGGTTGCGCTGGTCGCGCTGCAGCAGGTCCAGCGTCTCCTGCTTTTCCACCACGAGCCTCGATTTGACGGCGCCGTCGCGGTCGACCGTCAACTGTACGTCGATCCGGCCGAGTTCGGCGGGATCGAGGCGGATGTCGAAGCGGGTCGCGCCGGAACCGGCCCGCGCGGCGATGGTGACGGCAAGGGCGTGGATCGGCACAGGCGAACCGGGGGCCGGGGCCTGCGCCGTCTTCTGAGCAACTTCGGTACCGAAGGCGGAGGGACTGGCCGCCGCCGGGCCGGCACTGGCCTGGGGTGTCGGATCCGGCACGGCGCTATCGGCGGCGGCAGCAGCCGTCGGCGTCGCGACTTCGGCGACCTGCGGACGGACGGCCTCGGCGCGTGCGGGTTCTGCCGGTTTTTCCGGTGCAGCCGTCGCAGGGTCAGCCGCGGGGCGCGCCGCAGCGGCTCGCTGATCCGTACCGGCGTCGCGCGATGCGGCTGCGATGGCCGCATTCTTCTCGCCGTTGGTTTCGCCGGATGCCGGCGTTGTCATGGGCTTGATGCCTGCGGCTGCCGCCTGCACGGGCGCCGCGTCCCCCTCGGCCGTCGCACCGGCATCCCCAGCAAGCACAGCGGCGGCAGCATCGATCGCCGGGGCCTCCAGGGCGGGCGCTTCGGCTGACTCGCCGGTCGTCGGCGGAGCGACGGCTGGGGCCGCGATGACCGGCGACTGAGCCGGCTGCGCCTGAGCGGGCGCCACAGGCTGCGCCGGATCGGGCGCCACAGGCTGCGGCGTGGCGGCGGCCTCCGGCGTCTCGGTTTTCGCCAGGAGCTTGTCGTCCGCGCTCCCGTCGCCCTGCTTCGGCATCGGATCGCCTTCGGCGGCGCCCGGCACCTTCTCCACCGGCTTCGCCTGCTCGCCGCGCTCAGCCGGCGCCTGGGCCGGTTCGATAGCGGTGGTGATCGCGGTCTCGGCGGCGGGCTTGGCGACGCGCGCGCGCGCCGGCCGGTTGGCCCGCTCCGGCTCGCCCAATTGACGCTCCATCGCATCCAGCGCCTCGGCGAAGGACGAGGACGCCACCGGCTGGCGCCCGGACTGGCTGGCGCGCGGAACCGATGCGCCCTGTTGCGTGCTCGTGATGGAAGAAGCCGATGACGCTGCCACGAAATGCCCCATGCGATCGAAAACGACCCGCGATCGAGGTCAGCAAGGCCCGGGCCACACGAAAGAACGCGGAAAGTTCAGCGATTCCAATGCCGACACGCCAGGACCTCGCGTTGCAGGTGGGGAAAACCCTGCCCTGCACGGCAAGAATTGCCGGGTGGGTTTCAAACGGTTAGACGTGGGCTCAACAACGAATTCAGGGCGGACCCATGCTTCTCGGCTGCATCGCGGACGATTTCACCGGAGCCAGCGACCTCGCCAACACGCTGGCGAAGGGCGGCATGGCCACCATGCAGTTCGTCGGCATTCCCGCGGGAGCGGCGCCAGCGGACTGCGAGGCCGGCGTCGTCGCCCTGAAGAGCCGCACCATCCCGGTGGCGGAGGCCATCACCCAGTCGCTCGCCGCCTGTGACTGGCTGCTGGCGCAAGGCGCGCGGCAGATCCTGTTCAAATATTGCTCGACCTTCGACTCCACCAAGGAGGGCAATATCGGCCCCGTCGCCGAGGCGCTGATCGAACGGCTGGGAGCGGACGTGGCCGTCGTCTGCCCGGTCTTTCCGGCCACCGGCCGGACACTGTTCAACGGCCATCTCTTCGTGGGCGGGGTGCTGCTGAGCGAGAGCGGCATGCAGAACCATCCGCTCACCCCCATGACAGACCCGGACATCCGGCGCTGGCTGTCCCACCAGACGAAAGGCGAGGTCGGGCTCGTTCCCTTCTCCACGGTGCGCAAGGGCACCGATGCGATCCAGGCGGCGCTTGCGGGGGAGGTGAAGGCGGGCCGCCGCCTCGCCGTCGTGGATGCGGTTGCCGACGACGATCTCCTCGCCATCGGCGGCGCGATCGGTGCGGCGAAGCTCGTCACGGGTGGCTCGGGGATCGCCCTCGGCCTGCCGGAGAACTTCCGCCGGCAAGGCCTGCTCTCCGGCCGCGGCACCGGCTTCACGCCAGGCCAAGGCGCCGCCGCGGTGATCTCCGGGTCCTGTTCCAACCAGTCGCGGGCGCAGGTGAAGGCCTATACGGCCCGCCATCCCGGGCTCGCCGTCATGCCCGACGAGGTCATGAGCGGCGCCATGACCGCGCAGAAGGCCTTCGATCATGTGATGGAACGGATCGGCCACGCCCCCATGGTCTATTCCTCCGCCGATCCCGCCGAGGTGAAGGCGGCGCAGGAGCGCTATGGCAAGGACGCGGTCGCTGGCGCCATCGAGGGCTTCTTCGGCGAACTCGCGGTCATGCTGGCCGATGCCGGCGTCGCCCGGCTCGTGGTCGGCGGCGGCGAGACCTCGGGTGCCGTCGTCACCGCGCTGGAAGTCGACCGCTTCCACATCGGACCGGAAATCGATCCCGGCGTGCCGGCGCTGGCAGCCGAGGGCCCGCGCCCCATCCGCCTCGCTCTGAAGAGCGGCAATTTCGGCGCGATCGATTTTTACGACAAGGCGCTCGCCGCCCTCGGTGACGCATGAACGCCGATGAGGCGAGCGCCCGCGAAGGCCTGGTGCGCTGGGGCAAGTCGATGTTCGACCGGGGCCTCACCCCCGGCTCCTCCGGCAATCTCAGCGTCCGCCTCGCCGACGGCTATCTCTTCACGCCGACCAATTCCTGCCTCGGCTTCCTCGATGCCGATCGGCTGTCGAAACTCGACGGCGAGGGCCGGCATGTCGGCGGTGATCCGCCGACCAAGGAACTGCCGCTGCACTTCGCCTTCTACGAGTCGCGGCCCTCGGCCCGTGCGGTGGTTCACCTGCATTCCACCCACGCCACCGCCCTCTCCTGCCTCGCCGACACCGACCCTGAAGACGCCATCCCGCCGATCACGCCCTATGTGGTCATGCGCGTCGGCAAGGTGCCGGTTGTGCCCTATACGCGCCCCGGCTCGGCTGATGTCGCGCCGCTGATCCGCGCCAGGGCGCCGGACCATCCCGCCATCCTCCTCGGCAATCACGG
>JAIEPJ010000144.1 GCA_019749835.1 Phreatobacter sp. | reverse complement strand
GAGGCCGTACGCGCGGCCCCCGCCTCACGGGTCGCATGCCCCGCAACGTCGTTGAGCACGGATGCGGAGTTGCGCATGCTCATGGTCTTGGTGCCGAGGCTCTCCAGGTAGGACGAAATCCTGCCCTTGAACTCCGAGATGAGGGCATCGAGGCGCACCTGCCGGTGGCGCTCACGTTCGGCTTCCGAGCGCGCCGACTGTTCGAGCCTCTGGCGTTCCAGCGCGTTGGCGCGGAAGACGCCGAGCGCGGCTTCGAGCCGGCCGATCTCGTCCTGACCGGACAGGGTCTCCGCCGAGATGGTGAGATCGCCGCTGGCGACGCGCTCCATCAGGTCTGCCGTCGTTGCGACCCGGACCGAAACCCTCATGATGAAGAAGTAGATCATGAGCCCGACGCCCCCGAGAGCGAGGACCGTCATGGCGATGATCGTCACCAAGGCCCGCCGCGAGGCGGCCGTCATCTCCGCAGCCAGGCCCAGATTCGTCGCACTCGCCGCCTCGATCAGGGCGGTCGCATCATCGAGAGCGGCCGATGACGCGGTGAAGTATGTGTTGAAGTCCTGAGGATATGCACCATCGGCGCCGGCGGCATACATGGCCTGACGGATCCGTTCATAGGCGCCGAAATAGTTCGCACCGAGGCGCGCGGCGCTGTCCTTGACCTGCGCCGCGATCAGCGGGCGCTGCAAGGCGAGCTGGGAGAGTTCCCAGCTCTGCAAGACACGACCGTGGGAAGCGGCCATCTCGATGATCGCGGCCTGGGTCAGGGGAGCCCTGGTCAAGGCGGCGATGGCGAAGAAGGTCCGCTCCCGGCCACCATACTCGCGCACGACCCAGGCGCGCTGCATCAGCAGATCATGGGCGATGATCTCGGCCGTCAGGTAGCGGCTGTCGACGCGGAGCCGATCGGCATTGGCGAACATTTCGGAAATGGAGCGCTTGAGTCCATCGACCAATTGGCCGGCATTGGCCGTTCGGCGCGATTTCGGCAGGACGAGGTCGCGGTCGGCCTGGACCCGGATCTCGGCAACCTCGCGGCGCAGCGCGTTCATGCGCTGATTGAACTCCTGCCTGTTGGTAGCAAAGTCATGCGCTGCCAGATGGGCGTCCAGCTGCCGGAAGAGCTCCTCGGCCTTGTCACGCTGGGTGCGGCGCAGATTGGCGAACTGTTCGGGGAAGGGATCGTCAAGGGCGAGGCCGACCTGCGTCAGAGAGCGCTCGAACGACAGCTCGACCAGACCTCGGGTCAACAGGGCCATGGCTTCGACGGAGCGAGCGGCCCGCTCGCTCGCGCGCAGCCGGTTGTACTCCTGCCAGACCCCGGCGGCCGCAAACGCCACGACCGTGACGCCCAGAACCGCGCAAAGGGCAAGGCTGATTTGCTTGATAGACCTGAACATCGACGTCCCCCAATAACAGCATTACCCAACGGCATCCTGGTAAATGCAGGGTTACGTTCTCCACCCCGATAGACAGTTCTGGCGCGGCATTGTGTCGCCCGCAGCCCTGATCTGGCCGCTTTCGGCACGAAACAGACGCCCGACGTGGACGGATGTCTCTGTCTACGCCGCCATGGCGAAAGGTATAGCCGGCCCTGTGCGGGGAGCGCCTTTTGGGGCGGTTCCCCGGGGAAGGAACGCCGAGGAAGGAACGCGGGCGGGCATGTACTGCCAGACCGCAGTGACCTCGATCTGTGGGCCTGTCAGAGGGGCGTCATTCTTGACCTATCCCGAACCGGAAAGCCGACCGACAACGGCTTCATCGAGTCGTTCAATGGCAAGTTCCGGGCGGAGTGCCTGAACACGCACTGGTTCATGAGCCTTGACGACGCCCGCTCGAAAATGGAGGCTTGGCGTAGAGACTACAACGAGGTCCGGTCGCACAGCGCCATCGGCAACAAGTCCCCGATCGCAATGTTGAACGGCTCTCCGGCACCCCGCCGGCATGAGCCTTAACCCCGGAAAATTCCAGCTCTAGCTGGCCTAGAAACGGGTAGCGCTTCAACCAACAGCCGGAACGAACTCAAGGCTGGATAGAAACTGGGGGCAACGTCATCACCCATGGGGCGACTTACGGCTTGGTGCCCGTCTCGGCCAGGCGCTCGATGGATCGGAGCTTGACCATTCGGGTGGATCCAAAACGTCGTCGAATCATAGAACTCTTTCCAAGAACGCTTTTGTCCTCTCATGCGTTGGCGCAGAGAACAGTGTCTTGGGGTCCCCGTGCTCGACGATAATTCCTGAGTCGGTGAAATAGACGTGGTCTGCGACGTCGCGGGCGAAAGCCATTTCGTGGGTGACGATCAGACAGGTCATGCCCTCTTCGGCAAGTTCGCGGATGGTGACCAGGACCTCCTTGACGGTCTCCGGGTCCAGGGCCGCCGTCACCTCGTCGAACAACATCACTTCCGGCTGCATGCACAAGGATCGCGCGATGGCGACGCGCTGCTGTTGGCCGCCAGACAACTCGCCGGGAAAGGCTCCCTCCTTTCCCTCAAGGCGCACCTTCCTCATGAGCGCCCGTGCACGGACCTCGACCTCGGCCTTGTTCTGTTTCAACACCTGCACCGGTGCCATCATGACGTTCTGCAAGGCGGTGCGATGGGGAAAGAGGTTATACTGCTGAAACACCATGCCGACGCGCCGACGCAGCGCGATACGGTCAAGATTGGGCGCCCCGACATCGACCTCGCCGACATGAATCGACCCGCTATCAAATGGCACCAGTGCGTTGATGCAGCGGAGGATCGTGGACTTGCCGGACCCCGACGGGCCGATGATGCCGATCGCTTCGCCCTTGTTGACGTCGAACGAAACACCCCTCAGGACCGGCGTGATGCCGAAGCTCTTGGTCAGGTCGCGGATGCGGATCAACGGCGCCGTCATGTGGTCACCTGGTGGCGCCGCTCGAGCGCTTGGGTCACGCGCGCGATTGGGTAGCAATAGAGAAAGAAGGCGAAGAGCAGCGCCCCATACATCGGGATCAAGAGGTCGCCCCGCCGCTCAGCGTTGAGCGCACCGCGCGTGAGCGCCATGGCCTCCTCCACACCAACGATCGAGGCGAGCGGCGTCGACATGATCAGAATGGCGTAAAGGTTCATCCAGGGCGGCAGCATGCGTTTGACGCATTGCGGCAAGATGATCTCGCGAAGGGTCTGTCCGCGTGAATAGCCGAGACTTTCGGCAGCCTCCCATTGGCCCCGGGGGATCGACTGCACCGCGCCGCGCACGATTTCGGAGACGTTTGCCATGACCGGAAGCGTCAGGCCGACGGTCGCCCGCAGCCAGTTCGGAACATCGAAGGTCATGCCGAACACTGTGACGCGGAACGGCAGCACCAAGATGCAATAGAACAACAGTACCAGCCACGGGGCGTTGCGGAAAAACTGGGTCAGTGCCCATGATCCGACGCGCACGGGCGGCATGAGCGAAATCTGCGCCAAGCCTAGCATCATGCCGAGGATCGTTCCCGCGCCCATGGCGATGAACGAGATTGCGATGTTCAGCGCAAACCCGCGCGAAATCAGAGGCATCCACTTGAGGATCGCATCGATCGCGCTTTCCCGACCGGCGGTCAGCGCTTGCGCCTCAGCGACGCCCGCCCAGAGCACAAGGAGCGCGGCACAAGCCACAATCCAGCGCCCAGGAAGACGAACAAGGGGAAGACCATAGCGGCGCTCATTGTCTGATCGCCGGGTTAGGTGCTCGGCGAGCGGCAGAAGGACGGGAAACGTCCGGTTGTCGAGAACGCCACGCTTCATGCGCCATATCCTGGCATGCGCATGGCCTTTTCCCACCGATGCATCATCCATACGAGAAGGCTGACGAGGCCAATGTACAAAATAAGCAAAACATTCATCATTTCAACGACATTGAGTGTATCAGACCAAATCTGATTGGCAACATAAAGCATTTCGGGGACGCCAATCGCATAGGCCAGCGTTGTTGTCTTGATGAGATTGACGAGATTGTTATTGAGCGAGGGCAGACATATGCGGAAGGCAAGCGGCAGAATAATAAAAATATAGGCCTTCAGCTTGGAATAGCCGAGGCTTTCGGCGGCCTCGACGGTCGCTCGCGGTATTGCCTCGATTCCTGAGCGAAAGATTTCGACGTTGAAGGCACCAGCGAAAAACGAGAGCGCCACGAGCGCCCAAACGAAACTGGATACGATCGGAACATCCATGCCGATGTCATCGCGTGCCGTCGGCGTGATCGCACCGAGGGCGAAGAAGAAGAAGTACATCTGCACGAGTGGAGGTGTGTTGCGGAAAAAGGCGATGTAGCCGTTGATCAGCCAGCGCAAAGGCGCAAACCGCATCGATTGCACGAAAGCGCCCGCGATGCCGATGATGACCGAGAACAGGACCGAAATGCCGGCAAGCTGCACCGTCACCCAGAATGCCGACCAGAAACGGCGCGCGTCGAAGGCGTCGTGAAAAATCGAGAAATTCCACCCGGTCGTAGCGTTAAGCGTCCGGAAGAAGTCGGCAACGACGTCCAAGCGCTTAAGCCCTTCCCAACAGCTGGTACCCGAACGTCGCCGTCTACCGTACGAACCTCACTGGTGGCCGTCAGTTGGCGGCGATGTGGTCCTTCAGCGCCTCGTGCATGCGGCGCAGGAACGGGCTTTCCGAAATGCCAGCATCCTTCTCCCAGCGCAACAACTGGCCAGAGCGATGCCAGTTGGCGACCATGCCGGCCATGAACCGTCCCCAGGGACCTTCAAGATCGTTGAGACGCACCGCCAAGCCCCAGGGCGTGTCGTTCTGCGAGCGGAGCGGTTGATGGTATTCGCGCCACCGGTCCGAAGCGAGCATGACGGCGATCAGGTTGTCGTCGTAGATCCAGCCGACGCAGCGGCGCTGCTCGAGTGCGGTCTCGACCTCGGCGATACCAGTAAAGGCGACGATCTCGGCCCCGAAGCGCTCGGTCGCCGGGCGATTGTACCAGGCACCTTGGATGGCGCAGAGCTGGCGTCCACGCAGTTGGCTCCAGTCGGAGATCGCCACCGAACGCGGCATGATCACATTGAAGCCCGAGGAATAGTAGTTCGGGTGCACGATGCCGACGATACGCCTGCGGTCGGCGACATCCGACATGGTGGCGATCATCAGATCGGTCTGGCCTTGGGCCAAGAACTGCATGCGGTTGGCGGCGACGACCGGTACGAATTCGGCGCGCACGCCCAGGGTGCGGGCGACGTCGCGCACCATTTCGATTTCCAAACCAACGAACTCGCCGGCCGGGTTGCGGAAGCCCCAGGGGCGGTAGTCCGCGCGGACACCAACTCGCAGGACGCCCTCCCGGACGATCTTGGCCAGAGTGTTTTCGGTCGGCGCCGCAACTGGCGCCGGTGCCGCAGTTTGGGCGACAGCCGCGCCAAACGACATCGTCATGGCGAGAGTGGACGCGGCCAAGGCCCGCCTGGTGACACGCATGAGGCTCATGGGGCAGTTCTCCCGAAGTTGAAGCGCGATCTTAGGTGCGAACCCGCACGGTTCATGCAGCATGGATCATCGCGCGAAGGCGGCTGCGCACGTGCCTCATAGCGACGGTTCCTTGCTTAACCGCGACGCCGCTCGTGCGCCGGCGCAAATCCGAAACGGGACTTGTAAGCGCGGGAAAAATGTGGCGCCGAAACAAAACCGCAGGCAAAGGCGATCTCGATGACCGGCATGGAGGTCTGGGTTACGAGGTTGCGGGCACGCTCCAGCCGCAGTTCCAGATAGTGGACGCTGAGGGTTCGCCCGAGATGGGCGCGAAACAGACGCTCGAGCTGGCGCAAGGAGACGCCGGCGGCTTCGGCCAAAGCAGAGCGCCCGAGCGGCTCTTCGAGAGACTTCTCCATCCGCTCAAGGGTCGCAAGCACCGTCGGGTTCGCGACGTCGTAGCGCTCGCGCAGGGTCATGCGCTGCGGCGCAGCGGACTGGCGCATCTGGGTGTGCAAGAACCATTCGCCAACCGCATGAGACAGTCCGCGACCGTGTTCGGCTGCGATCAGCGCCGCCATCATGTCGAGCGCTGCAGTCCCACCTGAAGAGGTGAAGCGATTGCGATCGATCTCGAAGAGGTTGCGGGTAATGTTCAGCCTCGGAAACTCTTCGCGCAGGGCTGGCTCGTACTCCCAGTGCAGCGTCGCCCGGTAGCCTGTGAGAAGCCCTGCACGCGCCAAGAGAAACGGCCCACCCGAAATGCCGCCGATGCGGATACCGCGGTGCGCTTGCGCGCGCAGCCAGGCAAATGTCGCCGGATCATGGAACAGCGTGGGATTGCCGCCCGCGCAAACGAACAGGTCATCCACATCAAGCGGGACTTCGAGCCCATGGTCGGGCACGATCGCCAGCCCGTTGGAGGCGATCACCGGCCGACCGTCCGGAGAGACATGGGTCCAAGCGTAGAGCGTCTCGCCGGCAAGCGTATTGGCCGCGCGATAGGGCTCCATCGCGCAGGAATAGGCGATCATCGCAAAATCCGGCACGAGGAGGAAACCGATCCGACGATGGCGCGCACCGGCGCCGGGCTTCAGCGTCACGCGACCACCTGGCCATCGCCTGGGGTCAGGCGGGCCGGACAGTTCGTCGCTTGGAGGCAGATGCGTGTCGGTTGAAGGCATGTGTAACGCGATCCTCGTGGCAAGGTCACGTATCCGTCAACCCGCCATGCCGGTTCGTACCCCTCACGATGACCTATTCAGCCCTCGCCCTCCTGAAAAACGCGCTGACGGGCAACCGCAACTGGAAGCCGATGTGGCGCGAGCCAGAGCCAAGAGCTTTCTATGACACCGTCGTGGTGGGTGGCGGCGGGCATGGGCTTGCGACCGCCTATTATCTCGCCAAGGAGCATGGCGTCACCGATGTCGCGGTTGTCGAGAAGGGCTATCTCGGCTCGGGGAATGTCGGGCGAAACACCACGATCATCCGCTCAAACTACATGATGCCTGACAACACGCGCTTCTACGAATGGTCGTTGAAGCTCTGGGAAGGGCTCGAACAGGACATCAATTACAATGCAATGGTCTCCCAGCGCGGCGTCTTGAACCTTGCTCATTCCGACGCGCAGCGCGACGCCTATGCAAGGCGCGGCAATGCCATGCGGATTGCAGGCGTCGATGCCGAACTGTTGGATCGTTCAGCGATCCGCGAGCTTGTGCCGCTGCTCGATCTCGACACTGCGCGGTTTCCCGTGAAGGCCGGGCTTTTGCAGCGGCGCGGCGGAACAGTGCGCCATGACGCTGTCGCCTGGGGTTATGCGCGCGCTGCCGACAAACGCGGTGTCGATCTCATCCAGAACTGCGAGGTTGTCGGCATCCGCGTGGACAATGGCCGTGTGACCGGCGTTGAGACCACGCGCGGGTTCATAGGTGCGCGCCGGGTAGCGCTGGCAGCTGCCGGAAACTCCTCGCGTGTCGCCGCTATGGCAGGACTTCGGCTGCCGCTTGAAAGCCACGTCTTGCAGGCCTTCGTGTCTGAGGGGATCAAGCCGGTCCTCGACCAGGTCGTGACCTTCGGCGCTGGCCACTTCTATGTCAGTCAATCGGACAAGGGCGGGCTCGTATTTGGGGGTGACATCGATGGTTACGCCTCCTATGCCCAGCGCGGCTCGCTTGGCGTCGTCGAACACGTGATGGAAGAAGGGCTGGCGCTGTTTCCGGCATTCTCGCGCCTCAGATTCCTGCGCCAGTGGGGCGGTGTCATGGACATGTCGATGGACGGCTCGCCGATCATCGACCTGACCCCGATTTCCGGCCTCTTTCTCAACTGCGGCTGGTGTTACGGCGGCTTCAAAGCCACGCCTGCGTCAGGGTGGTGCTTTGCCTGGACGATCGCCAAAGGTGAGCCGCATGCCTTGAACTCCGGCTTTCGCCTTGACCGTTTCACGAGCGGCGGCGTCATCGACGAGAAGGGCGCCGGCGCCCAAGCCAACCTGCACTAGGGCCAAACCGATGCGCATCCCCTGCCCATTCTGCGGCGAACGTGACTCTGACGAGTTCTTGTCGATCGGCACGGTCGGTCCCGCACGCCCGGACGAAAAAGCCAGTCTCGACGCCTTCGTTGACTACCTTCATTTCCGCGACAATCCGGCGGCCGAAACGCGCGAGCACTGGCATCACGTTCACGGGTGCAGACAATGGCTGGTGGTCAGCCGCGACACGCGCAGTCACACGATCAGCGCGGCCGAACCGGCGCGGCGGAGCGCACCATGACGCGGCTTGCGACTGGCGGGCTGATTGACCGCGAAAGGCCGCTGTCGTTCCGGTTCGATGGGCGGTCCTATGAGGGCTATGAAGGCGACACGCTTGCCTCGGCTTTGCTTGCCAATGGCGTGCGGCTCGTCGGGCGTTCGTTCAAGTATCACCGCCCGCGCGGCATCTGGGGAGCGGGATCCGAGGAACCCAACGCACTCGTCGAATTGCGAACGGGCGCGCGGCGCGAACCGAACACCCGCGCGACCGTCATCGAGCTCTACGATGGGCTGGAGGCGACGAGCCAGAACCGCTGGCCGTCATTGACCTTCGACCTGATGGCTGTGACATCTCTTGCTGCGCCTCTGATCGGCGCCGGCTTCTACTACAAGACGTTCATGTGGCCGGCATCCTTCTGGGAAAAGGTCTATGAGCCGATGATCCGGCGCGCAGCGGGGCTTGGTCGGAGCGCACGCGAGACGGACCCTGACACCTATGCAAGGCGTCACCTCTTCTGCGACCTCCTGGTCATAGGCGGGGGGATTGCGGGGCTGACGGCGGCGCTGGCGGCGGGCCGTGCCGGTGCGCGGGTGATCCTGGCGGACGAGGATCAGCGCTTTGGCGGCCGTCTCAATGCTGAGCGGATCACTTTGGACGGCCTGTCAGGATCGGATTGGGCGGCGCGGGCCGTCGCCGAACTCGAAGCCTTGCCGAACGTGTCGCTCTACCCGCGCACGACCGTCACCGGTCTGTTCGACCACGGCGTCTTTGGCGCGCTGGAACGCGTCGCGGATCACAAGCCGGCACCCGCCGCTTATGAGCCGCGCCTGCGCTATCTGAAGATCCGGGCAAAACGGACGCTTCTCGCCTCTGGCGCAATCGAGCGGCCGATCGCCTTTCCAGGCAACGACCGACCGGGCGTGATGTCAGCGTCTGCCCTACGCGCCTATCTCAATCGCTTTGCGGCCACACCGGGCGGGCGAGTCGTGGTGTTCACAGCGAGCGATGACGGTTGGCGGACAGCCTACGATGTGCTGGCGGCTGGGCTCTCGCTGGAAGCTGTTGTTGACACCCGCGCAGAGGTTGCCCCTGCCCTTCTCGCCACGATCCCTCCTGATGCAACGCGTGTGGTCATCGGCGGCCGCATCACTGCGACAGCCGGTTATCTCGGCCTCCAGGCCGTTACGGTGGCTGGTGCCCAGGGTGAAGTGTTCGAGATCGGCGCCGATGTTCTTGCCGTCTCCGGCGGCTATAACCCGACGCTGCATCTGACCGCCCATCTCGGTCACAAACCGCGCTGGGACGAGACCCTCTGCGCCTTCATACCCGATCAGTTGCCGCCGGGTCTTCACATCGCCGGTGCGGTCAACGGCTCTTACTCGACGCGCGCGGCTCTCCTTTCGGCGGGTGAAGCAGTGACGGCCGCGTTGGGCCATCTCGGATTTTCTCCGCGCAACATGGCCCTGCCGGATGTCGCAGACGAGGCTGCCGGCGTTTCGGCCTTTTACGCTGTGCCCGGGAAAAAGGCCTTCGTGGACTTGCAGAACGACGTAACCGCCGACGATGTGGCGCTCGCCGTTCGCGAGGGCTTCCGCTCGGTCGAGCATGCCAAGCGGTACACCACGATGGGCATGGCGACTGACCAGGGAAAAACCTCCAATATCACCGGACTGGCAGTGCTCGCGGACGCCACGGGCCGCACGATCCCTGGAACCGGCACGACCGTTTTCCGCCCGCCGTTCACGCCGATGACGATCGGAGCGGTGGCGGGCGAACATGTTGGCAAACACTTCCGACCGACGCGAACGACGCCGCTTCACGCTTGGGCCGCTTCGAAGGGTGCAAGCTTTGTTGAGGTTGGCCCATGGTTGCGCGCCGAATGGTACCGAAAGCCTGGCGAACAGGGTTGGCGCGATAGCGTCGACCGCGAGGCGCTCGCCGTGCGCGCAGGTGTCGGCGTCTGCGATGTGTCGACGCTCGGCAAGATCGAGGTGGTCGGCCGTGATGCGGCAAAGCTTCTCGACTTCGTTTACGCCAACCGCGTCGCGAGCCTGAAGCCGGGGCGCCTGCGGTACGGGTTGATGCTGCGCGAGGACGGCTTCGTCATGGATGACGGCGTCATCGCGAGGATCGCAGAACAACGATTCTTCCTGACCACCACCACGGCCAATGCTGCCAAGGTGATGCAGCATCTGGAGTTTTGCCACCAGGTCCACAACCCCGAGCTGGAGGTGGCCTTTCACTCCGTCACCGATCGCTGGGCGCAAGTCTCGCTGGCCGGCCCGGCCTCGCGGACGCTCCTCGCGACGATCACGGATACCGATGTGTCGGACGCTGCCCTTCCCCACATGTCGATGATGGAAGCGACATTCTTCGGCACGTTACCCTGCCGCCTCTACCGCATGTCGTTCTCAGGCGAGCGGGCCTATGAGATTGGCGTGCCAGCCGACTTTGGTCACGCCTTCATGGAGCGCCTCATGGCGGCTGGCGCGGCCTACGGGCTGACACCGTATGGCACCGAGGCGCTGGGCGTGTTGCGCATCGAAAAGGGCCATGTCGCTGGCGGCGAACTCAACGGGCAAACGACAGCCGGCGATCTCGGGCTTGGCTCGCTCATCGCCCAAGACAAGGATTTCATCGGGAGGACCCTGAGCCAGCGCCCGGCGTTGATCGCCGCCGACCGTCCGGCATTGGTCGGTCTGAAACCGCGTTCCGTCGGAGACCCGTTGCGTGCCGGCGCCCATCTCGTTGACGTCAAGGCGACGCCTTCGATCGAAACCGATCTTGGGTATGTGACCTCTGCCTGCTACTCGCCGACGATGGAAAGCCCCATCGCTCTTGCGCTCATCAAGGGCGGGAAGCGGCGGATTGGCGAGCCGGTTCGTGCCTATGATCCGGTTCGCGACGCCGACACGCTTTGCGATGTGGTCGACCCGGTCTTCGTCGATCCGACCGGAGGGCGCGCCCGTGGCTGATGTCTTTGTGCGGAAGAGCCCGTTCGAGGGCCATTTTTCCCTTGGAATTTACGGACGACCGGGCACGCCTGGTGTGACCATTCGCGATGTGTCCGCGCGGGCTTTGTTTGGAATGGTCGGCGGCGGTTTCGCCAAGGGCGCTGTTCCCCTCGGCGATGGCCTTCATGTCCAGACAGCACCGGATCAGGCCCTCTGGATCGGTGAGGAGGGAACTCTGCCCCCTGCCCTCGATGCGGCGGTGATCGTCACAGATCTCTCCGGCTCGCGCGCGATCCTGCGCGTCGAAGGGTCTGCCTGGCGTTTGGCGCTTGCAGCCTTCCTGCCGATCGACCTCAGCCCACAAGCCTTCCCGGAAGGATCGGCAGCCGCGACCTACGGCCTGCATCTGGGTCTGACGCTTTGGCGCCCGCCAGGTGTCGACGGCGTCGAGATTGCCGCCTACCGTTCATTTGCTGGCGCTCTATGGCACGGGGTTTCGCAAGCGGCACAGGAAGCCGGTTATCAGATCACCCAATGAGCGAAGGCCCCACGGCCCCTCCTTCGCGGGCCTTGGGACAAGAGCGAACGAACTGACGGGGAACCGGCCTGACCGAGGTTCTCGCCGAAACTGGCGGCGATGCTGACGTCGGGTCGCGGCCTTGTCGATCGATGCGCATTCTTCCGCGATAGCGTTGTCGTCCAGCGCGCGAGCGAGCTGCCGGCGGCGATAGCACGCCGAACTCGTCCCCGAGCATATCATGCTGGACTTGCCGGTCTCGACCGCCGGGATGCGTTGGTGGAGGACCTTTGACCTGGTCGACAGGGCCCTAGTCCCCCCAGAAAGCCCGGGTGCAGCGAAAGCTTCCAACTGGTGAAAATTCAACGGCCAGACCCGGAGAATATGGGGTGGACGAAGACACGATCGGAATAGCAATTCAGGGGAGCGTCAGTTCGGCAATGCCAGCCCCAGCTCGCCTTCAAGATTCCTTCGAGCGGGCCAACGGAAAGATCAGGTGGTGCGACGACAGAGCAGTCTCGCGGCGCCAAATGAGCCTGGAGTCACTTGCCGTCTTGAGCCATGGTTTCGTCGTCAGGCTGGGCTCCATGTTCGCCTGATCATACTTCGGCCCTTCCTGGGGCTCGTTTCCATCACGTTCGGGGCACGACAAACCGATAGACCCGACGCCAAGCCAGATACCTTGCACCAACGAATGGAATGTCTGTCTCGGCAAGCCGATCAGCGTTCGAAGGAACCGATGAGATGAACCAGGAACATCATGGCCCGGTCGTGCGGACCCGTCCTGTGGCCATAGCGTGCCCGAGGACCGGGCATCATTTGGCCGGGGTTAATCGAGATGAAGGTCGTGCCCGGCATGGAACGGATGCGGCACCGGCCGGAGCCGTCAAGGCAAGGCGCTCCATCGTCGCCACGGGTCTGGCTTGGCTGGCTGTCGTTGCCTCCTTGACCTTTTCCGGCCCAGCTCTGGCTCAGGGCGACATGACCAATGCGGAAGCGTTGAGGCGCGGGTGGGAGGCGTGGCAGTCCATGTCGACTCTTGCTCGCGAACAGCTTGCCCCCAAACTGGTTGAATGGACCGGCAAGGCAGGGGGCACGGTCCACCTTGCAACGACCACCGTCGACAATGCGACACGCTATCGCGCCCTGTGCGGTCGGAACGCTGGCGCGTTCCGCACGACCAACCTGTGTCAGGCCATGCAGTTCAGGCTCGGCGAGCGCAGCGCCCTGAGCACCGTTCTGCTCGCCCTGCATCGGCGCGCCGGCACACAAAACGCGACGGCCCGGGATGCCGCTGCGATCTTGGTCGGCCTGCGCGTGACCCTTGGCCTCGAGGCTGCCCGCCTTCCGGCAACGCCGCAGCATGTCCTCGGTGGCCTCTATGGCGAATTTGGTCGCTGTGCGCCGCCTGCCTGTACTCCAGGCCAGGAGCGGGGCTCGGGGCTCAACTCGTGGCTGTCTGCCGCAGCGCGACTGGTGGAGCGCAATGGTTCCGATCGCGAGGTTCGTGCCGCGCGCCGGTTACAGGCCCTCGGCTGGTCATGACCTGCCACTGGTTTGTCATCCAGCGGCGGTTAGCGCCTCGGCGGGTTTTGCGCGGGATTGCGCAGCGATGGTGAGCTTGGCGGCATAGGCAGCCGGTGGGATATATCCGAGCGCCGAGTGAGGGCGCCGGAGATTGTAGTCGTCAGCCCAGGCGGCGATCCAGATCCTGGCGTGGTCGAGCCCGAAGAACAGGCTCTCATTGAGCAGTTCGTCACGCATGCGGCCGTTGAAGCTTTCGCAGAAGCCATTTTGCATGGGCTTGCCAGGCGGGATGTTGCCGATGGGCTCAAGGAGGCGGCGGTTGTTAAACCAGTCGACCCATTCGAGGGTTTTGTACCCCAAGGCCTCGAACGATCTCCGCGGCCCGAGCCCGTGGATGTGAGGTGGTCCCCATTTGGCGGACAGATTGGCGGCTAAGCCAAGCTTGGTTCTGGTCTCCGTTACGCCGCCATTTCGATGCTGGCAGATGCCATATGGACCTCGGCCGGCGTTTACCCGCCCAGGGCCGTGTGTGGCCGCGAGCCATTGTAGTAGGTGATCCACCGGCCGATGCCGGCGCGGGCCTCCGAGCCGGTCTCGAAGGCGTTGAGGTAGATGCACTCGTATTCGAGCGAGCGCCAGTGCCGCTCGATGAACACGTTGTCGAGCCAGCGCCCACGACCGTCCATAGAGATGCAGAAGTCGGCCTCCATCGTGTTGGATAGGCGCCAGGCCAGAACCCGGCGGCAGAGCCAGTCCATGACGGCGACGAGATAAAGGAAGCCACGCCGCATCGGACTATAGGTCATGTCGGCGCACCAGACCTGGTCAGGACGGTCGATGACGAGACCCCGCAGCAGATAGGGCCATACCCGGTGCTGGGGATGGCGTACGGTGGTCTTGGGTCGCTGGTAGACAGCGGCCAGCCCCATGCGCGCCATCAGCCGGCGGACGCGCTTGCGACCGCCTTCACGCGCATGGCCTGCGACACGGTCGCGGTGACGGCCTTGCGGGCCGCCATGCGGCGGCCGGCCGCCGCCGAAAAGGCTTTACCGGAAGCTGGGCGGCGGCGGCATGTCGAAGGATGGCATGCCCGGCAGACCGCCCGGCCCGCCGATCCCCGGCACGACGATGTTGTCGAGTTGCTGCTGGACCTGCCCTGCGTCGAGTTTCACGCCGACATCGCGATAGTGCGTCACGATGCCGGGGAAGAAGAACACGATCAACACCATCACCGATTGAACGGCGATGAACGGTACCGCGCCCTTATAGATCGTGGTGGTCGAGATCCCCGGGATCAGCTTGCCGGTTACCTTGTCGATGTAATCCGCCTTGGGCGCGACGGACCGCAGGTAGAACAGCGCGAAGCCGAAAGGCGGCGTCAGGAAGGACGTTTGAAGGTTCACACCAAGCAAAACGCCGAGCCACACAAGATCGATACCAAGTGCTTGCGCTGGCGCGATGATGAGCGGCAGTAGAATGAAACATATTTCGAAGAAATCAATGAAAAATCCAAGTAAGAATACAACGGTATTGACGAACAGGAGGAAGCCGACCTGACCACCGGGCAGACCCAACAGGAGGTTCTTCACCCAGATATTGCCATCGACGCCATAGAAGGTCAGCGCGAAGACGCGGGCGCCGATCAGGATGAACATGACGAAGGCGGAAAGCTTGAGCGTTCCTTCGGTTGCCGACTTGATCGTCTTGAAATCAAGACGCCGGTTGATCGCGGCAAGCACAACCGCACCGGCCGCGCCCATGGCTCCGCCCTCGGTTGGGGTCGCAAGACCGATGAAGATCGTGCCGAGAACCAGGAAGATCAGGGCGAGCGGGGGAACCAGAACCATGATCACCTGCGTCGCAAGGCGCGACAACAGGTTGAGGTTCAGCTTTTTGTTGGCGAGCGCAATCAGATAGGCGACAACAACGCCCGCCGCTGCACCGAATACTTCTGGAGCCTGTCGGCCTGGAACGGTGAGATACCAGGTAACCCCGACCGTTACAGCGACAGCGACCGCGATCACCACGAACAGCGAGGTAATGCCGCTGCCCAAGGTCCGGGCTTCGAGCGGAAGCGGCGGGGCAAGGTTCGGGTTGAACAGGGTGACCACGAAAATGAAGAGCGCGAAGGAAGCGGCCAGTATGAGGCCCGGGATCATCGCGCCCGCATACATGTCACCGACCGAGACGCCGAGGACGTCTGCGACGACGATCAGAACGAGCGAGGGTGGGATGATCTGGGCGAGCGTGCCGGAAGCCATGATGACGCCGGAGGCGATGCGCTGGTCATAGCCATAGCGCAGCATGATCGGCAGCGAGATCAGGCCCATCGAGATGATGGCCGCCGCGACGACGCCCGTCGTCGCCGCCATCAGCGCGCCGACGAAAATGACCGCATAAGCAAGGCCGCCGCGAACCGGGCCGAACAATTGGCCCATCGTGTCGAGCAGGTCCTCGGCCATTCGGCTTCGTTCGAGGATGAGGCCCATGAAGGTGAAGAAGGGAATTGCGAGCAGCACCTCGTTGCGCATCACGTCTAGGACGCGATCGGGCAGCGCCTGAAGGAAGGCCGGCTGGAACAGGCCAAGCTGGATGCCGAGCAGGCCGAAGATCAAGCCGTTGGCGGCGAGCGAGAACGATACCGGATAGCCCACCAGCATGAAGGCGATCAGGGAGACGAACATGATCGGGGCCATGTTGGCGATGATGAACTGCGTCACCGGACGAACTCCGAAACTGAATCGATGCTGGCGAGGAGGGGTTAGGCTGGACCTGGTGTGCCGGATCAGGATTTGGCGGCGGGGAGCGGCTTCGCCGCACCGACCGCCGGTTTGTCGGCGACGTCGAGTGCGGCGATTGCGCGGGCCACCTCTTCCTCGGCGGCATTGGCGGCGGTGACCAGTTCATCCTCGATGTCGCCGCGCAGGATGGCGATGCGCTTGATCAGCTCCGAAATGCCCTGAAGCAGCAAAAGCGTGAAGCCGATGATGATGATCAACCGTGCCGGCCATACCAGAAGGCCGCCCGCATTGGTCGACCCCTCGTTGGCGCGTAGCGACGACAGGAACGAGGGAATGGCGAAGTAAATGTGCAGGAAGACGAAAGGGGCGAGGAAAATGATGTGGCAGACCACATCGGTCCAGTCGCGCACGCGCTTCGAGAAAGTTGATGAGAGAATGTCGATCCGAACATGTTCATTGGATCGGAAGGTCCAGGCGGCCCCGAACATGAAAACGATCCCGAACAGGTACCATTGCGTTTCGAGAAGGGCGTTGGACGACCAGCTTATGCCGTAGCGCATGATGGCGTTGCCGGCGGACACGACCACCGCGGCCAGCACAAGCCAGGCGGCGAGCTTACCGATACGCTCGTTCATCGCGTCGATGAAACGGGAGAAAGACAAAAGCCCTGACACGGTGGACGTCCTGTTTCGATGGAAGCGCTCGATCGGTGAACCGGCCGGCGCGGACTCTTCTCGGGGAGGAGCTCAAGACGAAATGGTCCCGCCACGGCACCTGGAGGCACCACGGCGGGACATTCACAGGCTTGATCAGGTCCGCGAGCGGGCGCGGATCATGAAGGTGTCGAACGAGTAATCCGCGATCTGGTTGTAGAGGTAGAACTCGTTACGGAAGGCGACCGCGCTGTCGAGCATCGCCTTGAACGTCGCGTTCTGGCCGGAGATCTCGGCGTAGGTTTCGTTCGCGGCGCGGAAGGCCGCGTCGAGGACGTCGTTCGGGAAGGCGCGCAACTGAGTGCCGCCCTGGACCAGGCGGCGGAGAGCGGCCGGGTTGCGGGCGTCATACATGGCGATCATTTGGGTGTTGCCGTAGGCTGAGGCGAGTTCCAGGATCGTCTGGTAGTGCTTCGGCAGCTCGTTCCACTTCGGCTTGGAAATCATGGTGTGGAGGACGGAGGCACCCTCCTGCCAGCCGGGATAGTAGTAGAACGGCGCGACGCGGTTGAAGCCGAGCTTCTCGTCGTCATAGGCGCCAACCCATTCGGCCGCATCGATCGTGCCGCGCTCAAGGGCGGGATAGATGTCGCCGCCGGCGAGCTGCTGCGGGACGACGCCAAGGCGCTGGATGACGCGGCCGGCGAAGCCTCCCATGCGGAACTTAAGGCCCTGCAAGTCGGCGACCGAGCGAATTTCGCGGCGGAACCAGCCACCCATCTGGGTGCCGGTGTTACCCCCTGGGAAGCCGACGATGTTGTTGGCGTCGAAGAAGCGGCCGATGATCTCGTTCCCGCCGGCCTGATAGAGCCACGCGTCCTGGGCGCGCTTGCCCATCAGGAACGGCACAGAGGTGGCGAGACCCCAGGTCGGGTCGCGGCCGAAGTTGTAGAACGCGGCCGTATGGGCCATTTCAACCGTGCCCTGGACGACGGCGTCGATCGACTGGAGGCCACCGACGATTTCGCCCGCGCCGAACGGCTGAATGACGAAGCGGCCGTCGGTCGCTTCCGATACATATTTCGCGATGATTTCGGCGGTGCCGTAGATCGTGTCGAGTGACTTGGGGAAGCCCGAGGTTAGTCGCCAGCGGATTTGCGGCATGGACTGGGCGATGGCCGGGGCTGCGACGGCGGCGGTCGCGGCAGCGGCGACCGCGGTGGTCTTCACGAAATTGCGACGATCCATGGGATCTCCTCCAAACCTTGTTCGTGCCGAAACAGCAGGGCCTCGAGACGGCCCTGAGACGGCGAAGCGCCGGATGCGCCTCCAACGTTAAGGAGGGGATGCCAGCAAAATTGCAAGGCTCCCATCAGAAAAGCGCTAAGGATGATAAGCGTCTCATATCAAAGGGCAATTTCGCCTGCGCGGTCGCTTCGAATCGGATGACGTGGCGCTATGTCGCAACCGGAGTCACGACAAAAGTATGTCCACACGGTCCGAGTGTGACCTCGACGCGATTGAAGCCGGCAACCCCGCCAAACCCATCGCCGGCCGCACAGCGCCATCGGCAACAAGCCCCCGATCGCACTGTTGAACGGCTCTCCGGCGCCCCCGCCGTCATGAGCCTTAACCCCGGAAAATTCCGGCTCCGGCCGGCCTAGAAACGGGTAGCGCTTCAACCAACCACCGGGACGAGCTCAAGGCTGGATCAAAACTGGGGGCAACGTCAGCATCACTGACGAACGGATCACAATAACGGGTTCCCACGCTCGCCTAGCCAGGACCGTGGCCAAGCCAGACGAACTTACTCACCCGGGTGTTCTATCTTCTGTACGGGAATGGCGCTCCCTACGGGATTCGAACCCGTGTACCCAACGTGAAAGGCTGGTGTCCTAGGCCTCTAGACGAAGGGAGCGAACCGCGTGGCGGCGGCCGGGGTTATAGGGGTGTTCCCGGCCGCCATCAAGCGCTACTGGCGGAAAATCAGCTCGCCGTAATGGAATTCTCCCGCACCACATCGCCCCAGATCTTCATCTGGCTGGCGAAAAACGTCCTCAGCTCGTCCGGCCCGCTCGCGAGGAGTTTGATTTGCTGCGTTTCCGTGAGCTGTTTGGCCGTCGCCGGCTCGCGGAAAGCCGCAGTGAGCGCCTGCTGGAAACGTGCGACGATCGGCCCCGGCGTGCCGGCAGGTGCGAAAACGCCCCACCAGGCCTCCGCCTCGAACCCGGCGAATCCGCTCTCGGCGACGGTCGGCACCTGGGGCAGCGTGGCAGCCCGCTGCGCGCCGGTCTGGGCGAGCGGCCGGAGCGTGCCAGCGGTCAGATGGGCCGCGAGGACGGCGACGGAGGCGATCGACAGCGGGACGTGGCCGCCGAGCGCATCGTTCACCAGCGGACCGCCGCCACGGTAGGGGATGTGGTTGAAGGTGGAGGCAGCGCGGCGAGCGAGCAGCGTCATGGCAAGATGGCCGAGGCTCCCATTGCCGATGGTCCCGTAGGGCACACCGCCTGCGCGGTCCTTGCCGGCCTGGATTACGTCGGCAAGCGTGCGAAAGGGCTGCGAGGGATGGGTGACGAGCACCATCGGCGCCGTACCGATCAGCATGACCGGATCAAGATCCTTCACCGAATCGAAGGGCATGTTCGGCAGCAGGGTCGGATTGACCGCATGGGTATCGAAGACGAACAACCAGGTATTGCCGTCCGGCGCCGCCTTGGCGACGGCATTGGCACCGACGCTGCCGCCTGCCCCGGCGCGGTTCTCGACGATCACAGTCGCGCCGAGGCTGCGCTCCAGCACCGGCTGAGCAAGGCGCGCGAGCGCATCGACCGATCCGCCCGGCGGAAAGGGCGCAACGATCCGGATGGTCCCGGAAGGCCAGGACTGCGCCCTCAGGACGGCAGGTGCGAGCGGCGCGATGAGGGCCGCGGCGGCGAGGCCGCGGCGCGTGATGGATGGCATTGGCGTTCTCCCGGTCGATGTGCCGGCGGAGGCGTCGAGGCCCCCGCCCGATCGGGAGTATAGGGCGCGCTCAGGGAATGCGAAGCACCCAGCCCGGCTGGATCAGATCCGGATTGACGATCGGCGGGTTGTTGGCCGCGACGATCTTCGGATAGTCCGCACCCTTGCCGTAATGGGTCTCGGCAATCTTCCAGAGCGTGTCGCCCTTCTTGACCGTGTAGAACTTGGCCGCCGGTGTCTCGGCCGCCACGATCAGCTGGCTGGTATCGACCTGCGCCACGCCCACCGTATTGCCGAGGGCGAGGATGATGCGCTCTGCCTCTTCCTGCGACTTGACCTGGCCGGACAGCTGCACGTTGTTGCCAGACGAGCCGATCTGCAGCTTGCTGGTGTCGAAACCGTGGCTCGCCACTTCCTGCGTCAGCGCCGGGGCAGGCGCCGCCTGCGCCTCG
>JAIEPJ010000237.1 GCA_019749835.1 Phreatobacter sp. | reverse complement strand
GCGCCGGCGACCAGGCGACCGAATCCCTCGCGCGCCTCCAGGCCGCCACCGGCTCCATCGCCGCGGCCGAGGCGGCCTACCAGGGCCTCTACCGCCTCTCGCAGCAGACCGGCGTCGCCGTCTCCGAAAGCGCCGGGGCCTTCGCCCGCTTTGCGCTGGCCGCGCGCGAGGTTGGCGCCACCAACGACCAGGTCCTCGCCCTCGTCCGCACCGTGCAGCAGGCCGGCATCGTGGCTGGCGCCAGCACCGTCGAAACCTCCGCGACGGTCTTGCAGCTTGGCCAGGCCCTGGCGTCGGGCAGACTGCAGGGCGACGAGCTGCGCTCCATCCTGGAGAACATGCCGACGCTGGCCGAGGCGCTCGCGCGCGAACTCGGCGTCGGCGTCGGCGCACTTCGTCGGATGGGCGAGGAGGGCAGGCTCACCGCGGATGTGGTGATGCCCGCGCTGCTGCGCGCCGGCGAGCGCATTAACGCCGAGTTCGAGAGGCTGCCGCCGACCATGGGTCGGTCCTTCGCGATCCTCGGCGAGGCAATGACGCGCTTTGCTGCGGACCTCGACCGCGCGCTCGGCCTGTCGCAGGCCATCGCCCGCGCCGCGCAGGCCGCGGCCGTCGCGGTGGACCGCACCCGCGTCGGGGTCGGCCTCGGCACGCCGGAGGAGACCGCGCGCGCCGGGCAGGCCGCCGCGCAGCAGCGGCTCAGCAACGCCGATCGCCAGGCGGCTGAGATCGAGCGCAGCATCGCTGGCCTGGAGGCGAACCCGCGCCGCACCGTTCCCGAGAACGCGATCCTGGAAACGCTGCGTCGCCAGGCCGCCCCGCTGCGCGCGGATCGCGAGCGCGCAAACGCCGAGCTGGAACGCTTCAACCGGGATGTGGATCAAATCGAGCGCGAGGCGCTGGTCCGCCGCCTCGGCGAGCAGGAGGCCGCCGACCGCCAGCGCGCGGAGGGGCAGTTGCGCCGCGATGCGACCAGCCTGGAGGATCTGCGCAAGGCGCTCGACAAGGAGCGCGGCGTCCGCGAGGAGCACGCAACGCGGGTCCGCGAGATCGAGGCGCTGCTGTCGCGCGGGGCCGTCGAGGGCGCCGAGGCGCAGCGCCTGCGCGCCGCGGCAGATCGCGAGCGCGACGACGCGCTCAGGCGGCTCGGCGACACCGCGCGCGAAACCGCGCGCCAGGTTCGCGCGGTGGAGTACGAGAGCGCCCCGGCCGGGCAGACGGTGTTTCCCGCGGCCGTCGTCCAGGCCGCGCAGGCGCGCGCTGGGGAACAGCAGGAACGCCGCGAGGCGGAGGCGCGGCGGACGCGCGAGCGCGCCATGGACGATGCGCGGACGTCAGTCGAACGCTTCGAGCAGCAATCGCGCGACGCCTTTTCCCGAGTTGGCGAGAACGCCTTCGACCGCATCGGCCAGGGGTTGGTCAACGCCTTCACGTCCGGCGGCAAGGCGGCGCTCGACTTCGGCAGCCTGGCCAGGTCGGTGCTGGCCAGTGCCGCGGCCGACCTCGCCAAGCTCGGCCTGGTCAATCCGCTGACCAATGCGATGCTGAGCGCGACCCGGCCGACGCTGGCCGGCGCCTTCGCGGGCGGTGGTGGCGACGAGGCGTCAGGCGGCGCGATGTCCGGCCTGTCGGATATCGCCGGATCCTCGATCTTCTCCGGCCTGGGCGAAAGCCTTGGCCTGACCGGCGCGAACGGGCTGTTCTCCGGCCTCGGCGCCTCGCTCGGCCTGACTGGCACGGGCGGCCTGCTCGGCACCACGCTCTGGACCACCTCCGCCGGCGCGGCCGCCACCGCGGCCCTGCCTGCCGGCGTCTCTGGGCCCGTGATGGCAGCGTCAGGTCTTGGCGCTTCCGGCATGGGCACCACGCTTGGCAGCCTGCTGGGCGGTGCCGGCGCGGGCTTCGGCGCGGGGATGCTCACCTCCTCCATCGTCGGCGGCATCCGCGGCACGGTCGGCCCCGGCGGCACCATCGGCGCCGGCGCCGGCGCCCTGGCGGGTGCCGCCATCGGCTCCATCATCCCCGGCATCGGCACGCTGATTGGCGGCCTGATTGGCGGCGCGCTGGGCGGTGGCGGCGGGGCGATGTTTGGTCCCACCAAAAAGGGCATGGCGAGCCGCGCCGGCGGCGACGTCTTCTACGGCGTCGATGAGGCAGGCCAGCTCGCAATTACCGCCGCGCGCGGCAAACGCTGGGACGAGGCCGGCTCCCGCGCCGCGGTGCAGGAGCAACTCGACCAGATCAACACAGCCATACGCGCGCGCGACCTGCGCTTCGAGGGGATCGGCGGCGCCCTCGGCTTTGGCCAGGCCAGCGGCAGCCCGCGCGCGCTCGATGGCGCGGCACTCACCCGCGGCCTGCGCAGCGACAACGCCAATGCACAGACTGCAATCAGCACGCTGGGCGGCCGCGGCGCCGGCATCGAGGAGGCGCTGAACGCCGTCGACTGGGTGCGCGGGGTGTTCGAGACGCTGGGCAAGCCCGACCGCGTTAGTGGCTTCCTCAAGGCGCTGGAGGATCTGAACAAGACCTTCGACGATGCGACCGCGCGCGCCCGCGACCTCGGGCTGTCGGAGGCGAGCCTCAACGCGCGCCGCGCCGAGCGCATCGCGCGCCTGGAGGAGGAGCGCGCCGCCCGGCTGGGCGCGATCGACGCGAACCTCGCCGCCCGCGGCCTGCGGCTGGTCGGCGACGAGCGCGGCGCCGATCTCGCTGGCTTCGACAACACCGCACGCGAGGAAGTCCGGCAACTCAAGGAGACGCTCTTCCAGCTTGGGCTGGACGGCACAGCGGATTATTTCAACCGCATCGCGCGGCTCGAACAGAACCTCGCCGGCGAACGGCTGGCGATCGCTGAGCGCTACAACGCGCAGGCCTTGGCGCAGGAGCGCGCGCGGCAGGGCACGGCGCGCGACCTGCTGGAGCAGCTCACCATCGGCGGGCTTGGCGGCCTGGCGCCGGAGACGCGCTACTTCGCCGGCTTGCAGGCGCTGAATGCCGCGCGCGGAAGTCTTGCCGATGGCGCGACGCAGGAGGAGGTCAGCGACTTCGCCCGCCTCGCCCAGGCCGTGCTGCCGATCGCGCGCGACTTCCTCGGCACCTCCGATCGCTATGCCGGGCTGGTCGCCGATATCGCCAGCACCATCCGCCAGGCCGTGCCCGGCGCTGACCCTGCCAATCTCGCCGCGCTGCTGGAGGCGCAGGCCACCGGCAGCGATCGGGTCGAGCTCGCGATCCTGTCGTCCGGCCAGCAACAGACGGAAGTGCTCCGCACGCTGCTGGTCGAGCTGCGCCGCCTCACCGCGCAAAACGAGGCGCTGCTGCGCCGCGTCGCTTGATCCCCGCAAGGAGGCCACATGCCTATCCTCGGCTATCGCACCCAGCAATCCAGCGACACCACCGGCACCGGCCCGCTCGCACTCAACGCAGCGGGCGCTGGGATGCGCGGCTTCCAGGTGACGTTCGGGACCTCTGCCCGCCGCGTGCTGTACTGCATCTCCTGGGCGACCGGCTTCGAGATCGGCCACGGCCAGTTCGACGGCGGCAACCCGGGCGCGCTGACCCGCGCCACGGTGCTGGCCAGCAGCAACGCCGGCAACCTCGTCGCCCTGCCGGCCGGCACCAAGGACGTCTTCGCGGTGCTGGAGCCGAATGCGCGCGAGGTGGTCCCGCTCGCTGCCGGCGCCACGCTGGCGCTGGCTGACCTCGGCAACCTGGTGGTCTTCACCGGGGCGGCGCCGGCGACCCTCGCGCTGCCCACCCTCGCCGTGGTGCCGCCCGGCATGGGCGTGCTGGTGCGCAACAGCGGCACGGCCGATCTCACGGTGGATCCCGCAGGCAGCGAGACGGTGAACGGCGGCGCCACCGTCACGCTGAACCCGGGCTTCTCGGCGGAACTCTTCAATACCGGCGCGGGCTGGACGGCGCTGCTCGCCGCGCCGCAGAACTTCGGCCGCATCGTCGGCGAACTCATCCCGATCGCCGGCACCTCGCTGCCGCCGCTCTGCGTCTGGCCGAACGGCCAGAACCTCTCGCGCAGCGCCTATGCCGCACTCTTTGCGGCACTTGGCACCACCTACGGCGTCGGGGACGGGACCACCACCTTCGGCACGCCCGATCTGCGCGGCCGCGCGCTGTTCGGCCGCGACAATCTGGGCGGCACCGCGGCAAGCCGCGTCACGGTGGCGCAGAGCGGCATCGCTGGCACGACACTCGGCGCGGGCGGTGGCAGTGAACTCCTGCACCTGCACGGCCATGGCATAACCGATCCCACGCACGCGCATGATGTCTGGACCGATGCCCAGGGCACGCACCAGCATCTGGCGGGCAATCCGAACTCCGGCGGCGGGTCCTATTTCGGCCTCGCCTATGGCGGCTCCGCTATCGGCGGCGACCGCGACGCCCTCATTGGCGGACGGCTCGACGAGAATACCTACCTCACCAACAGCGCCGGTTCGCACAGCCACAATGTGGGCATCACCGCGCGGGGTACGGGCATCACCGTCAATACCAACGGCTCAGGCAATTCGCAGAACATGCCGCCGGCGTTGATCTGCAACTACGTGCTCTTTGCAGGAGTCTGACCCATGCCAGGCATCGAGATCACCCGCGCCATCCATGACGGCTTCGCCGGCACGCTGGAGCCGCGCGTGGACGCCTTCATTGCAGCCCTCGAGGCGCACAGCATGTCGGTCGGCATCCCTGCGCCGAGCGAGGCCCCGCTGGTCGAGGCCATCGCGCGCGCGGGCGGCATGGCGGCAGTGACCATCATCGATCCGCCCGCACCAGCCGCGCCGCCCGAGCCGGACGTTCCCCCGCCGCTGCTCATTGCGAAGCTCGTCGTGGTCGAGCGCATCGGCATGGCCGGCAAGCTCCGCGAGGCCCGCGCTGCGCTCCAGATCGGCAAGCCGGATGACGATCTGTCCGATGCCGCGTTGATGCTGCGCGAGCGCTGGGAGGCGGCCAGCACGATCGCGCAGGATGATGCGCAGGTGCGGGGATTTCTGGCCGCGCTGGGCCTGGACCCCGACGCGATCCTGGGGGCCTGAGCCATGCCGACCCGTCCCATCCTCACGCCGGGCGGCCAGCCCGCCGCGGTGATCGTGCTGGTCGAGATCGAAGTCCGCGGCCAGGGCGGCTGATGCCAGGGAGGCTGATTTCCGATGGAAGCCTTCGCCTCCGTCGCGGCATTTGCCCCGGCGACGCTGCCGGCCGCCTTCTTCAGCCCGAGCAATCTCCGCACGCTGCGCATCGCCTCGGCCGGCTATGCCAGCGCGCCCGCCGACACCCCGGCCAGCACGCCCTGGACGCCGCGCCTGCTGGGCGACGTCGAGATCGGCCAGTCTGCGGTCGATGCGCTCGGCCTTGGCGGCCGCGCCGCACTCGCCGCGGCGGCGATCGAGATATGGGACGGCGACGGATTCGCCGCCGACCTCGCGCGCTACGGCACCGCCACCGGCCGCGCCGTCGCCATCCGCCTCGCGGATCTGCGTGATCCGCGCGCCTCGGACGTCGGCACGCCGTTGGCGCAGGCCAGGCTGGTGTTTGCCGGCACCGTCGCCGCGGTGGACCGCACGGAGGGGCAGCGCGCGCGGATCGCGCTGGCGGATGCCACCGATCGGCTGAACACCCCGCTGCAGCCGAGCCTCTACCAGGGCAGCGGTGGCCTCGAGGGCGGCGCCGACCTCAAGGGAAAGCCAAAGCCGGTGGCCCTCGGGAGGGTGTTTAATGCGGCGCCGGTGTTTCTCGGCAACATCGACCTCGGCGCCGGGGCACTGCCAACCTGGCAATCCTCCTGGCGCGCCGTGCAGGCCCATGACGCGGTGCGCATCCGCGGGGTCGCGCAGACCCTGGTGGGCGGCACGCCGACCGTGGGCCAGGCGCGCGACTGGCCCGCCCAGGGGTGCTTCCAGGTCGGCGCCAGCCCCGATGGCGACGTGACCTGCGATCTCCGCGGGGATGCCGGCGGAAGCTATGTCGAGACCACCGCCGATGTGTTGCGCCGGCTGCTGGAGACCCTGGGGCCGGGCTTTTCGACGGGCGAGTTCGACGCCGACGCCTGGACGCTGGCGAATGCAGATCTGCCGGGCGCCATCGGCTTCTACCAGGGCGCGACGCCGACCACCGCGCAGGCAGCGGCAGAGACCGTGCTGGCGGGGTGCGGGGCCATCCTCGCGGGCGACCGCACCGGCCGGCTCCGCCTCTCCGATCCGCTGGCGCGCGACCCGGTGCCGCAGTTCGATATCCCCGCCGCCTGGGTGGTGGAGTGCCGCCCGCTCGCCCTGCCAGCCGCCTTCCAGCCGCCGCCGCGCGTCGTCGAAGTCGCCTGGGGCCGCAACTGGTCGCCGCTCGCCAACATGGCCGGCAGCGTCCCCGCCGCAGACCGACAGCGGCTCGAGGCGGCGCAGTCCGTGGCACGCGCCGAGAGTGCACTCGTCACCAGCCGCGTCGCCCAGCAGCGCAGCCTGACGCTGCCCGGCCTCTACGCCACCGAGGCCGCCGCCGGCGTACGGGCCGCCCGCTGGCGCGACTGGATCGAACGCGGGCCGCGGCTGATCGCCGTCACCACCGACCGCTACCTCGGCCAGATCGAGATCGGCCAGATCGGGCGCATCGCCTACCCGGCCTATGGCCTCGACGCCGGCATTTCGGGCGTCGTGGTCGGCTGGCGCGAGGCACTGGCCGGCCGGCGCGTCGAAATCATCCTCGCAGGATCAGACTGATGCCCGGCGCCTTCCTCCACGACGAGCGCGTCCGCGACGCCGTCGCCGTCACCGCGCTGACGCCGACCGCCGCCGGCATGCCGGCCGGCTTCCTCCGCGACCCGCAGCCGCGGCTCCGCGCGCGTTTCACCGGCGGCGCCGCCTCGGTGCTGGTTGATTTCGGGGCGGCAACGCCAGTGGAGGCGGTTGCCCTGATCTCCACCAACCTCGGCGCCACCGCCACCGCGCGCTGGCGGCTGGGACCGATGGAGGCGCTCGTCGAGGCAGCGCCGCTCATCGCCTTGGACTTCATGGCGGCAACCCCGCCCGTGATGTCCGCCTGGTCGAACACGCGCGGCGGCGCCGGCACAGGCGAGGCGACCTTCTTCAACGGCGTCGGAGACCTGGTGATCGCCGGCGGCGCCGAGTGGCGCATCTCGCACGACCCCATCACGCTGGCGCGCCTGGGCCTATTGGCCGAGCCGGGACGCACCAACCGCCTCCGCAACCCGCGCGGCGAGAACGCTGTCCCCGGCAATCCGGGCACCCCGCCGAGCAACTGGGCCATCGGCGGGGCCAACGGCATCGCTGCGCAGATCGCGGGGACCGGCACCGAGAACGGCATGCCCTATGTCGCGGTGCGCTTTACCGGGACCGTCCCCTCCGGCATCGGCAGCGGCTATGTCTGGTTCGAGACCACCAATTTCGTCGTCGGGGTGAACGGCGATGCCCTGACGCACACCTACTTCGCCAAGCTGGAGGCCATGGTGGCCGGCGGCATCGCCGCGCACCAGGCCTGGATGGCTGAGCTGACCAGCGGCGGCGCTATCGTCCGGCAGGGTTCTGTGAACCAGGCCGTGCCGAGCACGGACCGCCTATCCGCGCAGCGGGCTGTGCAGCCGATGACGCTCTCCGGCGGCGGCACGGTTACGCATGTGCGGCCCTTTGCGGCGTTCGACTTCAATGTCGGCACGCACGACGTCACCGTCCGTATCGCGCTGCCGCAGGTCGAGACCGGATTGTATCCGACCATGCCCATCCTGCCCGCGGCAGGAACGCCGGCATCCACGGCGCGGGGGCAGGATGGCGGCGTGCTCGCCGTCGCCATCGCCGGACCCGTCACGCTGCAGGTTGAGCAGAACACGATCGGGACAGCCTCGTCAGGCTTTGTCGGCAGCATCGGCCTCGACAACGGCGGCAACACGGAGCTTGTGCAGGTGCGCGTCGTCGCCACCAGCAGCACGGCGCTGAACATGATCTATCGCGTGATACGCGCCTCCGTCATTCAGCTTCAGCCCGCAGCCGCTAACCGCAACATCAACACCGTGGTCCGCGGCGCCATCGCCGCAGCCAGCAACGACATGGCCATTGCCGAAGGCGGCACGCTGCTTGGCACAACGGCTGCCGCCACCATGCCGACGCTGACCCGGCTGGTTATCACCGGCGGCGATCGGCAGGTTTTCTGCCGGGCGATCCGCGTCTATGCCGCGCGGCTGACCAACGGGCAGGTCACGGCGCTGTCCGGCACCGGCTCCTCGATCGACGCGGCGGCGCTTGCACACGACAGCGGGGCAGTGCCCGCGAGCACCAGCGACGAGGCCAATGGCAATGTCGTTCTGCTGCGCAGCGGGACGGCCACGGCGCGCTACCTGCTGGTGGACGTGGCTGACGCCGGGCTGCCGGCCATCGACATCGGCATCCTGGCCGCGGGGCCGCTCTGGCGGCTCGCACGCGGCATGGCCTATGGCGTGCGCGAGGGGCGCATGATCCTCGACCAGCGCGACCGCAACCTGCTGACCGGCGCCGAGTTCGTCGTGCCCGCACTCGCCAATCCGCGCTTTGCGGGTTTCACGCTGCCGGCGCTGTCGCGCGCAGAGGCGACCGACGCGCACCGCGACCTCGTGCGGCGCCTGGGCGCAGTGCGCGACGCGCTGTGGATCCCGGAGACCGGCGACACGCGGGCCGAGACGAACCGCCGCGCGATCTGGGGCGCGGCGAACCAGCCGGGCGAGGAGGCCGCCGCCACGCGCGGGAGCTTCCCACTGCTGAACCGGGCCTTCCGGATCGTCGAGCGGCTGTAGAAGCGAGGGGACCAAGTCATGAGCGAGGATGATGTCGCGGCGAGGCTCGCCGTGCACGAGGCGGTCTGCGCCGAGCGATGGAAGCAGGCGAACGAGCGGCTCGGGCGCATCGAGATCGTGCTGGCGGCCATCGTGCTGCTGCTGCTCGTGGGCGAGGGCAGCGTGGTCGCGGTGCTGCGGCGGTTGATCGGTGGATAGGCGTGCCCAGCCGTGCCACCATGCCGGGCACGCGCCATCCCTCTCGGCCGGCCCTATGACGGCCGGCCTGGTGGGCACCAGCGGGTTCGCCGCCATTCCCACCACCGCTCTCGATCTGCCCCTCGTGCAGCGTCTCCGGCGGTCCCCGCGCTTGATGGGTCCGGGTCCCCGAGGAAATCGACGTTACGATAGCAGCATCACCGGGAGCCGGCGCCGGCGCCGGCGCCGGCGAAAAAGGGCAACTTGTTGCATTCGAAGGGCAACGTGTTGCCTGCGCTGCGCCTGCGGTCCGATCGCGCGAGACAACTCGGCTAGCGTCTGCGCTGGTTCTGTGATGGCCGACGCCGCGCTGAACCGGCGGCAGGCGATCCTGGTCGGCACAGGCGTGGCCTTTACGCAGGTCGGGAGCATTGGCATCGGCGAGATAATGCTTCCGAGATATCAAGTCTATTTTCCCAGGGGCTGCTTGTCTCAGCGTTGTTCGCACGGAGGGGAGCCCTGAACGGCGGGCATCGGCGCGATGCGTCGGGCATGATCGTCTTCATCCTCCCTGTTGCGCCAGCTAAGGGCGGCACGCGCGGCGGAGCCGAGACCCGTCGCTCAGCCGAGGGCCGCGCCCACCGCCGCACGCAGGGCGGGCAGAACCTCGGCCGCGAACCAGGGGTTTCGCCGCATCCAGCCGGTGCTGCGCCAGCTCGGATGCGGCAGAGGGAAGCACCCGGGCGGGGCGTCGCGGAAGGCCCGCACGGCCTGTGTCAGCGTCAGCGCCCGCGGCGCATCCAGATAGCGGCGCTGCGCGTGCAGGCCAACCAGCAGCGTCAGCCGGCATTGCGGCATGGCGGCCAGCGCCCGCGCATGCCAGAGCGGCGCGCATTCCGGGCGGGGCGGCAAATCCGCCCCTTGCGCCGCGCCGGGGTAGCAGAACCCCATCGGCAGCAGCGCGACCTGCTCCGCATCATAGAAGCTCGCCGCAGAAAGGCCCGTCCATTCACGCAGCCGCTCGCCGCTGTCATCCTGCCAGGGCACGCCGCTCGCATGCACCTTGGCACCCGGTGCCTGGCCGATGATCACAAGCCGCGCACCGGCCGCGATCTGCACAATGGGCCGCGGCCCGAGCGCCAAGTGCGCGGCGCAGACCGCGCAGCCACGGATTTCGGCCAGAAGCGCGGCCAGCGGGTCCTTCACGGCAAGGTGCTCCTTCCTGCGAGCGGCTTGCGACCACCGCGCGCAGCGCTCCAGCCTGCGCCGCGCCAGGGAGCGCGTCCATGACAACAGCCGCCGACACGGCCGAAATCCAGTCCATCATCACCTTCCTGGTGGTGTGTGCCAGACGGAAGATACCGTCTTGAGCACACCACCAGGCTTTGGTTTGGTGGGCCGAGTGGCACAGGGCGCTCCATCCTCAAGGTCGCGGCGGGGATCGCCGGTCGCACGTCTACGTTCAAGCCCTCGGGCGGCGGATCGTGCCGCCGCCCCTCGCCCGCCGTCACGCCGGCACGACCGTCCTGCCCTGCCGCGACGGCGCGTTCAGCACGAAGGTCACGAGCAGCACCGCGGCCGCATTGGCCCAGTAGTACAGCGCGTCGATGCCGGTGAAACCCAGCGCGAAGGGAGCGATCGCGAAGGTCACGCCCACGGCGCGATCCACCGCCAGATGGAACCAGTAGGGCAGCACCCGGATAACGCCGAGCCTGTGGTTGGTGAACAACGTCAGCACCAGGGCAGCGACGCCGGTGGCGACCGAGAGCCAAAGCGCCATCGGGTTGGTGGCGCCGAGGCCCAGCAGAAAGGGCGTGCCGATCAGGCTGGCGGCGACCGGATAGTCGATCCAGGCATGCAGGTCTTCGTCGATGAAGCGGATGGACATGGGAGTGGTTCCTTGTTGGGTTGGGTTGGGTTGCGGGATCAGGCGGCCGGGCGGGCGGCGGCGGCGGGGAAATCGATCGCCGTCTTCGCGACCTCGTTGACGTAGTTGGTCAGCGTGTTCAGCACGGTGTGCAGCACGATCTCGACGATCTGCGCGTCGTCAAAGCCGCCGGCCCGCACTGCGTTCAGTTCAGAGTCGGAGACGTGGCCGCGGCTCTTGACCACACTGACGGCGAAGACGATCGCCGCATCGGCCTTGGGGTCGTTGGAGTGGCCGGCACGATTGGCGGCGATCTCGGTGTCGTCCAACTTGGCCAGGTTGCGGCCCAGATAGCTGTGCGCCGCCAGGCAGTATTCGCAGCCATTGACCTCGGCCACGGCGAGCGCGATGCGCTCGCGGGTGCGGGCGTCGAGGCTGCCCTTGGCCAGCTCGCCGCTCAGGCCGAGAAAACCGGCCAGGCCGGCCGGGCTGTTGGCGATCACGCGGAAGACGTTGGGCACCGAGCCAAGCTGCTTCTTCACGGCGTTCAGCAGGGGCTGGGCGGCGGCGGGGGCTGTCTCGATCGAGGCGAAAGTGTTGAGGCGCGACATGTATCGTTTCCTTGCTTGGGACGGCCGGGGTGGCCGTCGGTGAGCAGGGATTTGCGCCATTCCGTCTATCAGGAGTATCTGGTTATTTCGGGAATGACCGTCTTGCTGAACGGGAGAATGCTATGGACCGGCTGGACGCCATGGCCACCTTCGTCGCGGTGCTCGACCAGGGCGGGTTTTCAGCCGCCTCGCGCCGGCTGGGCATGCCGCTGGCCTCGGTCAGCCGCAAGGTGGCGGAGCTGGAGGAGCATCTGGGCGCCAAGCTGCTCACCCGCACCACCCGCCACGTCGCCGCCACCGAGGCGGGGCTCGGCTTCGCTGCCACCGCGCGCCGGCTGATCGAGGAGCTGGCCGAGGCCGAGCGTCTGGCCGCCGGCGAATACGCCACGCCGCGCGGGCTGCTGGTGGTGGCGGCACCCGTGCTGCTGGGCCGCGTGCATCTGCTGCCCATCCTGGCCGGCTTCCTCGACGCCTATCCCGCGGTGAGCGTCGATCTGCGGCTGACCCAGAGCGCGCTGAACCTGACCGAGGAGCACCTGGACGTCGCTGTGACGATCGGCCCCGCCGCGGACAGTGCGCTGCGCGCGGTCAATGTCGGCCAGCTTCGTCCCGTGGTCGTGGCAAGCCCCAGCTACCTGGCGCGGCATGGCGCGCCCGAGACGCTGGAGGCGCTGGGGGCGCACCAGATCATCAGCTTCGCGGGCCATGTCACGCCAATCACCTGGGACTTTCTGGACGGCCACCGGGTCGCGCTGCGGCCGCGGCTCTTCGTCACCACCGCCGAGGCGGCAGTGGATGCCGCGGTCGCCGGGATGGGGGTGGCGCAGTTGCTGTGCCATCAGGTCTCGGGCGCGGTCGGCGAGGGGCGGCTGACCCCGCTGCTGCGGCCGCATTGGGGCGCGCCGATGCCGGTGCAGATGGTCTTCGCGGCAGGCCGGACCATCCCGGCCAAGCTGCGCGCCTTCCTCGACTATGTGGCACCCCGGCTGCGGCCGAGGCTGGTCTTCGACCCGTGAGAACGGGTGCGGCGAGCGTTTGCCCGCTACACGCTAAACAAGGCCACCGCACGCGCACCCCCCGGGCGCGCAGACATCGCGTTGAACCAACGCTCAACGTTCGGTGCCTCGCTGAAATCCACATCGGCGAAGCCGCGCCGCCAGATCCAGCCGAAGGTCGCCATGTCAGCGATCGAGATATGGTCGCCGGCCAGCCATTCCGCCTCCGCCAGCCTGCCGTCCAGCACGCGCATGTTGCGCCGTGCTTCGGTGTGGAAGCGCTCGATCGCGGCGGGGATCTTCTCGGGTGCGAGTTTCAGGAAGTAGCCGGCCTGGCCGAACATCGGGCCCAGACCGGCCGCCTGGAACATCAGCCATTCCAAGCAGCGCACGCGCGCGACCGGGTCGATCGGCAGGAAGCGGCCATGCTTCTCCGCCAGGTAGATCATGATCGCCGCGCTCTCGACGATGGTGATCGGCGCACCGCCAGGACCATCGCTGTCGATGATGACCGGCACCTTGCCGTTCGGGTTCATGGCCAGATGCTCAGGCGTCTTCTGCTCGCCGGCGCGGACATTCACCGGGTGGTAGGTGTAGGGCACGCCGAGTTCCTCCAGCAGGATCGGCACCTTGATGCTGTTGGGCGTGGGGAAGGCGTGGAGGTCGATCATTTCAGGGGCTCCTACAGGGCGTTGTGGTCGCGCACCGCGGCCTCGAGCTGCGGCTTGAGCGCGAGGAAACGCGCATCGATCGCGGCGGGATCGTCGCGGTTTTGCGCCAGCATCGCCTGCCGGACCTCGCCACCGCGCACGACTTCGAAAGCATCCTCCTCCATGCCGGCGATGATGGAGCCGACGACATCGGCGACGGGCTGCAAGGCGAAGCCCATGGAGGCATCGGCCTTATTGGTCGTCATCATCCGCGTGTCGGTGGCGCCGGGGTACACCGTCATCACATGCACGCTCTCGCCCTTCAGCTCGCGCCGAAGCGCCTCGCCGAAACGCGCCAGGCCGGCCTTGGCGGCGGCGTAGCCGGTGTAGAAGGGCACGCCCATCTGCGCGATGCCCGAGGCGATGTTCACCACCATGCCCGCGCCCGAGGCCCGTAGCGCCGGCAGGAAGGCGCGAGTGAGCAGGATGGGCGCGATCAGATCGACCTCGATCATCGCGCGCAATTCGGCTTCGGTGGTCTTTTCCAAGCGGCCGGCGCGCACGCCGCCGGCGTTGTTGACCAGCACATCGATGCCGCCGAACAGCGCCTGCGACTGCGCGACGAGGTGCTGCTGCGTGGCGGGATCCACAATGTCGCCGGCGATGCCGTGCACCTCGGCGCCGGTGGTCTCGCGCAACGTCGCCACCGCCTCCGCCAGGGCCTCGGCGCGGCGGCCGGTTAGCACCAGGCGAGCGCGTTTGCCTGCCAGTTGCCGCGCGATCTCGAAGCCGATGCCGCTCGAACCGCCGGTGATGACGACGCGCTTGCCTTGCATGTCCATGATCGTTCTCCGTTGTTCAGGCGTGGATCGGCGCGGCGCGGCGCAATGCCGGCAGCAGTTCGGACGGCTCGGGGCGCTGGGTGTAGTCGGGCTCGACATTGGCGTAGCGCACGACGCCGTCCTGGCCGATGACGAAGCGGGCCGGCATCGGCAGCGTCCAGCTGTCATCGCCGTTGAAGCCCGGCAGGTCGTTCTTCAGCGACTGGTAGAGCGCCACCAGATAGTCTGGCAGCGCGAAGCGCAGGCCGAAGGCGGCGGCGGTGGCATTGCCGGGGTCGGCGAGGATCGGGAAGTCCAGCGCGTTCTGGCGCACGGATTTGCGGCTGTTCGCGGCGTTCTGCGGCGAGATCGCCACCAGCCGCGCGCCGGCGGCGCGGATTGCCGGCAGCGCCTCCTGCAGCGCCTGCAATTCCATGTTGCAGTAGGGGCACCAGACGCCGCGGTAGAAACTCACGACGAGCGGCCCTTCTGCTAGCAGCGATGCCGAGCTGACGGCGACGCCGTTCGGATCGTCCAGGGTGAAGGCGGGCGCCACCTGCCCGACGCGCAGCGCCTGCGCGGCCAGGCCCGAGGCACGCAGCTCGGCGGTGGCGCGGTGCATGATGTCGATCACGCTGCGCGGCACGTTGTAGGGCGGCTTTCCGGCCTCGAAATCGGCCTTGAAGGCATCGAGATTGGCTTGCAGGGACATGGTCGTTCTCCTTGATGAAACGGGACTGGGATCAGGCGGGGTTGGGAAGCGGGCGGCGCAGCGCCGTCACGCCGCGTGGCAGGTGACGGATCTGGGTGATCAGCAGCCCCAGCGTGACGATGACGAGGCCCGACACCTGCACCGCCAGCGGCAACTCGCCGGTGATCGGGATGCCGATGAGGATGGCGACGCCCGGCACCAGCGCCGGGAACACCGCGGCGCGCGCCGGGCCAAGCAGTTGCACGGCGCGGCCAAAGGCAAAGACGGCGACCACGCCCGACAGCACGCCCTGCACGATGATCTGCATTGCCAGCGTTCCGGCTGGCAGCGTCAGCAAGGCGGCCGGCCCGCGCAGCACCAGGTAGGCCGGCGCATAGACGATCAGCGAGAGGACCGAGACGACGGCGGTGGCAGCAAGTGGCTCGACAGACCAGCGCCGCTGCAGCACCGCGAACACCGCCCACATCAAGCCGGCCGTCGCGAACAGCGCGTCGCCAATCAGGGCCGTGGGACCGCCCAGGAGCAGCCCGGGGCCGGCCACGCAGCCAAGCCCCGCGACGATCAACGCCACGCCCAGCACACGGTTGCGCGTCAGCCGGTCCTTCAGGACCCACGCGCCGAGCAGCACCCCGCCCAGCGTCAGGCTGGCGGGCTGCACCACCGCGCCATGAGCGAGGGGCGCGAACTGGAACCCCGCGGCGCCGACCAGGATGAACGGCGGCCCGGCCAGGAGCGTCAGCACCAGCGCACGGCGCCAGCCAATGCCCGCGGCGCGCAGCGGCGCATGCCGCAGCAGCCAGGGCAGCAGCATCAGCCCCGCCGTGGCGAAACGCAGGAAGGCGAGGTCGGCTGGCGCCTGGCCGCCCGACACGCCGGCGCGGGTAAAGGCCAGGTAGCAGCCCCAGATCATCACGGCGGTCAGGCCCCACAGCGCACCGCGGATGGCGGGCGGCATGCCGGATTGTGTCGGGTGCATGGGTCAGGTCGCCTTTCGGGGTGTGGCAGCAAGCGCCGCGGCGAGCGCGTCGCGCGGCTCCAGGCGGCGGCGGTAGTCGGTGTCGAGGAAGGCCAGCACGATCAGGCCGGACGGCGCGATGACGTAGGTGGCCGGGATCGGCAGCCACCAGGCGGCGCCGTCGCCGGTTGGCACCGGATAGCCTTGGGCGGCGTAGTGCGGCCGCAGCGCTTCGGGCAGGTCGAAGGCGATGCCATAGGCCTGCGCGGTTTTGCAGCCCGCATCGGTCAGCATGTCGAGGCCCGGTGTGGCGGGGTCCTCGCTCGCCACCGGCGGGGATCTCGATAGGGCGATAACCCCGACACCGGCTGCCGCGATGGTGCCGGCCAGCGCCTGATAGGCCCGCAGCGTAGCGCTGCAGTAGGGGCACCAGGCGCCGCGATGGAAGGTCAGGATCACCGGTCCCGACCGCAGCCGGCGGGTGAGCCGCGCCACCCCGCCCTGCGCATCCGGCAGGGCGAAGTCGGGGGCGAGGTCACCTGCCTGCAACGCCCGGTCGATCAGACCGGAGGCGGCAAGCTGTACATCGCCGCGCTGCATGATCCGCCGCACCGCATCGGGGCTGCGCGCCGCGTAAGCCGCGCGCAGTTCGTCGAGCCGATCGGCGAGGCGAGGTTGCGCGGGCATGATTCGGGCCAATCCAGCCGTGATGCCGCGTCAGGCCGCCCGTGCCACCGGCTTGCTCCACTCATTGCCCTTCATGAAGGCGTCGAGCGGCGTGGCCGTCAGGTGGTTGGTGTAGTTGCTCATCACCTTGGTCGCCACGACCAGCACCACGTCCAGCACGCTCTGGCGGGTGTAGCCGGCGTCGAGGAATGCCTGGACCTGCGCATCGGCGACATGGCCGCGATCACGCACCACGGCGGTGGCGAAGGCGTGCAGCGCCTCGAGCTTCGCATCGGGAATGGCGGTGCCGTCGCGCAGGGCGGCGATGGTCGGCTCGGCGATCTTCTGCATGCGCGCCAGGGTCGTATGGCCGGCCATGCAGTAGTGGCATTCATTCTCGAAATTGGCGGTCATGTAGACGACCTGCTGCTCGGTCGGCGTCAGGCTGCTGTTGTGCACCAGGTCCCACAGTGCCGAGTAGCCGGCCAGGAGTTGGGGCGATTCCGCCATGGTCGCCTGGAGGCTGGGGACGAAGCCAAAGGTGGATTTGACGCCATCCAGGATCGGCTGGGAGGCGGCGGGCGCGGTGTCGCGGGTGTGGCGAGTGAAGGCGATGGTCATCGGGGTTTCTCCTGCTGGGCGGCGACCTGTGCCGCCGGTGGAGGGACCATCGCTCATGCCGCGATGATGCAGTTAGCCGGGAGTGTGGATATCATTTATACCTGGGTGCCATGAATGACCGCTTCCAGGAAATGCAGCTGTTTGTCCGCGTCGCCGAGACCGGCAGCTTCTCGCGCGCCGGGCGCGAACTCGGGCATGCCCAGCCCAGCGTGTCGCGCATCATCTCGGCCCTGGAGGTGCGCTTGGGCGTCAAGCTGCTCGCCCGCACCACGCGCAAGGTCGTGCCGACCGAGGCGGGTGCCCTGCTGCTGGACAAGGCGCGGCTGGTGCTGGCCGATGTGGAGGACCTGGAACGCAGCGTGCGCGGCACCGGCGGGCTGACCGGCGTGTTGCGCGTGGCCACGCCTGTGACCTTCGGCGCGCGCGAGATCGTGCCCGTCCTGGGCCCCTTCCTCACCGCGCATCCGCTGCTGCGGTTGGAATTGCTAATGGCCGACCGGCGCGTCGACCTGCTGGAGGAGGGCGTGGATCTGGCGATCCGCATGGGCGAGCTGGATGAATCCGGCCTCGTGAGCCGGCGCCTCGCCACCGCACCGCGCTTTGTCGTCGCCAGCCCCGCCTATATGGCCCTGAAGGGCGAGCCGCTGTCGCCGGCCGCATTGATCAGCCATGACATCATCACGGTCAGGCCATCGGGCATCGACGTCTGGAAGCTGCGGCACAACGACGGGGGCGAGACCTCGGTGCGGCTGCAGGCGCGGCTGGTGACCACCTCGACCGAGGGCGTGGTCGCCGCAGTCCTGGCCGGTCTGGGCCTGGCCGGGCTCTCGCGCGTCGCCTGCGGCGCAGAGATGGCTCGGGGTAACCTCGTGCGCGTGCTCCCGGAACATTCCATGACGCCGGTCGACGTCCATGCCGTCTTGGCGGCGGGGCACCGACCGCCGGCGAAGGCGCGCGCGTTCATCGAGTATCTGGCGTCGGCTCTGGCAGGTTAGGCGACCTCGTCCAGCCCGGCAGGGACGCGGGTTACCCCGCGCCCCCCGGACAGATCCGAGCGTGCGCTGCTAACGCACTCGGCTCCCACCTCGGGTGTTTGACGATGAAGCGTTGCTGCGGATACGGGTGCTGGACCCTGGCGGGCGGCAGCCACCGCGCGGCGATTGGCGCCATTCTCGCCCAGGTCACGTGGCCCTTTTGGCTGCGGCGCCCGAGCGCCCGCTTCCAGTGCCAGGTGACATAGTGCACGAAGGACGTGATCGCCTGCGAATTGGTAGGCACCGCGTGATACGCGAGATAGCCGCGCACCACTTGGCCGAGCCAGCGCCCCTGCTCGGGCACCGGCACGTGGAGCATGCGGTAGAGCGTCTCCTTGATCTCGACGAGCTTGGCTTGCAGGCGTTTCCGCATGGTGTGCCGCATCAGCAGGAAACGCCCGTCCCCGAACTTCGCGCAGATATGCGTGAAGCCCAGGAAGTCGAACGTCTCCGGCTTGCCCAGGCCCTTCACCGCTCGGCGTTCGACCGCGAAACGGCCGAACTCGATCAGGCGGGTCTTGTCGGGATGCAGGCCCAGGCCGAATGCTGCCAGCCGCGCCCTGAGTTCTCGGAGGAACCGGTCCGCATCCGCGTGCCGCTGGAAACCGACGATGGTGTCGTCGGCATAGCGGACCACGATCATCGGGCCGGTGGCCGTGCGCTTGCGCCATTGATCCACCCAGAGGTCATAGACGTAGTGCAGGTAGATGTTCGCCAGCAGCGGCGAGATGACCGCGCCCTGTGGCGTTCCCACCGTGCCCTCCGTCCACGTCCCTTCCTCCATGACCCCGGCCTTCAGCCATTTGGCTATCAGCCGGAGCACACGGCGGTCGCCGATCCGGTGCTCCAGGAACCGCATCATCCAGTCGTGGCTGATGCAGTCAAAGAACGACCGGATGTCGGCGTCCAGGACCCAGTTCACCTGTCGCAGGTTGATCCCATAGGCCAGGGCATCCAGCGCATCGTGCTGGGAACGCCCGGGCCGGAACCCATAGGAGAAGCCGAGGAAGTCCGTCTCGTAAATGGCGTTCAGCACTTCCACCATCGCGCGCTGGACGATCTTGTCTTCCAGCGCGGCAATGCCGAGCGGCCGTTGCCGGCCGTCGGGCTTTGGGATGTACTGCCGCCGAGATGGCTTCGCCCGACACGCGCCGCGCATCACACGGCGATGCAGGTCGTCGATGTTGCCATCGAGCGCCACCGCATACTGCTCCCACGTCACCCCATCGACGCCGGGTGCAGCCTTCGGCTTGAGCTGTTGGAAGGCCCAGGCCAGCAGGTCCGGCGTCATGTGGTGCATCAGCGACGTGAACCGTTCACGCCTGTTCCGCAACGCCACTTCTCGTACGCAGGCCAGCGCCTGTGACACGGTTTCCCGGCTCTGAGTCCGGCCCGTGCTTTGCTGATCCGCGGTTCCCTTGGCCCCACCCCTTCCCTCCACGGCCTCCGCGCCCGATTGCCCGGGTTTGTTCGGCCGCTTCCCTGGTACTATGGGCGGGTCTGACTTCCCTCGATCGTTCATCGGCGGATACCGGCAATTGCCTTCCCACCGCGGCCTGGCGATAGCCTGCCAGGCAATCCAGGGATCTCCCGGTTCCCGTGCAGAAAGTTTCCCAACGTGCGTGGGGTCTCGGACCGCGCAGGGCCGGCGTGCACCTCGCCATGACGGTGCATGCCGTTTCGCCTTCCGACAATCTCTACAGCGTCGGCGCCCTGGAGTGACTCTTCGCGGCTCAATACCCAGCCCGCTGGTGCCCCTGTCAACGCTTCGCCGGCACCCTCGCGGATGACAACGCATGACTCGGGGTCGTCGTGGATGGCTAGTCCTTCAACGTGCGGCTCTTTCATCCGCTACCTCCTGCCGGCCTCCCGGCGCACAGAGACCACTTGTACCCAGTCGCGTCTCCTCCGCCAGTTCCC
>JAIEPJ010000041.1 GCA_019749835.1 Phreatobacter sp. | reverse complement strand
CGGGCGGGCGGGCATGGGGCCGCTTTCCGTCACCGGCCAGCCCAACGCGATGGGCGGGCGCGAGGTGGGCGGGCTGGCCAATATACTGGCCTGTCATCTTGAGATCGAAAATCCCGTCCATCGTGCTGCCGTTCAGGGCTTCTGGGACGCGCCCGCCATGCCCGAACGGGCGGGGCTGAAGGCGGTGGACATGTTCCGCGCGGTGGAAGAGGGGCGGATCAAGGCGCTCTGGATTATGTGCACCAACCCTGCGGTGTCCATGCCCGAAGCCGACCGCGTTGCCGCCGCGATCCGTGGGTGCGATTTCGTCGTCGTCTCGGATTGCATGGAATGGACCGACACCACACGCCTTGCCGATGTCCTGCTGCCTGCGGCGACATGGGGTGAACGGGACGGAACCGTCACCAACTCCGAGCGCCGCATCAGCCGCCAGCGCCCCTTCCGCGCGCCGCCCGGTCTGGCGCGCCAGGACTGGCGTATCATCGCTGATGTCGCCGAGCGCATCGGCTGGGGCGATGCCTTTGCGTGGCGCGACAGCGCCGCCGTCTTTGCCGAATACGCCGCTCTGTCAGGGGTGGCGGGAACGCTAGGCAGCGACTTCGACATCTCCGACCACGCCGCCATCGACCGCGCCGGATACGATGCGCTGCATCCCTTTGTCTGGCCTGCTTCCGGGACGCGTCAGGGTGGGCGGTTTTTCGGGGCAGGGCGCTTTCACACGCCCGACTGCAAGGGCCGCATGGTACCGGTATCGGCCCCCGCGCCCGCCGCGACGGACGCGAACCATCCCTTCCGCCTCAACACGGGCCGCATCCGCGACCAGTGGCACACCATGACGCGCACGGGGCTTTCGGCGCGGCTGGGCGCGCATATGGCCGAGCCTTTCGTGGAAATCCATCCGCAGGACGCCGCACGTCTGGGCATCGCCCCCGCAACCTTGGTGCAGGTGGAAAATGGTCTTGGCTGCGCTTTGCTGCGCGCGCTTATTACCGAACGGGTTCAGCCAAGCCAACTGTTCGCCCCGATCCACTGGACGGGCGAAACCGCGCCCACGGGGCGGATCGATGTGCTGGTTCCGGCGGTGACGGACCCCGTCTCCGGCCAGCCCGACAGCAAGGCCGCCGCCGTGTCAGCGCGCGCCTACGGTGCCGGATGGTATGGCTTTGCCGTGTCGGCCAAGCCCTTCCGCCCAGACTGCGACTATTGGGCCTTGGCGCGGGCCGAAACGGGCCACCGTGCCGAATTGGCGGGCCGGACCACGCCCGCCGATTGGGAAGATTTCGCCCGCGCGCTGTTCGACCTGCCCGCAGCGCAGGTGACCGCCGTCAGGGACGCGCGGCGCGGGCTGGTTCGGCTGGCCTTTTCGGATGCTGGCACATTGGTCGCGGCGCTTTTCGTGGCGCGTGATCCCGTCTCGCTGTCGCGCGGTTTCGTCACGCAGGCGCTGGGGGCGGTCGCAGAACCTGCCGTTCTGGCGGGCCACCCCGGCGCAGACCGCCCTGATGAAGGGGCGACGATCTGCGCCTGTTTCGGCGTCGGCCTGAATACGATCACCGCCGCCATTGCCGAAGGCCGGGCCCTGACAATCGCCGCCCTTGGCGAGAGCCTGCGCGCCGGCACGAACTGCGGGGCCTGCCGTCCCGAACTGAAGGCCCTGATCGACCGCCACCGCCAAAAGGACATTGAAATCGTATGACGTTAATTGCCGACCCGTCCCGCCTGTCGCCCGCCGACGCTTGCCCCGTGACGGGCCGCATCAGCCTTGTCGGTGCGGGTCCAGGGGCTGTGGATTTGCTGACGCTGCGCGCCGTGCAGCGACTGACCGAAGCCGATGTCGTGTTCTACGACCGTTTGGTCGACCCCGAGGTCCTCGCACTTGCTGGACCTCAGGCCGAGCTGAGGTATGTCGGAAAAGACGTGGGTGCGAATGCTTGGCCACAGGCGCGAATCAGCACAGAGATCACCGCCGCTGCCCTGATGGGCAAACGCGTCGTGCGCCTTAAATCTGGCGATCCGTCGATCTTCGGGCGCGCTGCTGAAGAAATCGAGGCCGCACGTCAATGCGACATACCAATCGAAATCGTTCCTGGTGTCACGGCAGCCTGCGCAGCAGCGGCTAGTCTGTGTCGCCCGTTGACCGAACGGGGACGCGCACGGCAGGTCGTCTTTGCCTCGGCCACGGGACAGGAGGTCAATGATCCGTGCCTGCCAGCGAGGCTCGTGCCAGGGAGCAGCTACGCGCTGTATATGGCGGTCCACAGGCTGGAGGCGCTGGTCCAAGAGCTGTTAACAGAGGGTCTTGCACCCGACACGACAGTAACGGTCGTCGCGGCCGCAAGTAGCCAGAATGAGCAGATGGTCGAATGTGCCCTTTCGTCGCTTGAGCGCGATGTACGGAGAAACGGGCTTACGAACCCCGCAATAATCATGTTCACAGTTCCGCTCCATCTGCGAGGCGCTGCAACAAAGGCGCGGGTAACAAGTGCCTTCGCGTAGGGTCAGGACCCATTGATCTGCTTGAGGCTGCCGCCGCTGTGTGACTCAAGACCCGTGAGCTACGAGGTGATCATGAGCAATCTATTGTGGCTGGCGGACAAGTAGGTGGAGCGGCTGAGACCGTTCTTTCCGAAGAGCCATGGGAAGCCGCGCGTCGATGATCGGCGGGTTTTGAGCGGTATAATCTTCATCAATCGCAATGGCTTGAGGTGGTGCGATGCGCCCAAGAAATACAGCCCATAAAAGACGCTCTACAACCGATGGAAGCGTTGGGGTGACATGGGTGTCTTCGCCAGGATGATGGAGGGGCTGGCCTCAAAAGGCACCGAGCAGAAGACCATCATGATCGACGCGACCTATCTGAAGCGCATCGCACGTCTTATAGCCTGCGGGCGAAAAAGGGGGAGTCGACGATCAGCGCGGGCGTTTGACCGGGCGGACCAAAGGTGGGTTGAACACCAAGCTGCACGCCGTCACGGACGCCAAGGTACGTCCAATGAAGTTCTTCATGACCGCGGGGGAGCGCGCTGGATGGCTATGGTGGCCGATCATGCACTGTCGCGTCTGCAATGTTCAGGTGATCCAATCAGACCGAATAACTGTCATCCCTCAGCCGCATAAGGTAAATATCCATGATCCAACCGTAAGCGGCCCGCGCTTGGGCTCTGACCTCAACAATCTTACTTCCAACCTCGGCCAAGGGCCCTTGAATCAGAATCTGTTCTGCCATGCCGACATAGGCACCCCACCAGATGTCGATGCCCTCGGGCGCAAGGGATTGGAACGCCCCGCCAGCATCCAGCATGACGACCGCCGTATCCGCACCATCGGGCCAGCCGCGATCCCGCAGCTGGCGACCGGTGGTGATGACGACGGGAGCGGCGAGGTCGTTCAGGGGGATCGCATGGGCCGCGCAAAGCATCTGGATCGCAGTGATGCCGGGGATCACCCGCAGGGTCAGGGGCAGGCGCCTGCCCACCCGTTCGGCGATGCGCAGCGTGCTATCGTAAAGCGACGGATCGCCCCAGACCAGCAGCACCACGCGCGGCCCGCCGCCCTCCGCCACATGGGCGCGGATACGGTCCTCCCACAGGGCGGCTATGGCGTCATGCCAGTCGGCCACGCGTGACAGGTAATCCGGTGTGGCGGCGTCGCGCACGGGCAGGTCGAAACTGTCGATGCGGGTGGTGGGATTGGTCACGCAGGCGCGGCATATCGCCATGCGCAGGCCTGCCAGATCGGCTTTGTCCGCGCCCTTAAGCGGAATCAGGATCATATCGGCGGCGTTCATCGCCTTGGCCGCCTCGGCGGTGACGTGGTCGGGATTGCCCGTGCCGATGCCGATCAGGAATAGCTCGATCATGTCCCACCCTTGCGCGCGGGGCGACGGCGCCGCCCCGCTATTGTCTATATCAGGCCGCGCGCCTGCGCGACCACAGATGCCCGCCGATCCAGCCAAGGACCAGCCAGACCAGCAGACCGATGCCAAGCACGCGGGCGGCGAACGTTGCCCCCACCTCGGGCGGGGCGACGCCCAAATAGCCTTCGACTTGCGGCGCACCGATGACATGGGGCAGGGCCAGCGCTGCACCGGCAAGCGGATACATCCAGACCTTGCCGCCATAGGCCAGCAGGGCCAGCCCGCCACCGGTTGCAACGACCGTCAGCCACCACCAGACCTGCCGTTCCCCCAGATCGGCCGCGACAGTTCCAGGAAGCTCGGGCGGCAGCCCCATTGCAGGCGCCAGTTGAAAGGCCAGATAGCCTGCCAGTCCCCACAAAAGCCCCGTGACGCCGTTGATCCGGCGGCCCGCCATCTCGGCCAAGGCAAAGCCCGCGATCAGGATCGCTGCGTATGAGACATAGATCAGCACGGTGAACAGGACGGTCAGCCCGTTCCGCTGCAGATCCGACGCTGCGCCATGATCGTGTGAATGACCATGCTCCGTCTCTGCCCCGTCATGCCCCTGGTCGTCGCTATGATCATGCGCGTGACCGTCGGTTGCTGCGGTGGATGCCGCCTCGAAATGGGCCAGCTCGCCCGACTCATACTGCTCGCCCAGCAGGATCACCTGCTGCACGAACGCGAAATGCAGCAGGGCCGCAAAAAGCCCCGCTGCCGCACCGGCGAACAGCGCGCCGGTCAACATGCGTTGAAACATGGATGGGGCTATGCGCTCAGTGGCAGGGGAAGCCGGTCGCGTGGCGCATGTCGTGCGCCGCATTGTGCAGCGTGGCCGATTGCGCGTGGCCTGCGACGAAGTTCAGCGCAAGGGCGATCACCACCATCGCAAGAAGCGAGGCAAGGCCCGTGGTCGCCTTGGCAGAGGTCAGGGTCGTATACATGTCTTTTCTCCTGGCCGTCACACCCGACGGCGTCCGTTACGTTGCGCAGGGCCGGTCTCCTGGCTTGCGGGTCGGTGCGGACTCTCACCTTCCCATCCAGTGCAGGACAGTGGCCGATTGAAAGCCCGCTCGCCGCTGACAGTCGCGGGGGCGGCTGGGGACGGGGGCGCCTATGCGGGTTCGCCCCTTCCCCATTCCCGTTTCAGTCCCGGTGCTTTGCACCTTATGGGACACCTTGCCCGCCCATGTGGACCGAAGGCCCCCGTCAGGTCAAGCTGGCAAGCGGCGCGGCAGGGGCGAATTGCGACCTCAGCCGGGGATTCGCGCGATGGCCTTGCCGCGCAGCGCCCCTAAGGGGCGGGCATCGGCCAGAACACCGTCGGGCGCGGCATCATAGAGGCGGGCAAAGGTGACCAGGTCGGGCAGGTCGTCCGCCGTCACGTCGCCGAACAGATAGGCCGTCTTGCCGGTCGCGCGAAAGGCAAGGGTGGATGCCCGCGTGCAGCCCGACATGCAGTCGGTCCCCCCGACCTCTGCCGCGATCCCCGCTGCGGCCAGTGCGCCCGTCAGGCGGACGGCGAAATCCGTCTGCCCCAGCTCGCAGGACGTGCAGAGCGTGACCTTCACGCGTCATCCCCCGCCAGCGGGCCATAGAGGATCAGGCCCGGTTGCGCCCCCGGCCCTTCGGCCAGCGTGGTGGCCAGCGCCGCGATGGTACTACGCGTCAGTCGCTGGTCGGCATGGCCCACCGATTCGGCCAGCATCGCGGGCGTATCGGGGGGCAGGCCATGGGCGATCAGCTGCGCTACCAGCACCGGAAAGGTGCGCTTGCCCATGAAGACGACGGTCGTCGCCTCGGCATCGGCAAGCGCCGCCCAATTCAGCCCTTCGGGCAGGCCGCCCGTAACGTCAGCCCCCGTCACGAACTGCACCCGCCGCGCGGTCAGGCGGCGCGTCAGGGGAATGCCCGCCGCCGCCGCCGCCGCGCAGGCCGATGGCACGCCGGGAACGATCTCGAAGGGCACGCCCGCCTCGCGCAGGGCGGTGATCTCTTCCTCGAGCCGACCGAAGATGCCGCTGTCGCCGGATTTCAGCCGCACCACGCGCTGCCCCGTCAGGGCATGGTCCACCAAGAGGCGGCTGACATGGTCCTGCTTGGGCGAGGGTTTGCCCGCCCGCTTGCCCACGGCCACCAATTCCGCGCCTGCCGAGACATGCGACAGGATCGGCCCCGCCGACAGATCGTCGAACAGCACCACCTCGGCCTCGGCCAGACGGCGGGCGGCTTTCAGCGTCAGAAGTTCGGGGTCGCCGGGACCCGAGGAGACGAAAGAGACGAAGCCCGTCATGGCAAGTGATCCTCGGCGGGGGCAATCAGGTGGAAGAAGGTGCCGCTGACCATGCCGCCCCCGGCGGTCAGGCGGAAGGATCCCGTCTCGGCCACCGCCTCGCCATTGGCATCGCGCACATCGGCAAGGGCGGCATTGGGCTGGGACAGGATCGTTGCGTAGTGGAATTCATGCCCGCGCAGGGCAGGGGCATGGGCCAGTGCGGGCAGGGCTTGGTGCGGGCGGGCAAGACGGTAGCCGAGATGCATCTTGCGCTTGGCAAAGCTCGTCTCCAGCCCCAGAAGCCCCGCCATCCTGTGCCGCGTGCCATCGGCGGCAACGAGCCCCGCACCCAGCGCCATGTAGCCCCCGCATTCGCCATGCACGGGCCGCGTCTCGGCAAACGCTGCCAATCCCGCGCGGAAGGTTTCCGCCGCCGCCAGCCGCCCCGCATGCAGTTCAGGGTATCCCCCCGGCAGCCAGCAGACCGTGGCCGAAGGATCGGGCGCTTCATCGGCCAGCGGAGAGAAGGGCAGAACCGTCGCCCCCCGCGCCCGCCAGTCGGCCAGAAGATGCGGATAGACGAAGGAAAACGCTGCATCGCGGGCCAACGCGATCCGCTCGCCCGGTGCGGGGACGGGGGCGCAGGTGGCGGGCGGAACCGCCCCGCCTGCCAGCGCCAGAATGGCATCCAGATCGCAATGCGCCGCGACGAACCCTGCCGCCGCTGCAAGGATTTCGTTCAGACGCGGCAATTCCTCGGCCTGCACCAGCCCCAGATGCCGTTCCGGCACGGATACCGAGGCATTGCGCGGCAGCGCGCCCAGAACGGGGATGCCTGCGCATTCGAAGCCCGACCGCAAGAGCGCCTCGTGACGGGGCGAGGCGACCTTGTTCAGGATCACCCCCGCCAGCCGCACATCCGGCCAGAAGCGCGACAGCCCCACCGCCACCGCCGCCGCCGTCTGCGCCTGACCGGAGGTGTCGATGACGGCGACCACGGGCCAGCCCATCCGCGCGGCGATGTCGGCGCTGGCACCTGTGCCCGTCTCGCCCTTCTTCGCCACCCCGTCGAAGAGGCCCATCGCCCCTTCGGCCACCACCAGATCGGCCCCGTCCGCCACCTGTGCCAGCGTGGCCAGACGCGCGGGTGCCATCGCCCAGCTGTCGAGGTTCACCGAAGCCCGCCCCGCCGCCGCCGCATGGAAGGCGGGGTCGATGTAATCCGGCCCGCATTTGAAGGGCTGAACCGAAAGCCCCCGCGCGCGGAAGGCCGCCATCAGCCCCAGCGTGACCGTGGTCTTTCCGCTGCCCGAGGAAGGGGCAGAGATGAGGATGCCCTTCGGGATCATTCGGGAAAGCGCGGATGGGTGCCGACGGGGCGATAGCGGCGGTCGTAATCGCCCGCGTAAAGGCGGCTTTCGTCGAACTCCTCGGCTCCGATGGCGCGGCCGACAAGGATCAGCGCCGTGCGCTCGCCCTCGCCGATGGCGGTTTCGATGGTGCCAAGCGTGGCGCGGACGACCTTTTGATCCGGCCAGCTTGCGCGGAACACCACCGCCACGGGGCAATCCGCGCCGTAATGGGGCGAAAGGCGGGCCACCACATCGGCCAGCACATGGACCGACAGGTGGATGGCCAGCGTCGCCCCCGTGCGGGCGAAATTCTCCAGGCTCTCGCCTTCCGGCATGGCCGAGGCGCGGCCGGAGGTGCGGGTCAGCACGACCGACTGCGCCACGCCGGGTAGCGTCAGTTCCGCGCCCAGCAGCGCGGCGGCGGCAGCGAAGGACGGCACGCCGGGCGTCACGTCATAGGGGATGCCCATCGCCCGCAGACGGCGGAGTTGCTCGCCCATCGCCGACCAGACCGACAGGTCGCCGGAATGGAGCCGCGCCACATCATGGCCCGCCTCATGCGCGGCGGCGATCTCGGCCATGATCTCGTCAAGGCTGAGCGGTGCCGTGTTCACGATCCGCGCACCGGGGGGGCAGTGGGACAGAAGCGCCTCGGGGACAAGGCTTCCGGCGTAAAGGCAGACGGGGCAGGCGGCGATCAGGTCGCGGCCACGGATGGTGATCAGGTCAGGCGCGCCCGGGCCCGCGCCGATGAAATGGACGGTCATTCGTTTCTTCCTTCAACCTCGGCCATGGCGCAGGTCGCCATGCCGTCGGGCGCGGTGATCCGCGCCACGGTGATCCTTGCGCCCGTTCCGGCCGCGACCAGCGCCGCGGCCTCGGCCACCGATCCGGTGCCGTGCATCGCTTCGATGCGGGAGGAGCGGGTGGGGGTGTCCACGCCCGCGACGCTGACGGGATGGAGCGGCAGACTGCGTTCCTCTGCCAGCGCGCGCAGGGCGGGGGCTTTTTCCGGCAGGGTCGCCAGCGCATCCGCGGCCCCTCCCTTCGCCTCGACCGCCGCCAGCACCCAGCGCAGCGAGTCAATCCCCGCGCCGTCGCGGAAGCCGATGCCCGCCACCCTCATTTCACTGCCCTCCACTGCACCACGGGCCGTGCGGCCTGCCAGTCGCGGAAGCGGCCAAGCGCGGTGGCCTCGGCAATGTCGATGCGGGTCAGCGTGCCGCCATGGCGGGCGTGGCAGTCGGCCAGTACGGTTTCGGTGTCGATGGTCACGCCATTCGCCACCACCCGCGCGCCATCGGGCAGAAGTGGCCAGAGCGCCTCATGCAGCGCCGCATCCCCGCCGCCGCCGACGAAGACGGCATCCGGCGCGGGCAGGTCCGACAGCATCGGCAGCGTCGCGCCGACCCGCACCTCCACCCGGTGCGCGATGCCGAAGGCTTCGGCATTGGCGCGGATATTGGCGGCGCGATCCTCTCGCGCCTCGATGCAGATGGCCCGCCCGCCCGACAGGCACCATTCGACCGAGATGGAGCCGGAGCCACCTCCGATATCCCAAAGCAGTTCCTGCGGGCGGGGGGAAAGCGCCGACAGCGTCAGCGCCCGCACGGGTCGCTTGGTGATCTGCCCGTCATGCCGGAACAGGTCATCCGGCAGGCCGGACGCCCGCGACAGCCCCGCCCCGCGCGGCAGGTCCGCCCCGTCGATGGCCACGGCCACGGGGGCTGCGACATCCGGCCAGTCCGTGCCCGCCCGCACCCGTTCGCGTGGACCACCCATGCATTCGCAGACCATCAGCCGCGCGTCAGAAAAGCCGTTCGCCGCCAGCCAAGTTGCGAGCTCCCCGACCGCAGCCCCGTCGCGCAACGTACAGATGACCCGCACCCCCCGCGCCAGAACGGGGCGCAGGCGGGCATAGGGCGCGGCATGCAGGCCGAGGCAGAAGACATCCTCCATCCGCCAACCCAGACGCGCGGCGACCAGCGAGAAGGTCCCTGCCACCGGATAGGCCACCCATTCCGCAGGCGGCAGATGCGCCGCGACCGACCCGCCCGCGCCGAACCAGAAGGGATCGCCCGACACCAGCATCGCCACCCGCCGCCCGCGCAAGGCCAGAAGCGGCGCAAGGTCGAAGGGCACCGGCCATTCCCGCCCCCGTGCGCCCGCGCCGACCAGTGCCAGATGGCGCGGCCCGCCGAACACCACCTCGGTCCCCGCCAGCGCGGCACGGCTTGAATCCGACAGGCCCGCCGGTCCATCTTCGCCCAGACCGATGATCGACAGCCAGGGTTCAGACATGACGCGCATCCTCCTCCTCGGCGGCACGACCGAGGCGAGCCGTCTGGCCCGCGCGCTGGCCGATGCGCGGATGGATGCGGTCTTTTCCTATGCAGGTCGCACGGATGCGCCCGTGGCCCAGTCCCTGCCCATGCGCGTGGGCGGCTTCGGCGGGGTAGAGGGGTTGGCGGAGTATCTGCGGCGCGAGGGGATCATCCATGTCGTCGATGCGACCCACCCCTTCGCAGCAAGGATGAGCGGGAACGCCATCGCCGCCTGCGCGGAAACCGGAACGCCCCTGATCGCGCTGGAACGCGCCCCTTGGCAGGCGCAGGCGGGCGATGACTGGCGGCATGTGGCGGATATCGACGCGGCCGTCGCGGCGCTGCCCGACGATCCGGCCCGCGTCTTTCTGGCCATCGGCAAGCAGACACTCGCCCCCTTTGCCGCCAAAGCGCAGCACCATTACCTGCTGCGCCTCGTCGATCCGCCCGAGGTGCCGCCGCCACTGCCGCAGGCGACGGTCGTGATCGACCGTGGCCCCTTCCATGCCGCAGCCGATACCGCGCTTCTGCGCGACCATGCCATCACCCATGTCGTCGCCAAGAACGCGGGCGGCGCGGGGGCCGAGGCGAAGCTGATCGCCGCCCGCGCCCTGCGCCTGCCCGTGATCCTGATCGACCGCCCCGCGCTGCCGCCCCGCAGGGTGGTGGCATCGGTGGAGGAGGTGATGGCGTGGCTCGCTCATGCCGATACCGACCGCGGCGTATAGACCCAGCGCCCCACGCGGCGGGTGGATTCGTTCCCGACGATCACGACGGTGCGCATATCGGCCATCTCGGGCGTCGCCTCGGCCAGCGGCACGCAGGTGATCGCCTCGTCCGGCGTCGTCACGGCGCGGGCAAACAGGATCAGGCGGGCGGGTTCGCATTCCTCGCGCAAAATCTCCAGCACCCGTTCGAACTGGTGGGGGCGGGATTTGGAGCGCGGGTTGTAGAAGGCCATCGCAAAGCCCCCCCGCGCGGCATGGCGCAGGCGGCGTTCCACCTCGGCAAAGGGTTTCAGGTTGTCGGACAGGTTGATGGCGCAGAAATCGTGCCCCAAGGGCGCTCCCGCCCGCGCCGCCGCCGCCAGCATCGCCGTGATGCCGGGCAGGATGCGGATATCGGCATCATGGCGGTCGGGGTTCGCCTCCAGCGCCTCGAAGAGTGCCGAGGCCATGGCGAAGACGCCGGGATCGCCCGAGGACACGATCACCACCCGCTGCCCCGCTTCCGCAAGGTCCAGCGCGAATTGCGCGCGGTCCAGCTCCACGCGGTTGTCCGACGGGTGCAGCGTCAGGCCATCCCGCGCCGCGACGCGGGCGACGTAGGGGATATAGCCCACCACATCCGTCGCCTCGGCCAGCGCCGCCCGCACTTCGGGCGTCACCAGCGCCTCGTCACCGGGGCCAAGGCCCGCGACGGCGATCCATCCGGCACTCATTCCTCGCCCCCCGCCACCGGGCGGCGGCCGTGCCCATGCACCAGAACGATCGCGAAATAGGGGCAGTCGGCGGCGTCCACATCCTGAAGCCGCACCAGCCGCTGGTTCGGCATCGTGCCGCGTTCCACCAGCCACGCATCGCCCAGCCGCCCCGCAGCCTCAAGCGCGCGTCGCACGCGGGGCAGGTTGCGGCCCGTCTTCATGATCGCCAGCGCGTCCGAGGCCTGCATGTGGTGCACCAGATCTTCTTCGGGCAGGGTGCCCATCAGGACGGTCAGCACATCGTCGCCCCATGTGATCGGCTGGCCGGAGGCGTTCCAGCAGCCCACCATGCCGGGAATGCCGGGGATCACATCGACGGGGACGACATTCTTCAGCCGCACGTAAAGGTGCATGAAAGAGCCGTAGAAGAAGGGATCGCCCTCGCACAGCACGACCACATCCTGACCCGCCCGCGCCATACCTTCCAGCCGCGCGGCCCAGTCGTCGTAGAAGGCGGACAGCAGGTCGTTGTATTCCGCGCTGTCGAAGGGAAGCTCGGTCGTGACCGGATATTCCATCGGCAGTTCGACGGCATCGGGCAGAAGCATCCCGTCCACGATCCGCCGCGCCTGTCCCTGACGGCCCGGCTTCCGGAAATAGGCGACATGCTTCGCCGCGCGGATCGCGCGGTCGGAACGGACCGAGATCAGGTCGGGATCGCCCGGGCCAAGCCCTGCGCAGATGATGCGGCCCGTCGTCATTCCTTACGGCTCGCCGATGCGTTGACGGCGGCGACGGTGATGGCCGAGCCGCCCAGACGCCCTTCGACGATCACCGAAGGCGCGGGCGGAGCGGCCATCAGCGCGTCCTTCGATTCCGCCGCCCCGATGAAGCCCACGGGGCAGCCGATGATCGCGGCGGGGCGGGGGCAGTCGGGGTGTTCCAGCATGTTCAGCAGATGGAACAGCGCGGTCGGCGCATTGCCTATGGCGACCACCGCGCCCGCAAGGTGCGGACGCCACAGCTCCACCGCCGCGGCGGAACGGGTGTTGCCGATCTTGGCGGCCAGTGCGGGGACAGACGGATCGTGCAGCGTGCAGATCACCTCGTTCTTCGCGGGCAGGCGGGGACGGGTGATGCCTTCGCTGACCATCCGCGCGTCGCACAGGATCGGCGCGCCACCCTCTAGCGCCGCGCGGGCGGCGATGGCCATGCCGGGGGTGAAGCGGACGTGGTGTTCCAGCCCGACCATTCCGGCGGCGTGGATCATGCGGACGACGACGATCTCTTCCTCTGGCGTAAAGCGGGCAAGGTCGGCCTCGGCCCGGATCGTGGCGAAGGACTGGACGTAGATCTTGGCGCCGTCGGTTTCGTAGGTATGCGGCATCAGAACAGTCCCTTCAGGTCGATGTCGTCATGGGCCAGACCGCGCCGCAGGGGCGCGTCCAGCGTGCTTCCGTTGCGGATCAGGTCGAAGCCCGCCGTGGTGGCGACCAGCGTCACATCGGCAGGCGCAGGATGGGCGCAGCCCTTGGCGCAGCCCGAAACATGCAGGACGCGGCCCTGCGGCACTTGGGTTGCAAGCCGCGCGGCAATGTCGCGCACGGGGGCCAGCGCCTGAAGGCAGGCGGGTGCGCCGGAGCATGCCTCTACCCGCCGGATCGGATCGTCGCCGTGCGTCACGAGGCCGGACAGCGCGGGCATCGCTGCCAGCCCCTCGACCAGCAGCATCCGCCACGGCGTCACGCGCAGCGATCCGAGAGCGGCGAGCGCCTCCAGCGTTTCCGCCTGCATCTGACCGAAGGCAAAGCCTACCAGCGCGCCTTGTGGCACGATGGACGGTTGCGGTGTCGGAAGGGCAGGGGCGGGGGCGATACGGGGGGCCAGATCACCATCGGGCAGGATGCCACGACCGACCAGCGCCGCCATGCGGCCACGGCCACCCGACACGCCGCCCGATGCCACGAACCAGCGGGCGAGTGCCACGGCGGCGGCAGGCGCTTCGCTTTCGCTCACTGCCGCACCCAGCGCCAGCCCGTCGCAGCGCAGGACCAGCCCGCCATCCGTGGCGCGTTCCAGCCGGATATCCCCTGCGATCCCTGCAAAGACGGGGGCGGGTCCGGTATCCACGACAAAGCCGAACTTGCCGGGCAGGGGGGGCATGTCGGCCAAGGCCGCGCCAAGCCGCGCCGCAAGCGTATCGGTCGCCGCGTCGGCAAAGGGCGTGACGAGGATGTTGCGCCGCGCCTCGTCCGCCGCATCGGCGTCGATCAGGTCCAGCTTGCGCAGGTCCGCAATCAGGGGGGCGTGAGAGCCCTCTGTCACGCCGCGCAATTGCACGTTGCCGCGTGCCGACAGGTCGATCAGCCCGTTGCCATGCGCCCGCGCCGCCGCCGCGATCCCTGCCGCCTGCACGGGCGACAGGCGCCCGCCCTGCGGGCGCACGCGTACCACCAGCCCGTCGCCCGACATCATCGGTCTGAGCGCGCCGGGGCACCAGCCCTGCACTTGGAACGCCGCCCCCGTCATGCCCCGACCTCCAGCGTCGCCGCGATGGAATTGCGGCGCGTCACCCAGAGCCCTGCCTCGGCCAGACGGCGGAAGAGGTCGCGCAGCGCCGACAGTGCTGCCGGATTTTCGCGCGCCATAAAATCCACCACATCGTCGCGGCCCAAGGTCGCCTCGTGATACAGGTCGAACAGATGCGGCGGCACGACCCCCGCCAGATGGGCGAATGCCGCCATGTGATCGGCGGTCGCCGCAATCTCGGCCGAGCCGCGGAAGCCGTGGCGCATCATGCCGTCGGCCCATTTCGGATCGACCGCACGGGCGCGGACGACGCGGGCGATCTCTTCGGTCAGGCTGCGGGCGCGGGGGCGGTCGGGCTGCGTGGCATCCAGATGGTAAAGCGCCGGTTTCGCCGCGCCCAGCCGGGCGAGGGCTGCGGCAAACCCCGCCTCGTGCGCGGCATGGTCCGCGGCCAGCAGCACGTCGGATTCCGGCAGGTCCTGCGCGTGCACGAAACTGTCGGCCCCGCGCAACCGCGCCTCCAGCCCCGCGCGGTCGTCGCGGCTTTGCCCGTCCGCGCCGATGGCCCAGCTTGACGCGGCGATCCATGCCTCGCCCGCCGCGGCCCGCGCTTCGGGGGTGAAGTCATCCATCGCAACGCCCATGCCAAGGCCATACTGCCCCGGCTTCGGGCCATAGACCCGCGATGCCTGCTGGCGGTAGGGGTTGTCCTCCACCGCCTCGTCGCGTTCGGCCAGCATCGCGGCACCGGTTTCGAACAGCGTCGCAAGGCCGGGGAAGACATCGCGGAAAAGCCCGGACACCCGCAGCGTCACGTCGATGCGCGGGCGGTTCAGCAGGGCCAGCGGAACCACCTCCACCCCCGACACACGGCCCGATCCGGCATCCCACACGGGGGCCAGACCCGCCAGATGCAGGGCCATGGAAAACTCTTCGCCCGCCGTGCGCATCGTGGCGCTGCCCCACAGGTCCACGACCAGACCCTGCGGCCAGTCGCCCTGATCCTGCAGATGGCGGCGCAGCAATTCCTCGGCCAGTTTCACGCCTTGGGCATGGGCGGCGCGGCTGGGCACCGCGCGCGGATCGACGGCAAAGAGGTTCCGCCCCGTGGGAAGCACATCGGACCGGCCCCGTGCGGGGCTGCCGGACGGTCCCGCAGCGACCCGCCGCCCCGACAGCGCGCGCAGCAGCCCCGCACGTTCGGCATCGCCGCAGGCACCACGGCCAAGGACATGCAGCCCGTCGCCATACTGGCTTTCCTTGATGTCGCAGACGAAACGGTCGATCCGCGTGATCGCCTCGGCCGCGCCCGCGCCGGCGGGGATGCCAAGGTCGGCCTCAACCCCCGACGCCTGCGCCTCGGCCCTGATATCCGCGATCAGCCGGTCGCGGCGGGCGGGGTCGAGGCCGTCTGCGGTGGAATATTCGTCCAGAAGCCGTTCAAGCCGATGCATCCCTTCGGGCAGGGAGGCGCGGGCAAGGGGCGGTGGCAGGTGGCCCAAGGTCAGCGCTCCGATCCGGCGCTTGGCCTGCGCGGCCTCGCCCGGGTCGTTGACGATGAAGGGATAGATCACAGGCAGGTCGCCAATTAGCGCCTCGGGCCAGCAGTCGGGGGACAGGGCCACGGATTTCCCCGGCAGCCATTCCAGCGAGCCATGCGCGCCCATATGGACAAGGGCATGCAGGCCCTGCGCGCGGAGCCACAGGTAGAAGGCCACGTAGCCATGCCGCGGCGTGCGCGACAGGTCGTGGTATTCCCCGTCACGCAGCGCGACCTCGCCCCGTTCGGGTTGCAGCGCGACGAGGACGTTACCGCGCTGCACCGCGGGGAAGCGGAAGGTGCCGTCCGTGCAGGCCGGATCGTCCGATGCCGCGCCCCAAGCAGCAGAAAGCGCCTCGCGCAGCGATGCAGGGAGGGTTTCCAGCGCGGCAAGGTAATCGGCCAAGGGCCACGCGATCGTCTGCGCCGTCAGGGCAGGGGCAAGCGGCGCGGCATGGCCCGTCACATGACCCGCATCCGCCAGATCGGCCACCAGCGCCTCGGTCGATGCCAGCGCATCCATGCCCACGGCATGGGCCATCTGGTGCGCGCGTCCGGGATAAGTGGACAGGACGACCGCCAGCCGCCGTTCCTGCGGCGCGGTTTCGGCCAGACGCAGCCAGCCTTTCACCCGTGCGACGACCGCCTCCACCCGTTCCGCATCCGCCCGATGCGCGAAGCGCGAGAATTGCAGGTCGGGATCGCGCTTTCCCGGCGACTTGAAGGACACGAGGCCTGCGAACAGCCGCCCGTCCACCTCGGGCAGTACGACATGCATCGCCAGATCGGCGGGCGACAGGCCACGGTCGGATTCGGCCCAGTCGCGGCGGCGGGCGGTGGACAGGGCCACCTGGAATACGGGGCAATCGGCGGCGTCAAAGGGGGTGGACCCGTCATCGGCGCGGGCCGAAAAGGCGGTGGCATTGACCACCGCGACGGGCGGACGCGCCTCCAGCACGGGGCGCAGCCAGCCTGCGAAGCCCGCCGCCTTCAGCGACGGGGCAAAGACCCCCACCGCCGCGATGCCATCGGCGCGGAAGGCGCGGATCAGCGCATCGACGGGCGCGGTGTCGGCGGCCGTCATGTAGCTGCGATAAAAGCTGACCAGCACATGGGGCGCATCCGGCGGGGCGGGGATCACGCCCAGATCGGGATCATAGAACCCCATGTCCGCCAGCCGCTTGTCTCCCGGCACCGGCCCCGCATAAAGCCCCGCCGCAAGGCAAAGCTGTGCCAGCGCCGCCTGTGCCGCCACGGCTCCGCCCGTGTCGCACAGTTCCTGCAGCCGCCGCAGGGTGGACACCGGCAGCGTCGATGCCGCATCCAGCGCCGGATCGGGCCGCCCGTCGGCGGGCAGCACGGCCAGCGCGATGCCCTTGCGGCGGGCAAGGTCCTGGATGGATGCGATGCCATAGGGCCAATAGGCCTCGCCCCCGATCAGGCGGATCAGGATCGCCTTCGCGCCCGAGAGCGTGCGTTCCACATAGGTATCCACCGACACCGGATGCTTCAGCGCCACGATGTTCTGCAGGCGCAGCGCGGGCAGCTTGCCCGCCGCCCGCTGCCAGCCCGCCGCAAACGCGCCAAGGTCGCTGTCCGAAAAGGACAGGACGATCAGGTCCGCCGGATCCTGACCCGGATCGAACGGCGCGTCTGCCGTATCGAGTCCCCGACTGTCGCGGAAAACGACGTGCATCTGTCTGCTTTACGCCCCCAGCACGGCGCGGATCGCGGCTTCGTCGATGTCGTCATGTTCCGCGATCACCACGAGCTGCGACCGGCGCGGCGCATCGCCCCACGGGCGGTCGAACTGGCGGCGCACCCTTTCGCCCACCGCCTGCACCAGAAGGCGCATCGGTTTGCCCGACACGGCGACATGGCCCTTGACCCGCAGGATGTTCAACTCGCGCGCAAGGCGCTGGATGCGGCTGGCCAGATCGGCTGGATCGGCCACTTCGGGCAGGTCCACGACGATGCTGTCGAAATCCTCGTGCTCGTGGTCGTCATGCCCGTCATGGTGGCTGGGCCGTGCGGCAAGGTCATCTTCGGCCGCGGCATTCAGGCCGAGGATCACGCGCGGGTCGATCACCCCGTCGGTCATGGCGATCATCGGCACGCTGCGGGTCATTTCCGCCGCGATCACGCCGCGCGCGGCCGCCAGCCCCGCATCGCCCGCAAGATCGGCCTTGGACAGCAGGATCAGGTCGGCACACAGGATCTGGTCCTCGAACACCTCGGACAGGGGTGTTTCATGGTCGATGCTGTCATCGGCGGCGCGCTGGGCATCCACCGCCGCCACGTCGGGCGCGAAGCGGCCCGCCGCCACCGCCTCGGCATCAGCCAGCGCGATCACGCCATCGACCGTGATCTTCGACCGGATCGCGGGCCAGTCGAAGGCCTTCAGCAGCGGCTTCGGCAGCGCGAGGCCCGAGGTTTCGATCAGGATATGGTCGGGTCGCCGGGGCAGAGCCATCAGCGCCTCGATCGTCGGGATGAAGTCGTCGGCCACGGTGCAGCAGATGCAGCCGTTGGCCAGTTCGACGATGTTTTCCTCAGGGCAGTTCTCGTCGGCGCAGGATTTCAGGATGTCGCCATCCACGCCCACGGTGCCGAATTCGTTGACGAGGATCGCCAGACGCTTGCCCTGCGGGTTCTGCATCAGGTGGCGGATCAGCGTCGTCTTGCCCGCCCCCAGAAAGCCGGTGATCACGGTGACGGGGATCTTGGTCAGGTCGGTCATTTCACGGGCTCCAGCGGGGGGATACGGGCAAGGCTCTGCTTGCGGAAGATCACGGGCCGGTCGCGCCACGGCACGAGGCCATCGGCCGTTCCGGCGTAGAGGGCGGCGCCGCGCAGGATTTCGGGGGCGTCGGCATCGGTCATGCGGCCATAGACATAGGACCACGCGCCGGGCTTGCTGAGCGCGACCGAGCAGCCGTGATCGCAGGCCGACAGGCATTCGACGGGGCAGATCGTCACACCGTCGGGCGCAGCCTCTGCCGCCAGCGCGTCATACAGGCGGCGTCCGGGTGCATCGGTGCCCTCCGGCACCGGCTGGCCGGCGCGGCAGGTGGTGCAGACATGCAGAACTGTGGCCATGCCCACTCCGGTCAATTCTGCGGAAGGGATGGCCTGCGGCAAGGGCGCGACGATGCCCTTGGTCCGAAGGTCACGGAACACCCCGTCCGCGCGTTTCAGTTCCGGCGGCTGGCAGGTCTCCCGGCTTGCGGATATCGGGGCTGCGGCGGTGAAGCCGGACCCCGGCGCCCTGTCCGCCTTCCCGGCTTTGCGGCCAGTGGCATGGGACAGACCTTTCCGGTCACGGTCGCGGGGGCGGCTGCGCTTCGGACCCGCGACGTGGGACGTCGCAAAACCTGTCGCATTCCCTTCTCGCCTGCCCTAGGACAGGCACCAGCGCCAATGGTTCCCTGTCTGCCACAAGGCAGGCGGAGTCAAGGAAAAGGAAACGTCATCATGGCCGACAACACCGACACGGATGCCGCAGCCGGGACCGACGATCTGGCCCGCCACGCCGCCAAGATGGCCAAGAAGAAGGCCGCCCGCGACAAGATCATGGCGGGCAAGTCGGGCGAGAAGGGGCTGATCATCGTCCATACCGGCGCGGGCAAGGGCAAATCCTCCTCGGGCTTCGGGATGATCCTGCGCTGCATCGCGCACGGGATGCCCTCGGCCGTGGTGCAGTTCATCAAGGGCGCGTGGGATACGGGCGAACGCCGCCTGATCGAGGCGAATTTCAGCGACCTCTGCCAGTTCCACGCGATGGGCGAGGGGTTCACGTGGGAAACGCAGGACAAGGCCCGCGACATCGCCGCCGCGCGTGCGGGCTGGGAAAAGGCGAAGGAACTGATCCGCAACCCCGAGATCCGCTTCGTCCTTCTGGACGAGATCAACATCGCGCTGCGCTACGACTACCTCGACCTCGACGAGGTGCTGGAGTTCCTGCGCGAGGAGAAGCCGCCGCTGACCCATGTCTGCCTGACGGGGCGCAACGCGAAAGAGGCGCTGATCGAAGCCGCCGATCTGGTGACCGAGATGACGCTGGTCAAGCACCCCTTCCGGTCGGGCATCAAGGGCCAGCCGGGGGTGGAGTTCTGATCCGATGCCCGCGCTGATGA